>NZ_JBFREO010000005.1:0-309338 GCF_052114325.1 Glutamicibacter sp. MCAF14
AGCGCGGGCACGGAGCCAGACGGCGGTTCGATTTGCTGCGACGAGAGCAAGTTGGAGACTCATGGTGCTGTCACCGCCAGCGGGTCTAATCGGCTGGCTTAGTGCTTCCATTGCGTCGCGTCGGTAGTTGATCAGTTCCGGGTTCAGCGTGTCCGCGGCTTCTTCGAGCGCTTCTGCTTTCGCTTCGGCGCGCACGGTTTCAAGCCAGCAGTTGAATGCGGTCTCGCGATCTTCGTAGCTCGGCACAGGACTTGCACCCGCGTAAACGGTTCGCACCAAATCGGTGTCTGGGTTGTGGCTCACTCCATGGTAGGTGGCAGCGTGCTTCTCATTAGCGCCCATTGGCTGGCCTCTTATCTCGTCCGTTGGCGTGGATTCCGCGCCCTAACCTGTCCGCCGCGATTTCAATATCTGCTAGCAAGTCAGCGCGGTTGATTAGTCCCTTGCGCGGGTAAAGGCGTTCGATGTAGCGCGCCGCCTCCCGAACCGCATTGGCTTCTCGTTCTTGCATGTGCTTGTCCAGCACCTCGGCAACATGAGCGCGGTGCAGGGCGTACAGCTGACCTTCCGTCTCAGCAATAACCACGTCACCGCATTTGCACCGCATACGGCTGGCTTCACTCCACGGGCGCTTGACCGTGTGCGCTTCGAGGATTTCTTGGATGTTCATGACTTCACCGCCGGGCGGTATAGGACACGGGCGGGGAGGGCAACATGGTCGGAGCCGTACCAGATGGGGTCATAGAACCTTACCCAATCGGCATTACCCTCTCCATCCGGGGACAACATCATTGGGTCATCATCCGCGTCTAGGACGATTACCCCATGTGGCAACTGGTCGAGTTCTTCCACGCTGTTCACTTCCGGCTGGGCGGTGGCGAAGTCGAGTAGCTTATGCAGAATGTCAGGTTCAATGACCGCGTGGCGTACTTCCTCGGTCGCTCGGTCTGCCAGCAGTCTCAGGTTGGCGAGCGCGTCCGGGTTTAGCGAGGGCTGGTTAGGCATTGGTTTGGCCTTTCGCTTGGCGTTCGTTCCATGGGCATTCGGGGTAGGTGTTGGCGTAGTATCCGTCGAAGTCGCACGTACGGCACACGTTCTCATTGATGTGCGCGCATGTCCGTGGATCTTTGTGGAAACGGGGCTTCACTTCCCTGCTCCAATCTCACGCGCTTTACGGGCAACAGCGAGCCATGTATCTTTGCAACTTGGCTGCATATCCCAATCCTCGACCAAGGGATAGTGCTGATGCTTCCGTTGAGCGTTGAACAGTTCCAGCGCTTCGGCTTCCAGCTCGGCTTGTTCTTTGGCTTCGGCGGTGGCGCGTTCTTGGAACTCAACAACGCGGCTCAAGTCGGAAAGGATCGTGCGGGTTACGCTCGTCGACTCTCGCTCCGGCCACCCCGCCGCTTCGAGGATTGCGAGGGCAAGTGCAGGAGCATCAGACGGGGCGAGCATGAACATGGTGTTTTCAAGGTCGAACTCCCTGATGTTCAGCCACGGGAGTTCACCGTTCCTGCCTACTTCCAGCGCCAGTCCGTCGGTGCTGTCACTGTTGAAAGTCTTGTTGATCATTTGTTTTCTCCTTGGTTGGTTCGTGCCATACGGTCGGTGTACCCATGTCCTCGGCAGCTGCCACAGAAGTCAGCGCCGCCGTAGCAAGGTTCAGCCCTGCATCGGCCACCTGATCGCCGGCCAGTGCCCTTGCACTTGGCGCATTCAGTTCCACGCCCTGTCGAATCGCACGAATCGCAGGCTACGCCGTCGGCAAGAATGCGTTTCATCTCTTGATAAGTGCGCGGCGCACTCCACCACGTCCCTTGATTTTCGATTTCCTGCCGGAACAGTGACACGATTTTGTCCCACTCTGGGAGCAGTCGATCCCAAGCCACGGACCTGCCTGCCATGCGTTTGCGTAGCGTGGGGGTGTCGATGTTCCATGAGTCGATGTAGTTCAAGCAGCGCTGCAGGTCTGACGGGTCCCACGGGTGGTCTTTTCCTCCGTAGGCGATGGCCTGCGCTGAGAGTCCAACGACGGTCATGCCTGATCACCGTCCAGGGCGCGGAGGAGTGCTTCACGGAAAGGGCGGTCATTCGTTGCCCAGCCTGCTGCCACTTCCCGCACCCTCCCTACAGCCTGCTCAGCCTGTTCGAGGCGGTCCTTCATTTCTTGCGCCCGCTCCCACACAACTTCCCAGTCGCCATCTCCGTCCTCCGGGATGATGTCCTGCGAGTTGGTCAGTTCAACAAGGTTCTTACCGTCACGCTCGATGATTGTTCCAAGCAACCGGCAGGAACGCTCCGCCTTTTCGACACGGGACAGGAGCGCGAGCACGGTAGGCGGGTCAAACGTGGCGATGTGCACAGCGTTGATTTTGTCGAAATGCGCATCACGGTACGCGATTTCAACAAGCGTTCCCTGCTCCATGCGGTGACACACAGCGTGCGTTCCGAATGGTCCTTGACCACCAAGCGTCTCCCACGGTCCAGGAGTTGCGGCTTCAGCAATCTTGCGCAGGGTATCCAGGTTGATGGTCATTTCGCACCGCCGTGGGCTGCGTACACGTCTGCCACGCACTCCGCCAACGGCAAGGATGCTGGGTGGTCTGGCGTGTGATCCGTTGGGATCGGGTGGGCTTCAAGGCATTCGCGTAAGTCTTGTTCGAACTCGGGGCTAGTGCCGAACATTGAGGCTTTCACCTCGTCGGCGGTGACAGGTGCCGTGTCCGCTACGCGGTCAGCCGGCGCACAACCAGCCAAGGCCAAAACAGCCACACCGACCAAAAGAATCCTGCTCATGATTTCCTCTCCTTGCCAGGCAACCCCGGCAATCTTGTTAGCACTACCAACCATACCAACCCTTGCACTGTTTCGCACTATATAAATGCGGAACAGTGCAAGAAGTTTCCGGGCGCAAAAACTACTCCGGACGAGCACCAGCCAGCAACGCCGCAAAATCTTTCAGCGACATCGTCACGTACTGCGAGCCAGGATCCCCAGTGCCACGCTTCTTGTGGACCACTACGCCAGCCAGAGCATCCTTGTTGCCACGCTCCAACTCCGCTTCACGCAACCACGCCGGTAGCGCCATCGTCGCAACGTCCTTGCACTCAATCGCCACAGGTTGGCCCCAAATCTTCACCCCACGCACATCCCCTAAATCCAGCGCACCGGTTTTGACTTGACGGTCAATCCCGTCATCATCCAACGCCTTAGCGAGATAATCCGCCGTAACGCGCTCAAACCTCGTGCCAGCGTTCTTCGCCGACCGCAAACTACGTCCCATCAAAAACTCCTAAATAGTTGAACCGCTCAGAATCGTTTCTAAGCGCCTAAAACACTCCCGGGCGACCTGCCACCCATCATGCACCATCCTGCACTATCGGTGGCCCTGCCTTGCCCTTACGGAAGTCACCCCACCAATCAGGCGGACCCACCCGCTGATGAAACTTCTTACACCGAGACTCCGGAACATCATGCTCCACACAATGCACCTCCCGCGCCGGCCCCTGCCGCTCCACATGAGCACCAACCCAATGAGCACCAGACTGACCAATCACCGCCGGCGTACGATTCCCCGGAACCATCGCCGCACGAACCGCAGCCACCGCCAAAGCATCCACACCACCACGCCCCCTGGCATACCCCAAAGCCTTATGCACCCCAGCCACCTCCCAATCCGGGCGGATCGAATGAATGAACGCAGCCAGCTGTCGAGACTGCAGTTCGGTGATCTGATTTTTTGGATTGATTTCATTCATCATTCCGTCTCCTCCCCCACGCGTTACGGACGTAACGACATGATGATTTCTAACCACGGATTTTAAGTACTAAGCCCATGAGACTGAGGTGAGTATAAGTACTTGGTCTTGGTCTTGGTCTTGGGCTGTTGAACCCGTCCCGAACGAACAAAGCATGTTCGGTGTGTGTTCGGGCGAACGAACGGCGAACGTTCACTTTTCAGTGTTCTTTTCTCGGGCTTTCCGCATCCGCTCGGCTGCCTTCCGCTTTTCCTCGATGACCTGCTCTTTCGTTCGCTGGTACTCAGTCCATGAAAGGAACTGCCACCCGTCGGCTGTGGTTTCCCAAAGGCCAGCGGTGACCAGTTTCCCGGCCAAAGCCTTGCCTTTCGGCCATGACATGACGAACCATTCCGGTACTGCGCCATCGGTCAAATAGTCGGTGCAATACGTGCCGGAAACGAGCCATAAACCGATCGATTCCAAACCTGCAGCTCTCACCTTCGGGTGAGAGTGCATCCGGTCATCGGCGTTGAACCAGGCCACTTTGATTCCTCCATAGTTGTTGTCGTGTCCAGTGCCATGCACCGTACTGGCACATGTAGTACTGAACTTTCAGGCTTTCGCCTTTGTAGTCACTGATGAACATGCGTAGACGTTCCGCTTGTTGGCGTGTGGGTGCCCATACTTTCCCGCACGGGCACCGCGGCAAGCGGGTCACCGGGAATTCCACCTCTTGATTGACTCCGCTATATCTTCCTCATGGCCTCCATGCTTACCTGGGGCCGGGTCAAGATTCACGACCAGCTCAATATCGTTGAGCCTCGGATCGCCATACTTGTCCGAGCATTTGGTGCAGTAATCGCCGTAGATGCTGATGTCCTCATGGTCACGGTGCCGAGTGGCAAACCCACCAATGGTCGATGACTTCCCGCACCAGCCACAACGCGTATCCTGCCAAACGTTGATGCTGACCTTGAACGGTGGCTGTGCAGGCTTAGGCAGCACTAGGCCCTCGGTGAATTCTGTACGAGTCACCCCGTACCGTTCCAAGAACTCTGTAAGTGATCCTTCCAGCGACGGCAAATGCAAAGACCACCGCTTCAAGCACTTCTTGTACTCGTCGCGTGCATGATCCAACCACTGCTTACGATTCGCCTTCTTCACCGCCTTGCCATGCAAGTCATCCTTTGACCAGCAGCAGGACGTATCTTCATCCCACTTCCTGCCAGCCCGCGCTATCGCGTGGTGCAGGTGGTTGAGTTTCAGATTCATGGAAATGCAAACGTCGTGACCGAACTTTGCCCTGTCCGCTGGCATTGCGCAGTGGTTCGAGTCAGCCATGTAATCTGATGGTGATTTCTCTCCACAGGCTGGGCATGGGTTAGGGAGCTCGTAAGAAGCGCCTGAGTTGTGAGGTGCTTCGCGCTTCGGTGTCGGTTCCAGCAGGTCGAAGATGCTCAGTTGCCCGTCGATGGTTATCATCGGCTTCGCCCCTTCAGCTGAAGGACCGCATTGGCCCGAGAGATTTCATCGAATGTGAGCCGCTCATAAACCGGCCGCTCACTCGTATGGCAACCGCATTCTTTCTTGGTCGCGCACACCTGGAACGGAGTCCAACAGCAAGACTTCTTGCAAAAGCTCACGATGCATTCTCCAACCAGCCGTCAGCCTTCACGTAGCTCTTGCAGTCCTTGCAGAAATACTCGTCAACACCATGAGTAACAGCCTTCTCCACACCGCAACGGTCACAAGCTCGCGCATACTTCGGATCAACAAGCCGAGCCTGCGGCACCTCCGCAACCGGCGATTCCACAACCACAACCAACGTCGCATCACCGACACCAGGAACGTCCTTACCCAAACGCACAAACGCCTTCGGCTCCCCGATCGTGATCACGTTGTGCCTGCGTGCTACCTTCGGCAAATCCTCGATCGCTTCAGCCTTCAAATCCTCGTACGGAATATCCGTATCCAAGACCGGCCAAACAGCTTGAAAGACACTCATGCCGCCAGCCCCTCGATCTTGTCCGGGCGGAAACCACCCCAGTGATCGTCAGCAGTGACCACCACTGGCGCTTCCAGATAGCCCAAACCCTTGACCATTTCCAGAGCTTCCAAGTCCTGCGACATGTCCACCGTTTTGAACGGGATGCCCTTCTTGTTCAATGCGATGTAGGTTGCGTTGCACTGCACGCATGACGGCTTCGAATAAACCGTGACCATGATGGCCCCTCCTGTTTTTGGGTATAGGAAAGGCAACCCCGCCCCTGCAGGGCTGCCTCTCGTGATTTAGTTAGTCGCGGTAGATGATGACCTGATTGCCGGCCACCACCCCGCCGAACGGTGAAGGCTGCTGATCAGCCAACACCAACTTCTCCAAGTCCGTCAGACCCTGGATCTTGTCCGGGTCCAACAGCACCCGGGTTTGCGTCTCGCCCTGCTTCCGGGAAACAATCGCCCCCGTAATGCCGACAATCCGCTGATACGCCACATCGTGTGCGTGGTAGGTGCGCTTATTGCCGAATCCTGGCACTTCGCGACCTACAACGTTCTGCACTTCGACCGGCGCTGGATCCCACGGGTCAGAACGGTGGCTCGTCGTTGCCTGGGCCATTCCAACCACCTCCCTGCGGGGCATCCTGCGCCTGCTTCCACGGGTCGCCGCCCGGAGCGTTCTGGCCTCCACGCGGCGCCGACTGATGGTTGTACCCGCCCTGCTGTGGCTGGAAGTTCCCTCCACCGGAGCGCTGGGTACGGGTGACCTTGGCGGACGCGAAACGGAGCGATGGGCCGATTTCATCGACTTCAAGCTCCATGACGGTGCGACGTTCGCCTTCCTTGGTGTCATACGAGCGGGACTTCAACCGTCCCTGGGCAATAACGCGCATGCCCTTCGTCAGCGACTCGGCCACGTTCTCCGCGGCCTCCTTCCACACCGCCGAGCGGAGGAACAAACCTTCCCCGTCCTTCCACTCGTTCGACTGCCGATCAAACGTGCGAGGGGTCGACGCGATCGTGAAGTTCGCAACCGCTGAACCGCTCGGAGTGAAACGCAACTCAGGATCCGCGGTCAGATTTCCAATGACCGTGATAATAGTTTCTCCCGCCATGATTAGGCCTCCTTTGGAAGTTCGAAGCTGATGTAGTTGATTCGCTTAGCGGCAACGAGGATCATGCGACCGTCAGTAGCGGGGAACTTGAGCTTCCCCGTCTCGTCTGCGATGTAGTCATAGAAGCTGACAACGTCCCCCAACGGCGCCGGAGCACCATGCAGAGACCTGCCATCGGTCAAATGCACCGCGAACGGCACCTGCGGTTCTTTCTCTTCCACGGCTAGGCCGCCTTTCGTTCTTGAATCATCCGACCGAAGTCGTTGTCGAGGATGGACCACTCACCAGTGGCCCGGTCATAAACAGGGGTTTCTTCCGGGATCTGCCACCGATGCAACTTCCACCCATATACTCGGGCTTGCTGGGCCAGATCAGCGTTGGACTCAATCAGCCCGTTCAGCTCGGCGCACATGACGATGACGTTTGCCGGCCGGTCGAGAAGCTTGCTCCCGCCCATTCCGCGTCCTGCCCGGTGTTGAGGGATATATGTGTCCTCCCGGCCCAAGCACCCGCACACGCAATGCTGATCCCGGGCCAGGTACTTCGCGAACTGCTTCCGATTCACGAGCCCTCACCCCGCCCCGCGACGCCCCACATCGCTCGGACGCTGGCACCAATCGACTGGTACGCCCGAAGCTCAGACTCCAACGCCTTCGCCAGCCTGTCCGCGTACCGGTAAGAGGCATCGGCAACATCCCGGGCGGCACGCTCCGCCTCTGTTTCCAGCTCCGCAGCGTACTTCTTCTCATGCGCCGGCCCTTCGTGTCCCATATACGCCCGAGCGAAAGCCTGATCGTAGTTTCGATCAGCGTCGAGGAACGTTTCGTAACGGGTGTTGCAGACACTTGCGGAGTTCGCGATCCGGGCGCTAATGTCCCGGATCCGCGATTCCACGTTCACGGGGTTGAGAGTATCCAGGCTCATGCCGCGGCCTGTTCGGAGTCATCCAGCGGCCACGACTGATGTTCTACGATTTCGCGGAGTGCTTGAATCTTCGAGTCAACGTCCGCGGTAGTGACCAAATGAGATTCCTGGATAACCATCGGGGCCAAGGCCTTTCCTTGAGTCCCGGAATTCAACGTCCGGTGAATGTAAATCGACACCGACCACGGAATACTGAACCACTTGTCCTCGATGTGAGCATGCACTTCCAGTGACCCACCCGGAACCTGTTCCACCAGCGGCTTAGCCTTCTCCGCCGCATACCTGGCCAACGCGAACACGCTTCCCATGTCTACTGCCCGGATCATGCTGCTTCACCCTCAATCATCAACAGCTCCGCAGTCTGTATAACCCCGCCGGCAACCAACCGGGCCAACTTCTCGTCAGCATCCTTCTCCGGCTTAGCCGACGCATACGAGGTTCCAGTCACCGAATCAATACCCGGAACCATCTCGCCGTCATCAGTCACCGAAACACCATTCGCCGCGGCCTGATCCAGCAAAGACTTCACGAACCATTCCTTCGGGACCGGGATCATCTCGATCTTGTCCGGGTGGTTCTCCTGAATCCACTTCGTCAAAGCACCCTCGTCAGTGACCTTCCAAGTGGTGCGAGGCTTCGTGCGGGTAATCGCACCAAGCACGACCTTCTCGCCGTCTAGATCGAACGACACGCTCTTGCGGTCCCCTGGCTCCAACACGGTCTCCGCGTCAGCCTTCAACGACTTCTGCAAAGCGCTGACCTTCTTCGACAGCATGTCCGCTGCCATGAACTTCTGAATGTTGTCCACAATGACTCCTAAGCTGCGTCAAGTTCCGACAACGCGGAATTGATCTGATCGATAATGCTGTCTGGTGCGCCCGAGTTGTGCGCCCACTTCTTCAAGGCTTCAAGCGCCTTCGGGTTGCCCTTTGCCTGGCTGAACTGGGCTTGGAAAATCTCTAAAGGAGACTCACCCGGAGCCGGAACCGACTGCGCTGGCTGGCTGGCGGTATCCGGTGAAGCGAACTCGCCCCGGGCCTCCTTCGCCTCCCACAAGTCGCCCTTGTGCCAAAGATCCAAAGCCGCACCGAACCGCATCCCCGCATTGCGCAGAGCGTCACCGATAGCTTCCTTGATCGCGTTGGCGCCGTTCTTGCCCTGCGCATCCCCGTACCCGAGCCGAGTCACCCCGCACACGGTCAACCGGATCCACAACCCGCCGTACCCGTCGAACTGCGGAAGGCCAACCGGATCGAATGAGAGGGGTTCCCAAGACCATTCCGGGTCCACCTGCAACAACCTGTCGGTCAGGGCTGCGTGGCCAACGAAGTCCAGGTGCATGGCCGGCAAGCCGTGGTAGCCACCGCACTCTTGACAGTTACCCTTGCGAGAATCCCGGGTGTACGGCTTCGGCAGTTTGCCAATCGCCCCAGGCTCAAACGGTTCACGCAAACGCTTCAACGCCTCAACGCGCTCCTGCTGCAGATCACTCATGCCACACGCCCCAATACATCAGTGAGAAGCACAGTGCCACCACACGCAAACGCGAAGCTGAGCACAAACACCCACTCACCACGAGAGGTCAAACGCAACCCCTCGAATTGCTTCATGAACTTCTTCATGTAAACTCCTAAATAACGAACGCTTTGGAACCGCCAAGTAGCAAAGCTTCTAATTGAGTCGCGAAACCATCTCTTTGATGGTTAGCGGCTTTTCCTTTTCCTCACGGACCGGAACCTCTGCCATGTCCACGATCTGTTCCACATGTTCCGGAGTGAACCGGATGATCCGCGGACCAAATTTCTTATGCGGCCACTTCTTCTTCCGCACGTTGTTCTGCACCGTGCTAATCGAGCACTTCAACTTGTCGGCTAGTTCGACCACCGTCAGGAAATCTTCTTCCGTCAAGCTGCCACCGCCAGCGGAGCCAGCATCCGCTTCCGAATTGCGTCGATGCCCTTCGCAGTAAGCCGAACCTGCGGAGTATCAAGAACCTTCTCCGCAGTCTCCGGGTGGTAATGCCACCGGGCCTTCTCGGTCATGCGCCCAAGATCAACCTGGGCCTGCTTGGCGCGGGGCTTACCTGAGTGGCGATAAATCCAGCCCCAGTCTTCGAGCTTCTTACGCAGTCGCCCTTCACCAATCTGGATGTTGTGATCACGAGCCAGAACCTTCGCGGCTTCATTTACGCTGTAATCCCCAGCGGTTGAAAGCAATGCGTCGAACGCTTCAGCCTTGGGTGTCAGCTCAGCGACCTTGTTGCGAGCGGCTTCGATAACCTGATGGGCTTCTACGACAGCCAAGGCCAGGAGCTCCGGCCCGGTGGGTGCGACGCTCTTGCGCTTCTCTACTTCAATGAAGTATTGCCGAGCTTGCTTACCCTTATCGGTGCGCTGGATCATCGACAGTTCCTTAGCCATGTCGAGAGTCATCGCGTGATTCATGCTCGGTCGGCCACCGGAGCTTTCGCTCAAAATTGAGCTAAAGTCCTGTCCGTCCACAAACCCGTAATCGACCATGCGTGGGAACCAATCCTTGTACGGTGTCTTGACTTCCAAGAATGCGTGCAAGTCGCGACCAGATACTGCGGTTTTGCCTTCGTGCTCCTGAATCGGAATCAGTACGTTGCTCATGCTGCTACTCCTTCAACGATTGTTAGTTCTGCTACTCCGCACTCACTAGGCAGTGCGATGGCCTCCGGCTGGATCGTCAGCTGACTGTGTATGTCGAGCCACCAAGCGGCACGCTGCACACGATCCCAAGTGATCGCTCGTCGCCCCGCCTCGTAGTGGTCGTACATCGACGGGCTAACCTTCATTGCCGCCGCCATGGCCTCACCGGTCATCCCGTGGCACAAGCGGAGGGTGCGCAAGGTCAACCCGATGCGCTCTCTGGTGTTTGTCACTTCGCGCTCCTTGATCGGGCGCCCCTGATGTTTCTTGTTCATGCACTAAGACTATGTAGGAAAGTGCAGGAAGTCAACAAGCAGAGGTGTAGGAAAGTGCAGATAAGTGCATTAAGCCATGTCAGACACGAGAATAAACTTCACACTCTTACGCCTTTTATACGCAGGAAAGTTCCCTACACTAGGTTTTGAGCGCATTTACCTACACAAAAAGTTCGGACGAAACTAAACCCATGAGCTATCAAGAACAACAACTGCAGAAGCGCATCGGCAAGCTAGTCACCGAAGCGCGATCCGCCCTAGGCATGTCCCGCCCAAAGCTGGCCAAGGAAAGCGGCGTCTCCCTCCGGACCCTCCATTCCTTCGAGCACGGCGAAACGTGGCCACAGTCCACCACCCTCAAAGCGATCAGCGACGCATTGAACTGGGACATGCACAGAATCACCAGACTCCTGGCCTCCACCAAGACCCCGGACGAAGTGACCCTGGAAGACGTGGAAGTAGACCCATGGGGAAAGGAACGCCCACGTTACGTGTCAGACCTGAGCGACGAAGAGCTCCTTGCAGAATTGACCTTCAGGTTTCACCAGCGCAATGCAGAACTGCGCAAGCTCCGCGAACCACGAAGCAACGTCACACCGTTGCGACCAGAGTTCAACGAAGCCCTACCCCACGCCGCCCACCCACCGCTACGCATGGAATCCAGCCAGTATGACGATCTGGGCGAAGACCCTCAGGACTAAGTGTCCTACCCGGCCTATAGGCTGTGCTCATGTTTGACCCTTGGAATGTCATTGGGGCCAATCCGTGGATCGAGATACATCACGTTCGAATGCCGGACGGTAAGCCAGGCGCAACGGACGGCATCAAAACAATATGGCTGGACGAGCGCCTGACCGCTCGTGAACGCCGTTGCGTACTCACGCACGAACTGATCCACCTGCAGTACGAGCACGACGATTGCCAGGTGCCGAAGGTTGAGCGCAGAGTGCGCACTGAGACTGCGCACTTGCTTGTGCCATGGCCGTCGCTCGCGTTATTCGAGCAAGTGGATCTGGCCACGCTCGCGGAGGAATTGCACGTCACTGATCTGGTGCTGGAAGATCGACTGCGGAGCCTAAGTGAACTGGAAGTTGAATTGTTACGCGAGAGCGGCGTGACGATTTCCTGCGATGTGTCATGGTGACACAAGGCATTCCGTCTATTGCACCGCCTTGCACTATGTTCGCGCTATTACGCATCGCAAAACAGGCAGATCCGCATAGAATCAGTGCAAGCATAAGGGGTTCAAATCCCCCCGTGTCCGCGAAAAACCCCTAGTCATCTAGGGGTTTTTTTGCGTCTTAGTCACGAAATGACCCCACCGGGACAGGTGTATCCCCCGGCTTCATCTCTTCTGGCAGGATCATGGCGAAATACCGTCTCCGAGGCACGCAAACATTCCGATCGCCATTCCCCAGCACGCAGGCAGCAGAACCAGCACAGAACGCGAGCAAGGTTCCAGTAGCTACACCGAAGCGACATGTTAATGTGCTTACTGCGGGACAGCCCCAGCTAGCTTTTACCGCTGGCTGTCCGCGTCGCTACACGCGACTCACCACCGCGAAGGAAGCCGTTCCAGATACTTTCCGGGATCGAAAAAGCCGCTCGAATCCACGGAATTTCAGCGGGTTCAAGCGGCTCATCGTTATTGGTTCTAGTCGTCGCGCTTCACGAAAGATCGCAGCATGTTCTGCACGATATCTTCTGGCAGCGAAGTATGGCGAACAATAATTTCCGACATGCGATCCAGATCAGTATCAGCGATTGCGTCGAAGAGCGCTTCGCGTTCGGATTCCGGAAGTTCAGCGGCATCAAAGTGCACTGGCCCATCTGGGCCTTGGCCTTCGAAACGGAAATCTGCAACATTGCCGTTGGCGTTAGCCCCAGACATCGGAGAAGCCGCAATCATGCGCTCCAAGTCGTCAACCGGCAGATCGGTGTAACCATGCAGAATCTTTGCCGCTTCTTCAAAGTTCGAGTCACGCAACATCGAGAACAGCTGGTCGTATTCATTCGGTGGCAACTGCTCACTGGAAAATTCGCGGCTCTCGCCATCAAGCTCAAATGCCATCTTGAAATGCGTTGCGCTTGGTTCCTCCAAGGACCCAAACTGCTCGCTCCATTCTTGGGGAACGACCCAAGTATCATCAGCAGATGCTGGTGTCGCATCAGCAGCACCAGCCGCTTCGCGGTCTTCGCGCTCAACCTGAGCCTCGAGCTTGTCGCTCAAGGCCTTAATCTGCGCGTCATCGCTGGGCAGTTCCTTGGCAGGAGCGGACTGCGGATACTTATCAAGACTGCGTACAGCGATCACGCAATTCTTGACCGACTCACCGGTAGCGGCCCGGAAATCCTTAACCGCACCCATGACATCGCCCTTGGCCAAATTGCGGTACACCGAATTGCGTGAAGCATCATCCAGCTTCGCATTTGCCTCCTGCGCCGCCTCACGGGAAATCGCTTCAGCGATTTGCGCAGTGTTCTTCTTGCGAAGCGCTTGCAGACCGAAGTAGCCCAGGGCAATCACTGCAATGAGGACAACGAGCCAGATGATAATCTCCATACCTCCAGACTACTTTGTTTAACTGTGCGATTACCCTGCTACGCCCAAAGTGAAAGGCATAACACCGGGTGCGCCAGCTATCCGCAATGCCCTGCCGGCCATTGCCATAGACCAACGGGAATCCACCAAATCATCGACCAGCAGCACCGGACCCGGTGCATTGGCAATGAGTTCTTCAAGCTGCGGTGGAAGTTCAAAAGCATCCGCAACGGCAGCGACACGGAACGCAGAGTTTCCACCCGGACCATTCTGCGGTCCACCAGCACGATATGCGAGCTGCCCCAGATAACGCAGCCGTCCGACTTCCGCTAATCCCTGGGCAAGGGAAGTGATCAGCTGAGGGCGCTTATTCGATGGCATGGCCACCACACCCACCGGACGTTCTTCCCAGTTCCATTCGGCCAGCACCTTGACGCAAGCATCAAACATGGCCTTGTCGATCGGGTTGTCGGTGGGATCGGCAAATACCTGGCGCAAACGATTGCCCCACCCCAAGTCGGTTAAGCGGGCAAGCGCTCTGCCGGTAGCGACCTGCTCATCAACTGGAATTTTGCCCTTGAGGGTATGACCTAAGCGGTCCAAACCCGATGGGTAGAGTTTGCGTGGCTCAATGGGAACTCCCACTCGGCCAAGTGCTGCCTGCGCGCTGTCCTTCGAATCATCAGGGATATGGTCATCAAACCAAACGCCAGCGCAATTATCGCAACGGCCGCATGGAGCTGACTTCGGGTCATCTAGGGCATCAGTCAGGAACTGCATGCGGCATCCGCGAGTGTTCTCGTAGCTGACCATGAGATTTTGTTCGTGGATTCGGCTTTGCGCCACTCGCTTATAGCGGTCAGCGTCGTAGACCCAAGGCATATCGGTACGCATCCAACCTCCGGCGACGCGCTCCACGGCACCGTCCACCGCCAGAACTTTCAGCAGCAATTCAAGTGGCGAGCGGCGAAGATTCACCGCACTTTCCAAGGCCGGGACGCTCATCGCGCCGTTAGCCCGAGTCAAAGCTTCGAGCACCTGCGTGGCGCGAACCTGATCGGGCATGGAGCTGGTGGCGAAGTATTCCCAGATTTCGGAGTCATCCGGACCGGGCAACAACAGAACATCTGCATTGATGCTTCCACGTCCAGCACGGCCCACCTGCTGGTAGTAAGCCACCGGCGAGCTGGGCGCACCGACGTGCAAGACGAATCCAAGGTCAGGCTTGTCAAAGCCCATGCCCAGGGCACTGGTGGCAATCAAGGCTTTGACTTCATTGTTCTTCAACGCCTGTTCGAGACGTTCGCGTTCTTCTAGATCGGTGCGCCCGGTGTAAGCGGCAACTTCATGGCCGGCATCTTTAAGCAATCGGGCGATGTCCTCAGCGGCAGATACCGTCAAGGTGTAGATGATGCCCGATCCCTTGAAATCCTTGATATGGCTAAGCAGCCAAGCCAACTGCATGCGCGGCGAGGCCAAACGCAAAACGCCAAGGCGCAGCGAGTCGCGGGCCAGTGTGCCACGCAGGGTGAAGACCTCCTCGGTGCCTCCGCCCAGCTGTTCGGCAACGTCTTGAACAACTCGGCTGTTCGCAGTTGCGGTAGTCGCCAAAACTGGCAGCCCCTTAGGCAACTGGGCAATCAGATCGCGGATGCGGCGGTAATCGGGACGGAAATCATGGCCCCAGTCGGAAATGCAGTGCGCTTCATCGATTACCAACAGACCCAAACGCTGCATCAGCATCGGCAGCTGCTGCTCGCGGAAGGAAGGATTGTTCAAGCGCTCGGGAGAAACCAGTAGTACATCGAGTTCATCGCGCTGCAGCTTTTCGAGAATTTCCCTCCATTCGAGCACATTGGCTGAATTGATTGCCGCAGCCCTCACGCCCGCGCGTTCCGCGGCTGCAACCTGGTCCCGCATCAAGGCGAGCAAAGGCGAAACAATCAAGGTTGGGCCATATCCCTGTTCGCGCAGCAACAGCGAAGCGATGAAGTACACCGCGGACTTGCCCCAACCGGTGCGTTGCACCACCAGGGCACGACGGCGTTCGGCTACTAGGGCGCTAATCGATTCATACTGGCCGTCGTGAAACTGGGCGTCGGGGTTTTGCACCAGTGCGCGCAGTTTTTGCAGCGCTAGCGTTTTCAGATTCACTTGCGTTGAGCCATCCATGCCACCAGTATTTCAGTTCCCGCCCACGTTTTAGTACGCAGCAACCGCTAAATGTGGATGTGCAGCGGCAAGGCGCGATGCGAAGTGAGTGATTAAGCTGAAATGTTAGGCATTTCCCATCCATAATCGCCTAGTTCTCAATGAATTGAATCAGTCAAACCGGTAGGCTGAAAGGCGTGAGTGAAGAAATTGATCTTAAACAGAGCTTTAAGGCCTACGACGTACGCGGCGTAGTTGGCGAAAACCTGAATGCCGAGGCAATCGAGGCTATCGGCGCAGCCTTTGTCGATGTGCTGTCCTTGTCCGGCAAGGACGTACTGGTTGGCGGCGACATGCGTCCCTCGTCGGGTGAGTTCGCCCAGGCCTTCGCCCGTGGCGCCACTTACCGCGGGGCAAACATCATCATGCTCGGATTGATTTCCACCGACGAGCTGTACTTCGCTTCGGGCAAGCTCAATGCCGCTGGCGTGGTGTTCACCGCCAGCCACAATCCAGCCCAGTACAACGGCATCAAGATGTCCAAGGCCGGCGCACGCCCGATTTCTTCGGCTACCGGCCTGTTCGATATCCGCGACGTGGCCCAGCAGTACCTGGACGAGGGGCTTCCGGTCTCCGGCGATGTCCTGCAGGGCAGCATCAGCGAGCGCGATGTCCTTGCCGACTACGCGGCCTACCTGCGAGAGCTGGTGGACCTGTCCTCCATGCGCCAGCTGAAGATCGTCGTAGATGCCGGAAACGGCATGGGTGGCCTGACTACTCCGGCAGTTCTCGGCGATACCGTCTTACCAGGATTGCCGCTGGAAATCGTCCCGCTGTACTTCGAGCTGGACGGCACCTTCCCAAATCACCCAGCCAACCCGCTGGAGCCGGAAAATCTCAAGGACCTGCAGGCCGCAGTGCTGGAACACGGTGCCGATCTGGGCCTGGCCTTCGACGGCGATGCCGATCGCTGCTTCGTGATCGACGAGCGTGGCTTGCCGCTATCGCCTTCAGCGATCACTGCTTTGGTCGCCGTGCGCGAAATCGCCCGGGTACAGGCAGCAGGCGAGCAGTCACCGGTCATCATCCACAACTTGATCACTTCCAAGGCTGTGCCTGAATTTGTCACCAAGTCTGGCGGAACCCCGGTGATGACCCGCGTGGGCCATTCCTTCATCAAGGCCGAGATGGCCACCCAGGGTGCGGTGTTCGGTGGTGAGCATTCCGCTCACTACTACTTCCGTGACTTCTACAATGCCGATACCGGCATGCTTGCTGCCATGCATGTGCTGGCTGCCTTGGGTGAGCAGCAGCTGCCGCTCTCCGAGCTGGGCGCCGAGTACGAGCCATATGCCGCCACCGGCGAAATCAACTCCGAGGTCGAGGACAAGGCCGGGGCCACTGCCCGGGTTGTTGCCCACTTCGAGGGACAGCCGGTTGACGTGCTGACCATGGACGGCACCACCATTTCGGCATCCGATGGCAGCTGGTGGTTCAACCTGCGCCCATCGAATACCGAACCTTTCCTGCGTTTCAACGGCGAAGGCCGCACCGCAGAAATCATTGAGCCCATTCGCGATGCCGTTTTGGCTATCGTGCGTGAAACCAACGTCGCCAACTAGCAAGGGGAAGACATGAATCTCGAAGAACTGGATGAGGGCGTCAAAGACGCACTGAACAAGGTCCTGGGCACCGCCTTGGGCGTAGCCCGCGAACAGCTTGAAGAGCAGGGCGTGTTCCTGCCTTTCGCCATCGCGCTGGAGCCGAAGGAAGGCGAAGACGAGCCAGAGCTGCGTCTGATCGCTGTTCCCCCAACGGATGATCCCGAGGATCCGGAAGCCGACATCGACACCGAGGCCATGGCTTCGGATCTGATGCAGGTGCTCAACCAGCAGGGAACCCATTTCCTGGCGATCGCCATCGCTTCGGATGTCCTGCTCCAGGAGAACGACCAGGATGCCATCCACATCGTCGCCGAGCACCGCGTAGGTGCGGCACTGGCCATTGTCCAGCCGTACACCATGCCAGCCGAGCCAGGCGGAGAATGGGTCTTCGAGGATCCAGCCGCGGAGTCCGCAGAAGCTCTGTGGGCTAACGCGCTCTAAGCAGTACCTGGTATTTTCGGGGTCAGCATAGTCACTATGCTGACCCCGAAATGCGTTTTCGACGTAAAATAGGCATTATGAAACTCAGTGCCTTCACCGACGTGTGCTTGCGGACCATCATGGTTCTGGCAACACCTGGCACCGGGCAGCTGACCAGCCGAGAGATTTCCGAGTCTGTCGGAGTCCCGTACAACCACGTGGCCAAGGCCGTTTTGGAATTGCGCACCTTGGGAATTTTGCAGGTTACGCGTGGACGCAATGGCGGTGCCATGCTCACCGGTGCAGCCTTGGAATCTTCCCTCGGCGGTTTGCTGCGCAAGTTGGACAAGCGCACCGACATCGTGGATTGCTCCGATCATGATGCCCAATCGAACTGCCCGCTGGCAGGCAACTGCCGGTTGCGCGCAGTGTTCAGGCAGGCTCGGGAAGCCTTCTATGCTTCCTTGGATGCACTGAAAATCCAGGACATCTGTCCTACCTCACCTGCCGCGCCATTCACGGCGCTCCCCTTCCCGACGGTGCGCGATATCGCCTAGCACCCTGCCGGCCGCAAAGTGAGGTTAACCACTCTGGACGGTCATATGGCGAAGTAAATTTGCATTCCTTTTCTACGGGGCGTAGAAATGAATCATAAATCTTGTATCTCAGATACAAGTTATCGCCTACTCCCAAGGAGACCCGATGCTGTCCACCAAGTCGTTCCCTGTCATCGAAGCAACGTTGCCGATCATTGCAGAGCGCATCTCCAGCATTACCCCGAACTTCTACAACCGCCTGTTCACTGCCCACCCGGAACTGCTCGACGGAATCTTCTCCCGTTCGAACCAGAAGAACGGCACCCAGCAGCAGGCCTTGGCCGGCTCCATCGCAGTCTTCGCCACCTACCTGGTCAAGTACCCGGAGACCACCCCGGAGACCATGCTGGCCCGCGTAGCCCACAAGCACACCTCCTTGGGCGTCGTCGAGGAGCAGTACCCGATTGTCTACAAGCATCTGTTCGATGCCATCGCTGAAGATCTGGGCGACGCGCTGACACCGGAAATCGCCGAAGCCTGGACCGAGGTCTACTGGCTCATGGCCCACGCGCTGATCAAGATCGAGAAGGGCTTGTACGCACAGCAGGCCAACGCCGAGATCTACACCCCGTGGAAGCTCGTAAAGCGCACCGAAACCGGTGTCGATTCGGTTTCCTTCAGCTTCGAGCCAGCCGATTCCACCCCGGCCACCGTGGCCAAGCCGGGCCAGTTCGTCTCGGTACGCATGCCAATGACCGACGGCGTACGCCAGGTTCGCCAGTACACCCTGAGCGATAACATCGAGCAGACCGACCTCCGCACCATCACCGTGAAGCTGGACGTGAACGGCGAGTTCTCCCCAGTAATCCACAACGACCTGAAGATCGGCGATGTCGTTGAGTTGTCGAACCCATATGGCGACCTGGTCATCGAAAACGATGGTTCTCCGCTGGTGATTGCCACCGCCGGCATCGGCTGCACTCCTAGCGCCGCCGCGCTGCAGACCTTGGCCGCCAACGGTTCAAGCCGCAAGATCACCGTGCTGCACGCCGATCAGGAATTCGGTGCATGGCCACTGCGCGAGCAGATGCTCGAATCGATCAGCAAGCTGCCGGAAGCGAGCATCAGCACCTGGTTCGAACGCGGCGAACTGCCAGAGGGCCTGAACGCCAAGTCCGGCTACATGAACCTCACCGAAGCACTGACCGAGGATGCCCAGGTGTACCTGTGCGGCCCGATGCCATTCATGCACGCGGCACGCACCCAGGCATTGGAAGCCGGCATCCCAGCCGAGCGCATCCACTACGAGGTCTTCGGTCCGGACGTATGGCTCGCCGCCTAATCTCCAGGTCGTAGAACAGTGCTGCAGGTGAAATCATGGGGAATTCACCTGCAGCACTTATTTATCTTCAGTTATCGCCATCCACCGATTTGTCCGGCTTGCCCGCTGGCGGCTGGGGCTTCTTCTTGAACTCGAACTTCTTCGGATCCAGCTTTCGCGGATCCAGCCGTCCGGCAATCTTCCCTGGCTTCTTCTGGCTAGAAGGCTGCGCTGGCGGCGCAGCTTCATCAGCATCGGGCTGCTGTCCTTCAGCGGCAGCACCTTCCTGCTCCTCGGATGCCACCTTGGCAGCACGCCCCGGTTTCACAGCCTGCGGATCAACGAGGATCTGATGCAGGCCGGTTTCCGAGACCCACTTGCGCAACACTGAGTTGAACAGGATTGGATTCTCAATGTTCCACTGGTGGTGCATCCCGGGAACCACGCGGGTGATGGCCTGCGGAAGCGTTGCGCGCAGCGCCTCAAATGATTTCTGCACCAGCTTTGGCTCCTTGGAGCCGACCAAGGCCAGCATCGGCCCCTGGTAGGAACTGAGCTTATCCGGCAGTCCGCCTGGATCCATTTCATCCATGATGGCGCGCATGTTCTCGGGCTTCAGCTTCACGCCATGCTCGGTGAAGAGCTCGCGCTCATCATCCACCATGCCGTAGGCGCCAGCCTGGAAGCGCCAGAACCACTCACTGCCAATCAGCTTCAGCTGCATCCGCTGGAAAGCCCTGGCCGCTTGCCCCACACCTGTCACTGGTGTTCCGGTAATCATCAGCGACTCAATGAGTTCGGGATGCCGCGCGGCTACATGCAATGCAATGACACCGCCCAGGGAGATTCCTACCAGGTGCACCCCACCTTCAGATACCTCATCGGCAATCAAGGCTGCGACATCGTCAGCGGCGGATTCCATGCCGTCCCAGGTCTCTTCAAACCGGGCGCCGAAAGCCGGCAGATGAAGGGTCAGGATGTTGTAGTCGCCAAAGGCCAGAACCTGGGGGTCCCAGCTCCAGTTTCCGACGTTGCCTCCGTGCAGGAAAACCAATGTCGGAGCGGGACGTTGGCTTTGGTGCTGGCGCCCTGGATGCACTTCGGGGTAATCGGTTGCATCGCGTGCCACCGTGTTTGCAGGGGTCTTGTTCTGGTCTTTGGCTGAAGTCATGGCAAGTACTCCAATACCGCGTCGAGCCATTCGAGCTCGGCGGCTTGTTGTCGGATTGCATGGTCAAGAGTGGCAGCCATGAGGAAGCTGCGCCGGTCCGCGGCGGCACGCATGTCAATGCCTTCACGTTGGGATAGATAGTCATCAAGGATGAGCTGTGTGGCTTGGCGGCGCTCTGCAAGGAGGTCCTGAATCTCGTCGCGTTCAAGTTCCGCGGCAAAGAACACCTGCCCCATGAAGGGATTGCGCTCGGGCGACTGAACTGCACCGGAAGACAGCCACTGCGCTAGGGCTGCACGGCCTTCTTCAGTGATGTGGTGTTCTTGGCGGTCCGGGTAGTTTGACTGCGCAACAGTACGCACGGTGGCGTAGCCCTTGTCCACCAGCTGAGCCAAGGTGCGGTAGATCTGCGCCTTATCTGCATTCCAGAAGTGGTTAATAGAGGAGTCAAAGTGCTTCTTGAGCTCGTAACCAGTCATGGGCGACAAGCACAGCAGCCCGAGAATCAATCGTGCCAAAACCATAGAGTCATCTTTTCATAAATAGTTGATTTTGCACCCACTTTGATCCGGCGTGTGGAAACTGTACCCAGATTGTGACCATTCTTCGCCATGACACGACAACGCCCCGGCAACTGGAATTCCAGTTGCCGGGGCGTTGCCATGTGCGGATCTATCAGAGATCCAAATTCACTAGGCGCCCAGTCGAGCCTTCAGGCCGTCGAGCTCTGCGCGCAGCGAGGCTGGAAGCGCATCGCCGAAGTTGGCGTACCACTCTTCAATGCCTTCGACCTCGGTTGCCCATTCGTCCTTGTTGACCGCTACTGCTGCTTCAACGTCAGCTGCAGTGAAACCGTCCAGGCCGGTCAGATCCAGGGAATCACCGGTCGGCACGTTGCCGATGACGGTTTCCTTGGCGTCCGCGGTGCCTTCAATGCGCTCTACAGCCCACTTCAGCACACGCGAGTTGTCGCCGAATCCTGGCCATGCGAAGCCACCGTCAGCAGTGCGGCGGAACCAGTTGACCAAGAAGATCTTTGGCATCTGCTCTGGGTTGAGCTTTGCGGAGATCTTGTCCCAGTGGTTCAGGTAGTCGCCGGCGTTGTAGCCGATGAATGGCAGCATCGCCATTGGGTCGCGGCGGACCTGGCCGGTGGCACCCGCGGCAGCAGCCGTGGTTTCCGAGGACAGGGTCGAGCCCATGAAGATGCCGTTGGTCCAGCTGCGTGCCTCGGTGACCAGCGGGATGGTGGTCTTGCGGCGGCCCCCGAACAGGATTGCATCGATCTTCACGCCATTAGGCGAGTAGTAGTCAGCGGAGAGCATGTCGACCTGGTCGATCGGAGTGCAGAAGCGC
The DNA here is from genome assembly GCF_052114325.1 of Glutamicibacter sp. MCAF14. NCBI lineage: Bacteria > Bacillati > Actinomycetota > Actinomycetes > Micrococcales > Micrococcaceae > Glutamicibacter > Glutamicibacter sp. MCAF14. The sequence continues at coordinate 21,883 of NZ_JBFREO010000005.1, forward strand.
GAGTTAGGGTGTGCTGCCACGCGGCCCGATTCCGGGGTCCAGTCGTTGCCCAACCAGTCGATCAGGTGCGCTGGAGCCTCGTCGGTCATGCCTTCCCACCAGACGCCGCCTTCATCGGTCAGCGCCACGTTGGTGAAGATGTTGTTGCCCTTGGTGATTGCGCGCATCGCGTTCGGGTTGGTGGACCAACCGGTGCCCGGTGCCACGCCGAACAAGCCGTACTCCGGGTTAACGCCACGAAGCTCGCCATCCTTGCCGATGCGCATCCAGTTGATGTCATCGCCCAGGGTCTCGGTCTTCCAGCCTTCAATGGTTGGATCCAGCAGTGCCAGATTGGTCTTGCCGCAGGCCGAAGGGAAGGCAGCAGCGATGTGGTAAGCCTTGTTCTCAGGGCTGATCAGCTTCAAGATGAGCATGTGCTCTGCCAGCCAGCCCTCATCGCGGGCCATCGCCGAGGCAATACGCAGCGAGTAGCACTTCTTGCCCAGCAGCGCGTTGCCGCCGTAGCCCGAACCGTAGGACATGATGGCGCGCTCTTCAGGGAAGTGCACGATCCACTTGTCTTCGTTGCATGGCCAGGCAACATCTTCCTGGCCTGGTTCCAGCGGGGCACCAACCGAGTGCAGTGCAGGAACGAAGAAAGCCTTCTCCGCTTCCATCTTGCGCAGAACCTCATCGCCGATCTTGGCCATGATGCGCATCGAGGCGACCACGTAGGCCGAGTCGGTGATTTCAACGCCGTAGGCTGGCTGCTCTGCATCCAGTGGACCCATAACGAATGGGATGACGTACATGGTGCGTCCGCGCATCGAGCCATCGAACAAGCCGCTGAGCATGGACTTCATCTTTAGCGGGTCTTCCCAGTTATTGGTGAAGCCGGCATCTTCTTCCTTTTCGGAGCAGATGAAGGTGCGCTCTTCAACTCGGGCCACGTCCTTGGGATCCGAGAAACCAGCGTAGGAATTAGGGAAGTTCGGGTCGGTCAGCTTGACCAGAGTGCCAGCTTCAACCAGCTCGGCAGTCAGGCGATCATTTTCTTCAGCTGACCCATCAACCCAATAAACACGATCCGGCTTCGTCAGTGCGGCAACTTCCTCAACCCAGGATGCCAACTTCTCGTGTGAAGTAGGTGCTGCGCTGATAACGTTCTGATCCGAGCTCGTGCTCATTATCCATTCCCTCCATTGGGCTGAACTTGCAATAAATCAAGGCTATGGTGCGCTCACCGCTGTTGCCGTGTGATCGAAACCTCATGAAAGCATTACTCGGAGGGCACTGCGGGGGAAATTCCCGAAATTCCGGGGGTCTATCATGATTAATGATTGAAAATGTGTGACGAAGGTCACGTAGACCGGTACCCTTTCAATGTCTTCATATAACCTTCTGTTCATCTTTAAGCACTAGCTTTGCCCGTCGATTTGTACGGTGCGGAAACCGGCTGTATAGTTATTCGAGGTTCGTGAGAACGAGTCAAACAACAGAATATGCGCCCATAGCTCAGCTGGATAGAGCGTCTGTCTACGGAACAGAAGGTCAGGGGTTCGAATCCCTTTGGGCGCACCAATTCAAAATTCCCACTCAGTCGAGTGGGAATTTTTTGTTTCCCCACAAGGAATCCCCAATGCCGCAGATTGCCTTACCGAATCAGCTCAGGCTGCGCCTCCTGGAGGTCTCCGACGCAAAACAGGTTACCGGCTCCTACACGCGCAATCGCACACACCTGGAGCAGTGGGAACCGGAACGCCCCGAAGAGTTCTTTACCGAACAATGGCAGGCGGCAAATCTCGCAGCGTCCGCGAGTGCGCGGCAAAGCGGGCTGGCCTACCCCTTCGGCCTTTTCGCTCAGGATGAGCTCATCGGCCGGTTCAATATCACCTCGGTGGTACACGGAGCTTTTCAAAGCGCCAGCCTCGGATACTGGATCGATAAGGAGCACTGCGGACAAGGCCTGGCTTCCCAGGCTGTGGCAGCATTGCTCTCCTTGGCCCGCAACGATTTAGGGCTGCATCGAATGGAAGCCAGCACGCTGGCGCACAATTATGGCTCGCAACGCGTCCTGGAAAAGAACGGCTTCACCCAAATCGGCATGGCGCCCAACTATCTGAAGATCAACGGCCGCTGGCAAGACCACAATCTCTACCAAGCGATACTGCACGATTAATCAGCCACCGTTGCCCTTCGAAACCCGGAGACGACTAGCAATTTTGTGAATCACGGCACTTTTAGCGACTTTGGTTTTTCCTCCACGAAAAACTCGTGTAAAGTTATTCAAGTCGTCAAGGCGGCAAACAAATGAATATGCGCCCATAGCTCAGCTGGATAGAGCGTCTGTCTACGGAACAGAAGGTCAGGGGTTCGAATCCCTTTGGGCGCACAAATTGAAATTCCCACTCAACTGAGTGGGAATTTTTTTGTTAACTACAGGCCAGGACCCGCGCTGGCCATCACGTGGATCAGTGGGAAGCTCGCAGCACCAAACGGGTATCGACGATGCTCCATGCAGGAACCTGTTCTCCGTTGATGCGCTTGATCAACAGCTCCGCCATGATTTCACCCTGGCGTTCTGGATTCTGAGCGATGGTTGTCAACGGCGGCGTGGAATTGCGTGCGAAGGAATCATCGTCAACCGACGTTACCGAAATATCTTCTGGAACTTTCATCCCAGCCTCCCCGAGCGCTTGGAGGGCGCCAAAGCCCATCTGCGCGCTGGCGGCAAATAGCCCATCCACGCGAACGTCCGCATCCAGCAATTGCTGCATGATCCGCCGCCCGCTGGACGGAGTGAAGTCGCCAATTTCAATGGCGACAGGTTCCAGCCCAGCCTCTTCAACTGCCTGCTTGAATCCAATCAAGCGGTCGAGCCCGGCACCCATATCCTGCGGTCCTGCAATAATTGCCAGCTTGGTGCGTCCGCGGTCGATGATGACCTCGGTCGCCTGCCGTGCGGCGGCAACGTTATCGACATCTACTACGTAGATATCCTTTTGATCGGTGCTCATCGTTCGCCCGCCGTACACCATGGGCAGCACAGAGCCCAGGTCGGCATAGGAACGGTCATCTGCGTGGTGCGAGAGCACCAAGGCGCCATCGACATTGCTGCCTTGCAGGTACCTGGTGGTTTTCACCGGATCCGCTTCGGTGGACAGCAGCAGCGTGAGCATGAATTCCGTACCGGCCAAGTACTGAGCCGCTCCCTGCACGACCTTGGCAAAGTACGGGTCGGCGAAGAATTTCGCAGTATTTTCCGGAATCACCAGGGCAATGGAATTGGTCCTGCCCTGGGCCAGGGAGCGGGCAGCACGGTTAGGCACATAGTTCAGCTCGCGAATGGCCAATTCGACTGCCTCGCGAGCTGCTGGCTTCACCCGGTCCGACCCGTTTACTACGCGCGATACCGTGGCCCGGGAAACGCCGGCATGTTCTGCCACCAATTCGAGGGTTGGTTTTGGATTCCGCGCGTCGTGCATGCTCATGATCTATGCCCAAGTGTCTTGTAGTAATCCGCCAGTGGAACACGATGATGGCCCGCGGCACCAGAAGCAGCCGCGGACCATCAAGGTTCAGGTGTTATGCCATTGTACGATTTGCAGCAATCAACCCTGCGTAGGTCCGGCCACTATTCTTAATAGTTCGCACCTGGCTCTGGTAGGCGACGTGGATGATGCCAAAGCGTTTGGCGTATCCCCAAGCCCACTCGAAGTTATCCAGCAATGACCAGACGAAGTAGCCGCGGATATCCACTCCGTCTTGCATCGCGCGAGCCACGGCGTCCAGGTGATTGAGGATGTACTCTTCACGCTCGGTATCCTCGACGGTTCCTTCTTCCGTGACCGTATCGGTGTAGGAAGCCCCATTCTCCGTGATGTACAGCGATGGGATATTGCCGTAGTCCTGGTTCAGCCGGTTCAGCAGCACCCGCAACCCTTCCGGATTCACTTCCCACCCCATCGCCGTGCGAGGCAAATCGCGGGCTGGGAAGGTCACGTACTCGCTGCCGACAAATGGTGAAGACTTCGGCGAATCGGTAGGCACTACGGCTTCTGGCTGGCCTGCGGGCAGCGGATGGCCCGAGACGTTGTCGTCGTGGTAGTGGTTCACGCCCAAGAAATCGATGGGCTGGGCAATGATTTCCAGGTCACCGGGTTCGATGACTTCTGCCAGTCCCAGTCCCTTGACGTCCTCGAGCAAATCTTCGGGGTAGGATCCGCGCAGGATCGGGTCCAGATACATGCGGTTCCACAGTGCGTCGATGCGGCGCGCTGCTTCCACGTCCACCGGATCAGTTGGGTCGTTCGGGACCGCATTGGTCAGGTTCAAGGTGATGCCGATTTGCTCGGCACCCAATTCGCGCAGGCGGCTGGTGGCCAGTCCATGGGCCAGATGCTGGTGGTGCACCGCTGCCAGCGCCGCTTCAGGTTCTTGGCGTCCCGGGGCGTGCTCGCCGGCGGCGTAGCCGATCAGCGAGGAGCATAGCGGTTCGTTGAAGGTGGTCCAGTGCTTCACCCGGTCGCCAAGCTTTTCATAGACTGCCGCTGCGTATTCCACGAACTTGTACGAGGTTTCGCGATTGGTCCACCCGCCGCGCTCTTCCAGCGCCTGGGGCAGATCCCAGTGGTACAGAGTCAGCCATGGCAGGATGCCATTTTCCAGCAGTTCATCGACAAGTCGCGAGTAGAAATCCAGGCCTTCGGGATTGACGCTGCGCCCACCGGGAACCACACGGGCCCAGCTGGTGGAGAAACGGTAGGAATCCAGTCCCAGCTCGCGCATGAGCTGAACATCTTCGCGGTAGCGGTGGTAGTGGTCCACTGCGACGTCCAGGTTCTGGCCCCCGGCAATGGCCCCTTCCTTCCGGGCGAATGCGTCCCAGACGGAATCTTCCTTGCCGTAGGAATGGCCAGCGCCTTCAATTTGGGCCGCAGCCGTAGCCGAGCCCCACAAGAATTCCTTGGGCCATGCAAAATTTTGGGATAGGTGGTTCATCATCAGCCCTTTACAGCTCCTGCCATAATTCCGGATACAAGTTGCTTGCCTGCCAGTACGAAGAGCAACAGCAGTGGGATGGTGGCCATCAAGGCACCTGTCATCACAATGGTGTAATCAACGTATCGGGCAGACTGCAGTTGGCTCAAGGCCACCTGCAAGGTTGGGTTTTGCGGGGCCACCAGCATTGGCCACAGGTAATCGGTCCATGCGGTCATGAAGGTGAACAGCGAAAGGATTGCCATCGCGGGGCGGGCGGCGGGAACACCGACGTGCCAGAAGGTTCCGATCATGGACGCTCCATCCACTCGCGCCGCTTCAATCAGCTCGTCGGGGATGTTCTCCACCAAGTATTGGCGCATGAAGAATACGCCGAAGGCCGTCACCAGGGTGGGGATGATGATGGCGCCCAGCGAACCGGTCCAGCCGAATTGCTTCATCATCATGAACATCGGGATGATGCCCAGCTGGGTTGGTACGGCCAGGGTGGCGATCACGAAGACCAGCAGTCCCTCGCGGCCCCGGAAACGCAGTTTTGCGAAAGCATAGCCAGCCAGGGTGGAGAAGGAAACCACCGAGAAAGTGATCACGGAGGAAACGATGAGGCTGTTGCCCAATGCACTCCAGAAATGGATGGAGTCCAGAACTTCAGCCACATTCGTCCAGAACTGCCCCCCGGGAAGCAGCGGCGGGTACGCTGAGGCGAATACCGCGCCGCTTGAGGAACCGATGATAAACGAATACCACAGCGGGTAGGTGCTGCCCACGAGGAAGGCGATCAGGATTCCGTAGGTGAGGAACCCCGGACGCCGATCCATCGAAAAACTCTTGCGGCGGCGCTTGGGCAGGCTGGCGGCAGGCGCGGTGCGTTCCAAAGTTGAGTTACTCATGTGTTGTACTTCCGCTCTGCGTTCCATTGCCTGGCTTTGCTGCTTTGGCGGCGGCCCGGGATGCTGCCCGGCGTGCCGCTCGGGTTCTACCGTTTTTCCCAGCGCCCTTCCTATCGGCCGAGGATGCGATGGATCCGGAGATCAAGAAGTTGATCACACCGATGACAATGATGATCAGGAACAGCATCCAGGCCACGGCCGAGGCTCGTCCGAAGTCGCCGCGGTTGAATGCCAGGTCCCACAGGTAGAGGACCGTGGTTTGGTATTGGCGATCCGGACCGCCTGGAACCGAGCTGCTGGGGTTGAACAGTTTCGGTTCGGTGAAGATCTGCAGCCCGCCGATGGTGGCGGTGATGATCACGAAGATCATGGTGGGGCGGATGCTTGGCAAGGTGATCGAGAAGAAGCGGCGGAAGGAGCCAGCACCATCGATCGCTGCCGATTCATGCAGTTCACGTGGAACTGCCTGCATCGCTGCGAGCAAGATCAGTGCGTTATATCCGGTCCAGCGCCAGTTGACCATGGTTGCGATCGCCATATGCGATGGGAATACATCGGTCTTCCAGGCGATCGGGTCAAGGTTCATGCTGCTCAGCAAGTTGTTGAGCAGACCGTATTGCTCGTCGAAGGCCGAGGAGAAAATCAGCGTGACCGCTACGGGGGTGACCACGTAGGGAACCAGCACGCTCATCCGCCAGAAGGTCTTGGCTCGGATGTTCTGGTCCAGCATCGCGGCGATGAAGGTCGCGATCACCAGCTGCGGGATGGCCGAAAGCAGGAAGATGCTGAAGGTGTTGAAGAGCGAGTTCCAGAACAGCGGGGAGGCCAGCTCGGTTTTGTAGTTCTCCAGGCCAACCCATTCGCCGGCTCCGCTGAGCAGATCCCAGTCATTGATCGAGACCACGAACGTGTAAACCAGCGGGAACAGCCCGACCAGTCCGAAGAGGATGAAGAATGGAGAGATATAGAGGTATGGAGAGTACTTGAAATCCAACCGTCCCAGCAGATGCCGGCGGCGCATTTTGCGATCGGCCCGGGTTTCGGCCAATTTTTCCGGAGTAGGTCTGTTTTGCCCTTTGTTCCAGCGCCCTGGCTGGGGTGTGGTTTCGGTAGCATTCCGGTCTTGCTCCGGGGCATCATGTGTCGTGGTGCTCATCAGTGGCATCTTTCCTGCTGCAGTAGCTGTCCTGCCAAGGGCCGCAACACCAGTTGCGTGCTGCGGCCCTTAGCAGACTTCGAAGCGGGCTACGGGATTACTTGATTTCCAGTTCCTGCAGGGTGGAGAGGGCCTTGCTCCAGGCGGTCTCGCTATCGGTGCCGGCATCGATTGCCTTGATCGCCGGGCCGAAGACCTGCTCCTGGATTACCGAGTCCTGTGAGCCCTTGTACTGGGCCTTGACGCCTTCAGCGCGGCTTCCCAAGATCTCTCCGACCGGTGCATCGTTGAAGAACTTGGTCAGCTCGTTCTCGCCGGTGACCGCATCAGACTTCTGTGCTTCCAGGTTCGAAGGGAAGGTGCCTGCTTCTTCGAAGGAGGTTGCCTGCGAGGAAGCGCTGGTCAGGTACTGGGCCAGCTTGGCCGCCTCGGCTGGGTGCTGAGAGGTGCTTGGAACGGTCAGGAAGGAACCGCCCCAGTTTGCTGGTCCGCCTGGGAACACATCGGCGAAGTCCCAGCCTGCGCTGGAATCGCCGCCGGCGCCCTCAACCTGTCCCTTCACGGTGCCAAGCATCCAGCCTGGGCAAGGCATGACGGCGAAGGAGCCATCAAGGAATGCCTGGCCCTTGCCCCAGTCCCACTGGGTCTGGTTGGCCGACAGGCCCTTGGACGCTGCGTCGGAGAGCAGATCCCAGCGATTGCGAAGCTCGGCGTTGCCTTCGACGTTCAAGGCACCGTCGGCCTTGTAGTAGCCCTCGTCAAGCTGGTTGACCATGGAGTTCCAAACGAAACCGGACTGGTCGTAGAAGGCCTTATCGCTCTTCTTCACGTACTCCTGGCCAGCTGCGAAGAAGTCCTCCCACGTTGCGTCCTCGCCGCCTAGCAGCTCGGCAACCTCGTCACGTTCGCTTGGCATGCCGGCGTCCTTGAACAGCTTGGCGTTGTAGCAAATGCCCATCGGGCCAATGTCGGTGCCGTAGCCGATGACGCGGCCATCTGGATCAGTGGCCTGCCCGACCTTCCAGTCAACCCACTGGTCAGCGACGTCGTCAGCTCCGTATTCACGCAAGTCGGTGAAGGAATCCGATACCGACATGACCTGTCCCAGCCAGCCCTCTTCCACTGCCTGGACATCTGGCAACCCGGCACCTGCAGCCTGCTTGGTCTTCCAGTCGGTCAGTGCGTTGCCACCGGTGTCGATGTTGCTTGCTTCAATGGTGATGCCCGGGTTTTCCTTCTCGTACTTCTCGTACAGCGGGTCCAAGCCCTGGGTGCCGAAAGTGGTCACGGTCAGGGTGATCGGATTATCCGCAGATGCCGGCTTGGCATCTTCACTTGCATTGGATGCGCAACCGGTAGCGATCAGTGCGATGCTTCCGGCAAGAACCGTAGCCATTGCCAGCGGGGATTTGCGTGAGGGTTTCACGATGACTCCATTTCGAATATGAATCGTGCAAGTGGACGAGCACTGCCAAGTTTTGAGAGCGCTCTCAAAATGCGGCAAAAAGAAAATTTCCTACGATTTCCTGGATGCCTGAAACGATGAAAGCGACTCTGCCAAACATTTTGTGAGCGCTCTCACAAATCTTCTTCAACAATTCTCCACGATGGAAGTTTTCTGTCAAGCCTTTTTCCTGAGAAATTATTGCAGCCCGACGCCTCTGCCAGTACCTCCCATCGCCGGACTTAAAGTGAACTGGCCAGAAACCCTCATCAGCAGAGGGTTCCTGGTCAGTTCAGTGAGGGTTCAGTTAGTTTTTCTTGTCCAACTGCAGCCCTACGAGGACCGGATCATGGTCCGAGGAGCGGTACTGGTCAGCCGTGAACAGATTGGTGATGTTGTTATTGAAACGGCTGTATTCGTAGCCCACCGACTGGACAGCATTGATGTTCCAAATGTCCTGCCCGGTCACCTTGCCAGCCAGTTCTTCGGAGGCGAAGATATGGTCCAGCGACCCGACCAATCCGTCATAGAGGTAGCTTTGGGAATCCGCGGCAGCCCCGAGGTCCACATACCCGGCTTCGAGCAGAACCTGCATCGGATCTTCAGCGGAGTAGGAGTTGAAGTCGCCGGCCAGCAGCACCTTGTCGGTATTGCGCAGTTCCTTCAGCTCATCAGCAAAACCAACCAAGGCTTCGGCCTGGCTCACTCGATCCTCATTCCAGGCTCCCTGTCCGTCACCGGTATCGGCATTGCCCGATCCGTCATCCGGGTTCGAGCCCTTGGACTTGAAGTGGTTGGCCACGACAAGGAAGCGGGTATTCTGATTTCCGCCAACCCGCTGGAAAGCCTGCGCCAGAGGATCGCGGGCATTGGAGAAGGCCGGATCTTCGAGGATAACCGATTCTTCGATCGGCTTCACAGCTTCTGCGCGGTAGATGATCGCGGTGCGAATGACATCTTCGTCAGCAGGGACCACCGACGGAGTTGGAACGTAGCTCCACACTTGCTGTCCCGCTTCATCATTCAATTCATTGACCAAGTTAGCCAGAGCGGCATCGCGGTCCTGGCCGAAGCGCGCAGAGTTCTCAATTTCTTCCAGAACCACGACGTCGGCGGTGAACTTGCTCAGGGCAGCAACGATCTTGGACTGCTGGCGCTCAAAGCTTTCGCTGGTCGCTGCGCCGCGGGCATCGCAGCCGCTGCGGACGTTGATCGGATTACCTTCCCGATCGGTGTAGTACTTGCACCCATCAAGCATTTCACCGGTGGTGGTGAAGTAGTTCAGCACGTTGAAGCTGCCAACACTGACATTGCCGCCGACTTCCTGCGGCGCATCGCTTTCCAGCTGCTCGAAATTCACGGCGATATCAGCATCATCGGCGCCAATCACTTGACCCTGGGGCTGCAAGCGCCACAGGTCGTAGCGGTAATCAAGGATGACCGGTGCGATGAAGGAAGCCTCGGCACCGACGGTAACGCGCTGCTGCGCGTCAATGTACGGCAGGGCGATTTCCTTGTTCTTGTTGGTGGTGAAGTTCAGCGTTGCACCATCATCGACGACGATCGCGCGCTGCTCATTTTCTTCAGCAAGTGCCTTGGCCTGGTCACTGCCCGGCTTGAAGACGTCCGTTGGCTGGCGCAGCAGACGCTCGCCAGGAAGGATGCCGCTGGTGCCCATCGCAAGACTCAACTCGCCATATTGGTTCAGCGTGTAGTTATCCGACACCGTGAAATCACCTTGCGGTTCAATCAGCATGGATTCAAAACGTTCACGATCGGCATCGCTGCTGGGCAGGGTCAGTGCCAGCGGCTTGACGCTTTGAGCCGGTTCATCCAGAACCGCCACGTTATCGGCCTTGAGCTGGGTCAATCCATAGAACTCTGATACCTGGCCGGTGATCTGCACATAGTCGCCAACCTGCACGGCAGAAGCCTCATCTGGCGCGTAAACAAAAATCGCCGAGCTCGCCTGGCTTGTGAAGTCCACGCCGCTGCCGGCACTTTGCACGTAGAAGCCACGCAGCCCGCCCTCGGCATAGGCGCCGGTGACTACGCCGCGGACTGTTGCATCCTGGCCCAGCATCGGCGAGCTGTCGCCAGTTCCCTGGATCTGCTCGATCGAAGTGATTTCAGCTGCATCAGCATGCGCAGGAGCGAACGCTGAAAGTGCAAGCGCGGTTCCCAGCACCGCGGCGGCGATGCGAGTGGGCGGTCTGTTGTTCATGTAATTCCCTACGTTGTAATTCAGGCTGCGGTTGCTTGTCCGCATGCGCAGGACAGATTCCAAGATTGGCAAAGCTCGATTAACTCCTGCTGAACTCAGCACAGCATTTGTGTGTCCTACCCAACAACCATCCAAAAGCATCAAACGCTTTACGTCCAGTAGTGATTAAAAGAATATTTTCACTAATTGAACTGACCGGTCAGTTCAATTAGTCTTTAATCGTGCTTACCGCTGACTCTATTACCGTCAAGGGACGCCACGAACAGCTCGTGGCCCCTACCTCCATGCAACTGCAACGAGGTGAATTGCAGTTGCTCGTTTCCGAGCCGCAAATCTCCCGGACTGCGCTGGCCCTCGTATTGAGCGGACGGATGAAGCCCAGCTCCGGAATGGTGAGCTGGAACTCCGAGCCCAAGTTGGAATACCTGCGCAAGCACAGCGCCTTGGTGGATTCACCGCAGATCAGCGAGCCTGAATCCCATTTGCGGGTCCGCGACCTGGTTGCCGAAGACCTGGCTCTGACCCCGGGCCCCTTCTGGCGCAAACCCAGCGCCAAGAAATGGATGGCACGACATGGCTTCAGCGACATCGCCAAGGGCTGGACCGATGCCATCGATCCGCTCCGGCTCTTCGAACTCCAGCTCATGCTGGCCGCCGAAAATCCTGTACATGAGCTGCTTGTCGTTGATTCCCCCGACCGCCACGATCTGCAAGATCAGAGCTGGCTTGAAACCTTGGAATATTTCGCCAGCTCGCATCGGGAATTCGCGGTCCTGGCAATTGTGAGCACCTTGCCCCAGGATTGGCAGCAGCCTAACGGGCTGACCGAGCTTCTGGAGCCAGCAACGGACCACCTGCCTGACCCGTCCACCGGATTCATCCAAGAAGAACTCGACCTGGATTTTGCTCCGGTTCCCGCCAGCGAACCCGCGGCGGCAAGCAGCGACGACTTCTTCCCCATCGAATACCCAGCTGATGCTGTTCAGCACCCAGCAGAGGACTAGCCCATGACTACTTTGCAACTTGCCCTTTCCGAGCTCAAGCGCATGAGCCGCGGCACCCTGCCCAAGCTGGCGCTGATCGCCGTCACCTGCGTTCCGCTGCTCTATGGCGCGCTCTACCTCTACGCCAACTGGGATCCGCAGGGGAACCTGGACAAGGTCACCGCCGCCGTAGTGAATCTGGATGCCGGAGCCGAACAGGATGGTGAACGCACCAAGGTCGGAAATGACGTTGTCGAAGAATTGGAAGATGACGGCACCTTCAGCTGGGATCAGGTGGATACCAAAGAAGAAGCCGAGCAGGCGGTAGCTTCCGGCCGTTACGCATTCGCATTGATCCTGCCCGAGGACTTTTCCGCGGCCCTGGTCTCGCCAGGCGATTTCAAGGATGCCGAACAGGCCAATATCGAGCTGCTGACCAATGACGCGAACAACTTCATGGTTTCAAATTTCGCCAACACCCTGGCCACCACGGTGCGCACCTCGGTCGCCCAGGAAGTAGGAACCGAAACGGCATCGGCTATGCTCGCCGGCTTCGTGGACATCCACGATTCCATGGGCGAAGCGGCCGACGGAGCCGAACAGCTCTACGATGGCACGTTGCGCCTCGGCGATGGGCTGGTGACCTTGGCCGATGGCACCACCAAGCTTGTAGCCGGCAGCACTGACTTGCAGTCCGGTACCCGAACCCTGAAGGATGGAACTTCCGGCCTCTCCTCGGGGCTGGGGGAACTGGTTGACGGCCAGAAGCAGCTGCGCGATGGCAGCACTGAATTAGCTGATGGTACCTCCCAGCTGGCTGACGGCAGCAAGAAGCTGAACAGCGGATTGCAGACCCTGAAGACGAAGACCACCGAGCTGCCCGGCTCCGTGTCCAAGCTGAACCAGGGAACCGCCAGCGCCAAAAAAGCCGCCGATCAGCTGGCCACCGGTTCGCAGCAGGTCGCCGAGGGCAACCAGCAGCTGGCCAGCACCGCCGATCAAGCCATTGAGGTAATCGACCAGTTGCAGGCCAATACCAGAACACAGCTGAATTCCGTCAAGGCAGATACCACGCAGCGGCTGGACCAACTGGTCAGCAGCGGTGCAATCACCCAGGAACAAGCAGATTCCATCCAGGCCGCACTGAGCCAGAGCATCAAGGAATCCACTTTGGGCCAGGAGCTGGAAAGCAAAGTCAGCAAGACCAATACCCAGCTGTCCACACTGCAAACGCAGCTGCATTCACTCGCCGATGGATCAGCACAGGTGGCCGACGGAAACCAGAAGCTCGCTGTTGGCCTGGGCACCTTGGCTGAAGGCACCAATAAGCTGGACGCGGCCATGCCGGAACTGGCCAAGGGCATCGGTTCTGCAGCCCAGGGTTCAGCCAAGCTCGCCAGCGGCGCTGAGGATTTGGACACCGGGGCCAAGGCCTTGGCTGCAGGCCAGCAATCTGCATTAAGCGGTGCCACCGAGGCAGCCAATGGGGCAAGCCAGCTGGATCAGGGTGCCGGTACGCTGCTGGAAGGCACCGGGTCGCTGCGCAGCGCACTGGTGCAGCTTTCCGATGGCGTGGGCGAGCTCTCGGCAGGAACCGATGACCTGCAAGATGGGTCGGATGAATTAGCCACCGGCTTGCACGACGGTACCGGCAAGGTCCCGAATCCCGATGAGAATGCCAGCCAGAAGCTGGCCGATGTCATGGGAGATCCGGTCGCGGTATCCAACCACAAGCAAGCCGAAGCGCAAGCCTACGGCGAAGGCCTGGCTCCCTTCTTCCTGACCCTGGCAACCTTTATCGGCGTGCTGATCCTGACCCAGGTGATGCGTCCGATGTCCAAGAGGGCCCTGGCCTCCAACGGAAGCAATTGGAAGATTTCCCTCGGCGGCTGGTTGCCATTCGCCGCGATTGCGATGCTCCAAACCAGCCTTCTCTACGCGGTGGTGCGTTTCGGTTTGGGACTGCACGCCGCCCACCCCTGGCTGGTCTGGGCGTTGCTGGTCGCCTCGGCACTATGCTTCAGCGCACTGATCCAGGGCTGCTTCGCCCTGCTGGGTACGGCAGGAAAATTCGTGGTACTGGTCTTAATGGTCTTGCAGCTGGTCACCTCCGGCGGCACCTTCCCATGGGAAACCTTGCCGGATTCCTTGCACCTGCTGCACCAGATCCTGCCGATGAGCCATGTGGTGAACGGAATGCGGCATCTCATGTACGGTGCTGATTTGGAGGTTCTGCCCTCGGTTGCTGGTTCGTTGCTGGTCTATACCGTGCTTGGATTAGTCTTGAGTATGCTTGCGGTACGCAAGAACAAGACCTGGAGCTTGAAAACCCTGCAACCGGAGCTCAAAGAATGACCATCCCAACGGGCCAGCGTCGCCGCGTGCGCGCCACCGATTCGAAGGAAAAACTCTTCGAAGCAGCCATGACGCTGCTCGGTTCACGCTCTCCCGAATCCGTTTCTGTCGATGAGATCGCTGCCGCAGCCGGTGTTTCCAAAGGCACGGTGTACTACAACTTCGGGTCCAAAGACGAGCTGGTCAGCCAGATCCTCAGCTACGGCGCGCAGAAGCTGTTCGGAGAGCTAACCCGTGCAGCATCAGGGGCCGATCCCTATCTGGCACTCAAGCAGATGCTTGAATTCGCCATGGATTTCGTAGCCAGCTACCCCTCTTTTGCCCATCTGTGGATGCAGGACCAGCAGACCTCCGGGGATGCCACAGCACCGGGCGGCATGACACTTGCAGCCCGGGTGACTGGACTGATCATTGAAGTTCTTGAACGCCTGGTCGACTTGGAACCAGAGGAAAAGCTTTCGGTAGCCACCAGCATTTTCGGTGCCGCTCTGTTCACAGCGCGCTTACGCGCATCGCGGCACAGCGAACTCGACCGCGACCACACCGTGCGCGCCGTGCTGCTGACCGTGGATGGGCTTATCGCGACCCGGCCAGCAGCCAAACCCTAGGGTTGCACCCTCCAGCTGCTGGTTTCTTTCAGACCCGGAAGCCCGCCGCTGAAGAGCAGTACGCCGGGATACTCATTGAGCAGTTTCACCACATTGGCATAGGCCTGATCTGGCAAACGGGTCAGCAGCGAATCGAGAACCAGCAACGGCGGCTCGCGCAGCAACGCACGCGCCACCAGCAACGAGGCCTGCTGGCTGGAACTCAGCGGTTCACCGCCTCGGCGCAAGCGTGTTTCCTCCCCGTCCGGCAGTTCCGCGATCTCCAAGCCGCAGGTTCCGGCCAGGGCAATGGCTTTGCGCAGCGATGCGCCAGGGTGACGATAGCGCAGCGCACGCCCGATGCTTCCCCGCTCGGGAACCATTGATTCCAATGCGGCACCCACCAGTTTGCGCCGGCCGGTAGCGGGCAGATCCTCGCTGCGCCCTTCGGCAATCCACACCCCGGCCTGCGCATCCCCGGATTGCATGAAATTACCGGTCGCGATGGAGCTGAGCAATGCGGCGCATTGGCTTGGGCTTGCCTGCAATGCGATCCGCTCCCCCGGCTGAGCCCGCAGCGCAGGCCATTGGTCCGCGCAGTCTGCAGGAACTTGGATGCGCACCGAGGAAGGCTGCAGCATCAGCTCCTTGGCATCGCGGGTGCTCGCCGGAGTTTCTTCGGCTGCCTGCCACCGTTCTTGCTCTGCCAGCAGCGGTGCGATGATTCGCCGGCCGGCCTTGTAATTCTGCCGGTACTCGACCACGCGTCCCCACTCACCCAGGGTTCCAGCGCAAATGCCCATCAGTGTCAGTGCGGTTGCCACAGCTGCGCCCGGCAGCTGTGCCATCGATGCCGATCCCACCACCAGGGCGGTGCCCAGCAGCGGAATGGCCAGAGCCCCACCACGCAAGGCGGCGGCGTAGCGGGCACGATGCACCGAAGCATCAATGACCTTCTGCGCAGAGTCCTGCACCCTTTGCACTTCGCGCTGCACCCCGCCGCCAGCCGTGATGGCCGTCCGGGCAGCGACGGTATCTGCAATGCGTGCGGCCATGTTCCCCCGGTGCCGGCGCAAGGTTCTCGCGCTGAGAAAAGTTCCGCCGGCCAAGGCCGCGAGCAAAATCCCCTCAAGCACCAGCGTCACCGCCAGGCTCAGGGCCAGCAATGGGTGCAGGAGCCACAGGCCCACACCGCTGACCACTAGCAATGGCAAGCCCGCCACCAGCGGGACCATGCCCTGCACAATCCAGTTCCTGATCGAGGACAGGTCGTTGGTGGAACGGGCAATGGTGATGCCCATGGATGGGCCGCGGGCGCTGCGCAGCGCGTGGGCGATCAGTCCGCGGCGAAGCTGCGCCACATAGTGCTGGCCGAGCTTCTCAGCGAGCACGCGTTCGGCGTACTTGGCTAGGAAAAAGCCGCCCACCAGGCCCAGGGTGGCGCCGAGAATTCCCGGGCTGATGCTGGCCGAGAGCTGTCCGATCAGCCAACCTATGGCAATGGAAAGCAACCCGGCTGCAACGCCCAGAGCGAGCAACCCGGCCAAGAGCATCCGCCGCCCCGGCGCTGCCAGCTTCGGCAAGCGCTGGGCGGGCACCGGCGGCGCGCTTGCTGACTTCACATCCAGCACGGGCACTCCTATCGGGTTGGCAGCAGGGCAGAGGCGACCTCGGCCCGGCACAACTCGAAGGTACCGATCACTGGGGTACTCAGCTGCGCCTGGGCTTCCTTGGCGGCCAGCGGCGAGGCAGTGACCACGCCGGATACTGCGGCCAGATCCAGGCCCGCATCGAGCAGGATGCGTTCGCCAGCCTGGGCACCCAGAGCGTCCTGGGCGCTGAACAGCACGCGATCCACCTGCGCGGTAAAGATCGGGTCGCGCAGCAGGCGCGAGGTTTCTCCTTGGAAGAGGCCATCGGCGATTTCGATGACTACGGTGCCGGCCCCGGTGGCGCTCTGCTCGCGGATCATGGCGACCAGCAGGTCGCGCACGGTTTCGTAGTCCAGGCGGTAAGTGGTCGGGAAGCCGAAGTCGGTGAAGTCGCAGACGCTGAAGGCGCCGGCGTCGGTGAACAGGTTCGGGTCGTTGCCTGCGCCGGTTCCGGTGGCCTTACCGGCGGCAACCTGCATGCCGGAGTTGACCAGGCCGTTGACCAGGCAGCCCAGAGTGGTGGACTTGCCGGAGTTCATCGAGGTGCCCAGCACTGCGATGACCGGCGGGCGTGGCGCGTCGATCTGCGCGGCCTGCGGCGATTCGTTCTCGATGCTCAGCGGCGCGAAGTCCAGCAGGTTCACGACCTTGCCCTGCCGCATCAGCAGGCCCACTGGTTCCAGCTGCGTGGCCTTGTCGATCGATGTGTGCTGCTCGATGACCTCGCTGGCCACGCCGCCGCCGGCGACCAGCTGGCACGGACCCAGATTGTCTGGCACGTGGGCGAGGAACTGGTCCGGTGCGTAGCGGTGGCCATAGGCGACCATGATTTCCTGTCCGACGAACATCAGCTGGCGGCGGGAGACCGGGGACTGCAATCGGGTGTGCTTGCCCAATTCGGTGACATTGGCGATGACCACGTCTCCGGAGCGTGGCACCATGTTGGCGCGGCGGACGATTTCGAAGTCCTGCGGGTTGCGCTGCAGCTCGGCAGCGACAAAACGAGTGGTGTAGGCGGCACGAATGGTGCGGGCACGCTGGGCATCGATCTGCTGCTGTACCTCGTTGCGTGCTGCGGCGGACTGCGTTGGAAGCGATTCTGCGATGATAGCCATTTGCCTGTTCCTCTTTCACTATTTCCGACCCGCGATTGCGGTTTGGCGGCGTTGGCTGTTGGGCCAACAATTACCAGTGAAACGAGCAATGGTTAATTCAAAGTGAACGGCTCATGAGTCTATGAGGTGTATTCGATGAGAGAGCTATCATCTGCTTCTCATAACGGCAGATCATCGTCTATTTATGTGTTGACTAGTACTTTAGAAAAAACTTGATGAGACTTCTCTCATGCAGGCCGGGGTGCGATGAAATGTGTGACGCGCGCATCACGGGCATCCAAATGGGAATAGGGATGGCTGGTTTCCAGCACCGTGGTACCGAGGGTCGGGTAGTTCATCGCCAGTTCGTAGACAGCCTCTTCATCCGAGTCTCGCGATGCCAGGCGCAGCGCCAATTCCTGGAGAATGGGCTGATGCCCGATGACCAACAAGTTGCTGACGGTATCGGGAACCTCGTTGATGATGGAGCACAGCTGGGCGGTGCCGGCACTGAAAATCCGTGAGTCGATGTAGGGGGTTGGCCCTTTTTCCCCGAGCTCGGAGAGCACCCAGGCACAGGTGGAACGCGCACGCAGCGCGTCAGAGCAGATGATGTAATCAGGGATCAGCTCATTGTCCACAAGCCAGGCTCCGGCAGCAGGCGCTTCACGGTGTCCGCGTGCGGCCAGCGGCCGGTCGTGATCCGCGACGCCTAGCGGGTAGTCGGCTTTGGCGTGGCGCATCAAGATGAGCTTGCGAGAATGCATGGTGTTCATTCTCCCAGCTTAAGACAGCGATGGCGGGTGAACCGAACTTGGTTCACCCGCCATCGCCATGCGCTGATGCTAGATGGAGTATTCCGGGGCGGCCCAGACGACAACTTCTGGGTGCTCGTAGAAGCGGTAACCCTGGCCGCGCACGGTGCGTACGGTGTTCGCCAGGCGTCCCAGCTTGGAGCGCAGGCGTCGGATGTGCACGTCGATGGTGCGCTCGTTAGGGACCTCTTCGGCATTGCGCCACAGGTTTTCCAGCAGTTCTTCGCGGCCAACGGTACGGGTGCCGTTTTCCACCAGGAAGTTCAGCAGCTCGAATTCCTTGAAAGTCAGGTTCAGGGTTTCGCCATCCAGGTACACTTCGCGGCGCGACAGGTCGATCAGCACACCCGATGGGCGTGGGGTCGATGGACGAGCCTCGGCGCGTGGACGACGCGATACGGTTGGGTCGCCCAGGGCCTGGCGGACGACGTCAATTGGATCACCCTGCGCGCTGGTTGGAGCCAGCGCTACCGCAGCGTGGGTCTGCGCCTGCGGAGACAAGGTAGCCAAGAAAGCGCGTACCTGAGTGGCCAGCTTGCCCAGCGAAGTGCCCTGTGCTTGCGCGGTGGTTTCATCCAAACCCACGTAGAGCACGAATCCTCGGGCGGAGGTATCAGTACTTGGCTGTCCAGTTGACTGCACTGGAGCAGTGGTCGACGAATGCATCGGTTCACGAGTTTCATGAGCGGTGGAAACTGCGCGCAGTGGGCGATAGCCCGCTGGAGCATAGTTGCCAGAAGCTGCACGCTGCGCAGCAGCTGCGCGGTTCTGTGCATTGCGAATTGAAACGTGGACGTATCCGGATCCAGCCGACATAATCTTTTCCTCTTTTAGTGCGAAGGCCAAGTGGTTTGGCGCTCATGCTTCGGGTTTTGCTTGCGCTGTTCGCGGCCTTCGTCCACGTTCAGCAGTTGGGTTTCCCGTCACCGTCTTCCAAATTCCGAATTACTAATCACGCATAATTCGACTTGCAGGCCGGTGACGCCGAGCATTCGTTGGCAACAATTCCGGACAATTCGAGGATGACTCTCGAACTGCTTTTACTGTTCTGCGCCGTACTCACACCTCTAGTTTCCTCGTAACATTGGCAACTTGCAAGTAACAATGAACGCTCGCGTCCACATAGTGAGACATATCTTCCCAAACGTGACATAAGACACTTTAGGCAATTCTTGAGTACCTAAGCGCTTAACTAAACAATATGTTCAATAATCTGCCAAATTCTGGACATTGCGCCCACTCCATTCCGAGGTGCGAATATCCATTCAGCGCTATAGACCGTCCACACTCCAAACATTCGCCCTTACTCGGGGTTGACCAAATTAACCACTATCGGTTCGGGTTTCTCCCGCATAAAATCGACTTGCAGTCATAGCTGGCACACAGCTAAAACATATTCTCGGCCCAAGGCAATAGGAGAAGCTGAATACATGAATGAATCTCGATTTTCCCCTTCGCAGCTGCCTCGACTAACCCATCCCGATGGCACAGCAATCAAAGTTCTGGTGGTCGATGATGAACCTTCGCTTGCGGAATTGGTCGCCATGGGAACCCGCATGCTGGGCTGGGAAGCCACAATGGCCCACGACGGACCAGAGGCCGTAGCTACCGCCCGCTCATTGGCTCCAGATGTTCTGGTGCTGGACTGGATGCTGCCAGGCTTTGACGGCCCTGAGGTCCTGCGCAAGGTACGCACCCATTTCCCCGAAATCCCGGTTCTGTTCCTCACCGCCAAGGACGCGGTGGAAGATCGCATCGAAGGCTTGGGCGCCGGAGCTGACGATTACGTGGCCAAGCCCTTCAGCCTCGAAGAGGTCCTGATCCGCTTGCACCGCCTGGTGGAACGTTCCGGCGCGGCCACCGCCGACTCCGCCGAATTGGTCGTTGGTGACCTGGTGCTGAATACGGACTCGCATGATGTCTCCCGGGCAGGCCGCGAGATTTCGCTGACCGCCACCGAATTCGATCTGCTCAGCTACCTGATGAACAACGCCCGCCGCGTGGTTTCCAAGTCGCAGATCCTGGATAACGTATGGCACTACGACTTTGATGGCCAGGCCAACATCGTCGAGCTGTATATCTCCTACCTGCGCAAGAAGATCGATGTTGATGCAGAACCCATGATCCATACCGTGCGTGGCGTCGGCTACGTATTGAAGCCGGCGGCATGAGTTTCTTCTCCCCGAATACCAAGGTGAGCTCTCCGCATGCGCTCCAGCGCAAGCTGCTGCTCATCCTGCTGACCTCGGTAACCGCTGTGTCCGTCTTGCTCGGCCTGCTCTATAACGCCGGCATGCGCCAGACCTTGATGGACCAGCTCAACAGCCAGCTGCGCCTGGCCACCGAACGCGCCCTGAATTATTCGCAGGGCGCGCCAGCGGTGAACTCTCGGCTTGATGCTCCCGGCCAAGCCGCCGGCACGCTGACCGCCCGCTTCGTCGACAAGTATGTCTTCAACGGCGGTGTGCTCGATGAACGCACCGGCGTCTTGGAACAGCTGAGCCAGGAAGACGCCATCCCGATGGTGGATCTTGAGCTGAGCACGCTGCGTGAAGGCGGGCCGTTCAAGCCGGTTCGCGCCCATCTGACCGTGGGCGACTACTATCTGGTCGCCGTCAAGGATTCAGGTTCCAACGGCATTTTGATTGTCGGCCTGCCTTTGCACAGCACCGATCTGGCCTTGCGCGGCATGGCTTGGCTGACGCTGTTCATTGCGTTGATCCTGATTGCCGGTGCCGGTTTGGCTGGTTCCTGGCTGATCTCACGCTCGCTGGCTTCACTGAAACGCGTGGCTACGGTGGCTGCTTCGGTTGCTGCAGAAGAACTTGATTCAGGCAAGGTGGATCTAGCCCAGCGAGTGCCTGCACAAGATGCAATTCCCGGCACGGAAGTGGGCAATGTCGGCAATGCGTTGAACGCGATGATCAGCAATGTCTCAACCGCACTGACCGCCCGCGAAAAGTCCCAAGCCCAGATGCGCCAGTTTGTCGCCGACGCTTCGCACGAGCTGCGCACCCCGCTTTCAGCGATCCGCGGCTACACCGAGCTGCTCTCGGCTACCGAGCACTTCTCCCCCGACGGACAACGCTCGGTGGACCGGGTACTGCAGCAAAGCGCGCGCATGAGCTCGCTGGTGGAAAGCCTATTGCTCCTGGCTCGCTTGGACGAACAGAATGCCTTCAAACGCAGTGAAGTGGACTTGTGCGAACTGACTGCGGATATCACTGAAGACTTCAAGCTCACTGCCAGCGACCATCACTGGATTTTCGACTGCCGGACGCCGCAGACCATCATCCATGCTGATTCAGCCTCCCTGCGTCGGGTAATCACCAATCTCCTGGCCAACGCCCGCAAGCACACCACCGCCGGAAACACTGTCACGGTGTCGGTGGACCAAGATGATCAGACCGATGAAGCAATCCTGAGGGTGCACGACACCGGAGAAGGCATCGCACCGGAATTCCTGCCACGCGTCTTTGAGCGTTTCACCCGTGCTGACAAGGCCCGCTCAGGCTCCGATGGCACTACCGGCTTGGGCTTGCCGATCGCCAAGAGCATCGTCGAAGCCCATGGCGGCAAGATCACCGTGGCATCCAAGCCAGGTGACACGGTCTTCGAGGTCCGCTTGCCGCTGATCGATCCGGAAATCGCTGAAGAAACGCCAAAGACTGCGGTGTAATCACCGCAGTCCTTGGGCACATCGCATCTTTGCCAGTTAGGCAATCGGCGGGGTTACACCGTAAAGACGGTCACCGGCATCGCCCAGACCTGGGATGATGTAGGACTTTTCGTTGAGCTTCTCGTCCAGGTTCGCGAGCACCACGTGCACGCGGTCGTCATCGCCGTGGATTTCTTCCAGGCGGGCAACGCCCTCAGGAGCCGCGATGAGGCAGATGCAAGTCACCGAATCTGCGCCGCGGTCGAAGATGAACTTGATGGCTTCAGCCAAGGTGCCGCCGGTGGCCAGCATCGGGTCGAGCACGAAGACCTGGCGGCCGGTCAGATCGTTTGGCACGCGGTCGGCGTAGGTAATAATGTCGAGGGTTTCCTCATTGCGGGCCATGCCCAGGAAGCCAACCTCTGCGGTTGGAACCAGACGGGTCATGCCTTCGAGCATCCCCAGACCAGCACGCAGGATTGGAACTACCAGCGGGGTTGGCTTGGCGATGGCGGTACCGATAGTGGTGGCAACCGGAGTCTGCACCTGGACGCTTTCGGTCTTCACCTCGCGAGTGGCCTCATATGCCAGCAGCGTGACCAGCTCATCGGTCAGCTGGCGGAAAATGGAGGATGGGGTGTTCTTATCACGAAGAACCGAAACCTTGTGTGCCACCAGTGGGTGGTCGACTACCTGTACGCGCATAAGTAGAAATCTATCAGCACCGCCTCGCCCAACTCGAGAGAAATCCCCGTTTTCCCGCCCTTAAATCACTCTGGTGTGCCCAACGAAACAGCAAACTTCTGCACAGTGCGCGGTGCACCACACTGGAACGGCCCTGCGGACAAGGAAAAACACGTAAAGTGAAAATACTATGGTGCACGAATTTGAAACCTGGATGGACCTGGCTCTGGCCGAAGCGCGCGCGGCGCTAGCCACCGATGACGTGCCCATCGGCGCAGTCATCCTCTCCCCCGCCGGCGAAGTTCTGGCCACCGGCCGCAACGAGCGCGAGGCAGGCAACGACCCCACGGCCCATGCCGAAGTGGTTGCCATCCGCAACGCCGTCAAGGCTCTGGAAGCCAAAGGCGAAGATGACGGCTGGCGGCTCTCGGACTGCACGCTGGTGGTGACACTCGAGCCCTGTGCCATGTGCGCCGGGGCCATCGTGCTCTCGCGCATCCCCAAGCTGGTCTTCGGCGCCTGGGACGAGAAGGCCGGAGCGTGCGGCTCGGTCTTCGATATCGTCCGGGAACCTCGGCTGAACCACTGGGTCGAGGTCTACTCGCGGGTGAAGGAAGAGGAGTGCGCAGAGCTGCTGCGTGAGTTCTTCCGCGGCAAGCGAGCCTAATTTCCGGCTTTGATGTGTTTCGGAACACTTCAGGCCAAAAATCCGGCTCCCGTTTTTGTTTTCACCTGATGTTCGTTATAGAGTTATCAGGTCTGGTGACGTGTCCGAGCGGCCGAAGGTGCAACACTCGAAATGTTGTGTACGGTAACCCCGTACCGTGGGTTCAAATCCCACCGTCACCGCCAGAGCCAAGGCCCCGGAGCCCTTGAATTATCAAGGACTTCGGGGTCTTTGCCATACCCCGAACGACCGGTCGTGCAACAAGAATCCGAGAAGGTATTCACTGAGGCCGTCTTATATGCTCCTGCATCAGATTCGTCAGTGGGCAACATCTATTCTGGCTGATTCCATGGGCGAACTCTCTGCGACCTCGCCTTGCGCTCTAGTTCCCCTGAGATTTTGTAGTGAAGGTGACACAGAAATTGCTCTGATCGCGCACCCCCCTCCTACTAAAGTATGAGGATTAAATGGTTGACTTGCCCTATTTCTCGCAACTACGGTTTTAAATTGTTCTAAGATTTGCGGATCATCGTTGGCGGACTGCCCCTCCACCTCGCTGGGGAGTGCAGCATTGCTCCGATGCCACAGATAGAGCACACGAATTAAAAGGTCTTCAAATGGCAAGCAATTTTAAAGCTTCAATCGCCTGTACCGTTGTCCTGAGTTTGGCCTTCGCAGCATTTAGAATAGTCACACCAGCTTCGGCGAGCACCCAAGAAACATTGTCAACGACCGCACCCCAAGCCATCACAGACCCTCAAGAATCAGATTTTCCGAAGTGGTCGACATGCTGGAAGTCATAGAAGAAATTCCCGACTCCGCCTTAGTTTCTGACAAGGCTCTGGAACAGTATCTCAACTCAGTAAACGTTGCGGAGCAGAACAATTCTTCGAAAGTCGCGCTAGCGCAGGCGGCCGGAATCGACTGGGGCAACACTGCGAAATGCGCTCAAGCTCTTGGAACAGCGGTACTTGGGTTCGCTGTACCTGCTGTGAAGCTCATAAGGATAAAAGCGCTCATCAAAGAATTAGGCGGTGTTTGGGTATCTGCCAAACTACTCGTCGGGGCTGGAACCGCAGCCGAAAAGGGTGAGGCTGCCGTCACGGCCCTTGCTTCACTAGTTGCAGAGCTTGCGGGAATCCCAGGAATCGTTGGCGCTTGCCCTAAAGTGTGGAAATAGCCCGCCTCCTGCACTAATGACACAACCGGAAGGAACTGAAAGATGAAGAATTTTCGTCTCTTCGGATCGGCCACTTTATCAATTTTGGCTACCGTTGCATTGGTTATGAGCGCGTGGCAAATTGCTGCAGGGCTCGCGGTAGCCGCATTGTTGGTTTTGCTTTTACCGTCGACAGCCACAAACGCTCAGGGCCCTGAACGGGCCTCGACAAAACATTCGAAAAATGAAATCAAGCAAATCCGCGACTATAGAAAGTCGAATCCAAGCGCGTCCCTGGTTGAAGCAGTCCGCGCGGTAGAAGACCGAGGAAAATAGTCTTCTTCCGGTCTTACGACTCTTGAATTTCAAAAAGACGTGGCAACAATCGCCAGGATCATTCAAATCGTGGGGATTGTTGTACCCGTCACCGCCAAGAAAACCCCGGGAATCAATGATTCCCGGGGTTTTGCTTTGCCTGGAACTAGTTCGCGAAAGTATCTGCGAGCTTGCCCTTGGCATCCCACAGCGCCAGCGAGTCGCCGCCGTTGTTCAGGATGCCAGCGCCATCAACGTAGAACGCATCCTCGCTGTTGGTGCCAGGGCCCGAATAAACGCGCAGTTTCTGGCCTGGCTCAAGCTCGTAGCCTTCGCCGATTTCCAAGATGTTATTGGCTGCATCGCGAAGAATGTATCCGCTGACATCAATGGTGCGCTTGCCGGTATTCTCCAGAATGACGTGTTCACCCTTCTCAGGGGTCGTGTCGCTGCCTGGAACATCGTTGATGGAGTCGGCAATGATAACGCCATTATTGGCTGGGAAGATCTTCTGGCCATCCAGGTGGCGGTTGATCTGCTGCGGGAAGTCCCCGGTGATTCGCTCGACGCCCAGGGCCAGCGCTTCGTCAGCTGCCGCGTCGGCGTTCACGGTATAGACGCCAAGGCCCAAGCCTGCGTCTTTCACACGCTGTGCACCGGCCGCATCAAGCGTGCGGTAGCTCGTGCCGAAGGAGTCCGCATAGCTGGCGTAGTTGGCCAGTTCCGCAACGGACGGAACCGTGCCGGATAGCTGCTGGAGTGGAACTTCCGGAGCGATCTGGGCAAAGCGCTGGTTGGACACGGCGTCGAAACCAAGCACCTCGATCTTGTTCGCGTCGGCAAGCTCCTTCCATTCAGGATTCTGAGCCAATGCGTCGGCAACCAGCTTTTCCACCCCTGGGGACTTAGCTGGATCCTTGATCTCGATGAAGACGCCGGTGTCACCGGTCAGAGCGCCTGGAACCTCATCGAAATGCGGGATCTTGGTTCCTTCGAACTCCTCTGAGAAGTATGAGCCGGCATCGAGCTGCTGCAGTTCGTCCCAAGTGAACGACGTGATGGGGTCGTCCACGCGTTCAGGGAAAACCTCGGCGATGTTCGTGGTGCGCGATGCGGTGGAATCGTGGAAGATGAACGGAACCCCGTCCTTGGACAGCTGCACGTCGATTTCGGTGAATTCGGCGCCTGCCTGGCTGCCTGCCTTGATTGCAGGAAGCGTGTTCTCCGGTGCCACGCCTGCAGCTCCTCGGTGGCCGATCAGCAGCGGGTCAGCGCCGGTTGGTTCGATCTGGGCGGCGACAGCCGGCATTGCCATGGTGACGGCCAAAGCCAGGGTTGCTGTGCCAAAAGTGATATTGCGCAGTTTCATGGAGCACTTCCGTCGGTGTCATTGGTGGACACCGACGATGCTTCCGCACGCTGGTGACAGCGAGCTCACGCTCAGTTGAATCAGAGATTAAGCTTTTCTACTCAATCTCATGCGTGCTGATCTGTGTTTCCAAATTCGTCCCGTTCAGCTCAAGATAGATCTGGCCTTCGGTTACCGACAGGGACATGGTATTCCGGCGAGTCAGCGCTTGCGCGGCGGCGTCGATGAACTTGGAGTCGAAAGAACGCACCACGATATCCTGCGAACGGTGAATGGTTTTTCCGCGCCAGGTGGCCAGCAGCTTGGCGGGGTCGCGGTGCGTATAGACAGCGGCACGATCGGCGCGCTTGCTGCCCAAATGCAGACGTTGCGCGTCCGGAGCGCCTACTTCGATCCAAGCGGTAATGAGTCCGGTGAGGTCCTTGACCAGAATGGCTGGCTCCTCCCCGGTGGAAACGCCTCCGGCAGAGAAGGCGATGCCTTCTTCCAATTCGAGGCAGTAGGCCAGTACCCGGGTGACCATGTAGGCATCGGTTTCCGAGGGATGCTGCGCAACACGCAACGAAAGATCCTCGTAAACCCCGCGATCTACATCAGCAAGTTGAACTTCAAAGGTGTGTATAGTCGCGCCGATAGCCATAGTTCACGAGTTTACCGTGAACAGGCTGGGCCGACTGACCCCTAGTTGCTCGCAGGAGCCTTGCCTGCGCGGCGGCGCACTACATGCCGCCGCGGCCCTTGGTGCCGCGCAGCATGCCGGCGACCACCAGGGCGAAAGTTCCCACGAGTACCAGCAGCCAAAGGCCCAACGCATAGGAATTGGTCTCTGCATGGTAGGTCATGCCCATCGCCAATGGAGGGAAATAACCGCCCAAGCCGCCAGCGGCAGCGACCACGCCGGAGACAGCTCCGACCTTTTCCGGAGGCGTCGATGGACCGATCCAGGCGAATACCGCGCCCATGCCCAAGCCCATGGCCGATGCCATGAGGATGAAGGTGACGCCGGTGAGGATGCCTTCGGATGGCTGCTGTCCGACAATGTAGGCCAGCGACACGATGCCGGCCAGGGAAATCAGTGCAATGATCTTCGGTCCGAACTTATCGGCCAGCACGCCGCCAATCGGGCGCGCGATCACCGCGGCGAGAGCGAAGATCGCCGTACGGGTACCGGCACCAATCGGATCCACATTCTCCGGGTAGATGGTCATCAGGTACTTGGGAAGGAAGGTCGAGAAGGCAACGAAGCCGCCGAAGACAATGCCGTAGAGGAAGGCCATCTCCCAGGTGATGGCCAACTTGAGCGCACCGAAGACCTTGGGAAACAGCGGCTGGTTATTCGGCTTCCACGCCGGGGATTCGCGCATGAGGAACCAGACCAGCGCGGCGGCCACTACCAAGAGGCCGGCGAGGAACAGGTGCGTTCCCCAGTATCCGAAGCTCTGCAGCAGCCGCGGAGTCTGGAACGCTGAAATGGCGGTGCCGATCATGCCCATGCCGAACACGCCATTGGCAAAACCACGCTTATGCGGAGGGTACCAGGCGCTGGCAAAGGGAACACCAACGGCGAAAATCGACCCGCCGACGCCCAAATAGGTGCCGGCAATGATCAGCAGCGCGAAACTTCCAATGCTTCCGGCGAGCGCCACCAGCAATACCGCCGGCACCGTCGCCAGGAGCACGACGGTGAACATCTTCCGAGCACCGAACCGGTCGGTCAGCGCACCGGTGAAGATACGCCCGATGGCGCCCACCAGCACCGGAGTGGCCAGCATCAAGGAGACTTGCCCCTCGCTGAGGTCCATTCCCTCGGCGTAGAAACGCTGAATTGGGGAAATGAGCATCCATGCCCAGAAACCCACGACGCTGGCAAGGGTGGCCAGCACTAATTGGAACAATCCCCCGCGAAGGTCGGGGCCCTGGATATCGGTTGCTGCTGTGGTTCCTGTGCTCATTGAAACCCTCCACGGGCAATGGGTCGGTCCATGGCCAATCGGCCTTTCGAATCGCAGTCTATTCCTCTCCGCCATAGAAATGGAAGTGACTTGGCAGTAGATTATCTAAGCCGTGACTGGGAAAGATATTAAGGATAAATTTGAAAAACGCTCTTGAAAGTTCACACCCAAAAGACGAAGCTTGGAGGACTAGCCACAGTTAGAAAGAGCCAGCAATGAGCGATCGGCCCAACCACACACAGCCGGCAACCGACGGACCACTTGCTGATTCACTGCTCTCGATGGGAAAGTTCCTTCGCCGCGGTGAAACCAGTGAAGATTTGCGAGCAATGTTTCTCTCCGGCGGACGCAAGGGCGACGTCTTCTATCGCGACCGGTGGTCGCACGACAAGGTGGTGCGTTCTACTCACGGAGTGAACTGCACCGGCTCCTGCTCGTGGAAGGTCTACGTCAAAGACGGCATCATCACCTGGGAAACCCAGCAGACCGATTATCCTTCCGTAGGACCTGACTCTCCGGAGTACGAACCGCGTGGCTGCCCTCGCGGTGCGGCGTTCAGCTGGTACACCTACTCGCCAACGCGCGTACGCTTCCCCTACATCCGCGACGTGCTGGCCGACCTCTACCGTGCAGCCAAGAAGGCGCATCCGGATCCCGTAGATGCCTGGGCATCGATCGTCGAGGATCCAACCAAGGCCAAGCGCTACAAGAAAGCCCGCGGCAAGGGCGGGCTGATCCGCACCACCTGGGATGAAGCGTTGGAAATATCCACGGCAGCCCAGGTCTACTCGGTGAAGAAGTACGGTCCGGACCGCATTGCCGGCTTCTCCCCGATCCCGGCCATGTCCATGGTTTCGCACGGCGCCGGTTCGCGCTACATGAACCTCGTCGGCGGCACCATGCTCTCCTTCTACGACTGGTATGCCGACCTGCCGGTGGCCAGCCCGCAGGTCTTCGGCGACCAGACCGACGTGCCCGAATCCGCTGACTGGTGGAACTCGCAGTACCTGATCATGTGGGGTTCCAACGTCCCGGTCACCCGCACCCCCGATGCGCATTTCATGGCCGAAGCGCGCTACAAGGGCACCAAGGTCGTCACGGTCTCCCCGGACTACACCGATAACACCAAATTCGCCGACGAGTGGGTGGCTTTGCAGCCAGGCACCGATGCGGCCCTGGGCCTGTCCATGGGGCATGTGATCCTCAAGGAACACTACGTCGAAAAGCGCACCAAGCCTTTCGAGGACTACATGCGCACCTACACCGATTCCCCCTTCCTGGTGGAAATCGATACGGCTACCGGCACCCCGGTGCCCGGCAAGTTCCTCACCGCGGCAGACCTGGGCCTGGCGGCAGAAGACCATGCCGATTTCAAGCCCGCCTTGCTGGATACCAGCGGCACCGCCCGCGTTCCCCGCGGCACCCTGGGACACCGGTACTCCGAGAAGGACAAGGGCCAATGGAACCTCGACCTGGGAGACATCACCCCTGCCTTGTCTGTCATGGATCTGGAAAACTGGGACGGCGCAGCAGTCGAGATCAGCCTTCCGCGCTTCGACCTGACCCCGGAGCCGGGCCAGGAGCATGCCGGCGGCTCGGGAGTGGTGCAGCGCGGAGTGCCGGTAGTGCAGCTCGCCGGCAAGACGCTGACCACGGTCTTCGACTTGATGCTCGCCCAGTACGGCGTGGGCCGCGGATCGCTGCCTGGCCAGTGGCCGGCGGACTTCATGGATGCCAGCACCCCGGGCACCCCGGGCTGGCAGGAAGAGCACACCGGTGTCCCGCCGGAGCAAGCCATCCGCATTGCCCGCGAATTCGCCGACACCGCCGAGAAATCCGGCGGCCGCTCGATGATCCTGATGGGGGCCGGCACCAACCACTGGTTCCACTCCGACACCATCTACCGCACCTTCCTGGCGCTGACCATGATGACCGGTTGCCAGGGTGTCAACGGCGGGGGCTGGGCCCACTACGTGGGCCAGGAAAAGGTCCGTCCGCTCACCGGCTACCAGCAATACGCTTCGGCCGGTGACTGGAACCGCCCACCGCGCCACACCATCGGCACCGCCTTCTGGTACCTGGCCACTGACCAGTGGCGCTACGACGGGCTGCCGGCCAACCAGCTGGCATCCCCTCTGGCCAAGGGCCAATTCGACGGGCGCACCACCGCGGACTGCCTGGTCGATTCGATCAAGCGCGGATGGATGCCGGACTACCCGACGTTCAACCGCAACCCGCTGGATCTGGTGGACGAGGCTGAAGCGGCCGGCAAGGACCCGGCGCAGCATGTGGTGGATTCGCTGAACGACAAGACGCTGGCCTACGCCTGCGAGGACCCGGATTCACCGGAGAACTTCCCGCGCGTGGCGCTGATCTGGCGCGCGAACATCCTCGGTTCCTCCGGCAAGGGCAATGAGTACTTCCTCAAGCACCTTCTGGGCACCGACGCCTCGGTGCGCGCCCCGGAAGCCGCTGAAGGCCACCGCCCGGTGGACATGGCCTGGCATGATGAAGCGCCGGAAGGAAAGCTGGACTTGCTGGCCACCGCGGATTTCCGCATGACCAGCACCACCTTGTTCTCCGACCTGGTCTTCCCGGCCGCCACCTGGTACGAGAAGTACGATTTGTCCTCCACGGACATGCACCCGTTCATCCACTCCTTCAACCCTGCCATCGCTCCGCCGTGGCAGACCAAGACCGACTTCGAATTATTCGGGCAGATGGCCAAGCGCTTCGGGCAGTACGCCGCCAAGCACCTGGGCAAGCGCAAGGACCTGGTCGCTTCCCCGCTGCAGCATGACACCCCCGATGCCATGGCCACCGTCAAGGGCCAGGTTGCCCAAGGCGCGCCATTGGTGCCGGGGCTGACCATGGTCAAGCTGAAGGTCGTGGAGCGCGACTACCCGAACCTCTACGCGCAGTGGAGCACCCTGGGCCCGTTGACCGAAAAGCTGGGCATGGTCACCAAGGGCATCAACTACCAGGTGGCCCCGGAGATCGAAACGCTCAAGCACCTCAACGGCGTCTCGTCCACCGGCGCGGTGCTGCTGGATACCGACAAGAAGGCCTGCGAGATGATCCTCGCCTTCTCGGGCACCTCCAATGGGCGCCTGGCGACCACCGGCTTCCGGCAGCTCGAAGAGCACACCGGGCAGAAGATGGCCTTCCTCTCCGAAGAGCATGAGGGTTCGCGGATCTCCTTCCACGATGTGCAGGTCCAGCCGCGCAGCGTGATCACCTCCCCGGAGTGGTCCGGCTCCGAGCACGGCGGCCGGCGCTACACCGCGTTCGCCATCAACGTGGAGCATCTGAAGCCATTCCACACGCTGACCGGGCGCATGCACTTCTACCTGGACCACGACTGGATGTCGGAGCTGGGCGAGAATCTGCCGATCTACCGTCCGCCGCTGGACATGCACCGGTTGTTCAACGACGCGAAGCTGGGCACCACCAGCATGCACGAGTCGGGCAATGCCGAAGTAGCGGTGCGCTACCTGACCCCGCACTCCAAATGGTCCATCCACTCCGAGTACCAGGACAACCTGTTCATGCTCTCGCTCTCCCGCGGCGGCCCCACCATCTGGATGTCGCCGCAGGACGCGGCGAAGATCGGGGTGCGCGATAACGAGTGGATCGAGTCCTACAACCGCAACGGCGTGGTGGTAGCCCGTGCCATCGTCTCGCACCGCATGCCAGAGGGCACCGTGTTCATGTACCACGCCAAGGACCGCACCGTGGACGTGCCGCTGGCCGAAACCAGCGGCAAGCGCGGCGGCATCCACAATTCGCTCACGCGCATCCTGATGAAACCAAGCCATCTGATCGGAGGCTACGGTCAGCTGGCCTGGGCCTTCAATTACCTCGGCCCCACCGGAAACCAGCGCGATGAGGTCACCACGATCCGCCGCCGCAACCAGGAGGTACAGTACCGATGAAGGTCATGGCCCAGATGTCCATGGTGATGAACCTGGACAAGTGCATCGGCTGCCACACCTGCTCGGTGACGTGCAAGCAGGCGTGGACCAACCGCACCGGCGTGGAATACGTGTGGTTCAACAATGTCGAAACCCGTCCCGGGGTCGGCTACCCGCGCACCTACGAAGACCAGGAGAAGTGGCGCGGCGGCTGGACGCTGAACAAGCGCGGACGGCTGACGCTGCGCGATGGCGGCCGCTTCAAGAAGCTCAGCCGCATCTTCTCCAACCCGAAGCTGCCCGAGATCCACGACTACTACGAGCCGTGGACCTACGACTACGACATGCTGCTGAACTCGCCCTCCGGCGAGCACACCCCGGTGGCCACCCCGAAGTCGCTGCTCACCGGCAAGGACATGAAGATCGGCTGGTCCGCCAATTGGGATGACAACCTGGGCGGTTCGCTGGAGACCATGGACCAGGACCCGCTGCTGGCCAAGATGAGCGAAGAGGTGAAGGCCGAGTACGAGAAGGCCTTCATGTTCTACCTGCCGCGCATCTGCGAGCACTGCCTGAACCCTTCCTGCGTCGCTTCTTGCCCTTCGGGTGCGATGTACAAGCGCGCCGAGGACGGCATCGTGCTGGTGGACCAGGACGCCTGCCGCGGCTGGCGCATGTGCGTTTCGGGCTGCCCGTACAAGAAGGTGTACTTCAACCACCGCACGGGCAAAGCCGAGAAGTGCACGTTCTGCTACCCGCGCATCGAGGTGGGCCTGCCCACGGTCTGCGCCGAAACCTGCGTGGGACGCCTGCGCTACCTGGGCCTGGTGCTCTACGATGCCGACGCGGTAGCCGCGGCCGCCAGCGTCGAAGACGAGCACGATCTGCTTGACGCCCAGCGCGGCGTGCTGCTTGATCCGCACGATCCTGCGGTCATCGAGGCGGCACGGGCCGGTGGCATTCCCGAGGACTGGATAGAGTCGGCCCAGGCCAGCCCCATCTGGAAGCTGATCCGCGATTACGAGATCGCGCTGCCGCTGCACCCCGAATACCGCACCATGCCCATGGTCTGGTACATCCCGCCGCTGTCCCCGGTGGTGGACGTAGTCACCAATACCGGCAATGACGGCGAAGATGCCGATAACCTCTTTGCCGCCATCGACAAGCTGCGCATCCCGATCGGCTACCTGGCCGAGCTGTTCTCCGCGGGCGACACCGCCCCGGTGGACCTCTCGCTGCGCAAGCTGGCCGCCATGCGCTCCTACATGCGCGGGGTGTCCATGTCCGATCACCGCGACGAGTCGATCACCGAAGCGGTGGGCATGAGCGGGCCGCAGATGGAGGAGATGTACCGGCTGCTGGCCATCGCCAAGTACGAGGAACGCTATGTCATTCCGCCGGCCCACGCCGAGCAGGCCCACGACCTTGAGGAAATGGGCTGCTCGCTGGACTTCGAGGGCGGTCCTGGCATGGGCGGGGCCGGCCCGTTCGGCTCCTCTTCGGGCGAGTCGGTTCCGGTGGCGGTGGAGAACTTCCAGTCGTTGAAGAACCGCCAGACTTCGGACCGTCCCTCCACCCCGGGCCGGGTCAACCTGCTGAACTGGGATGGCAATGGCACCCCTGAAGGCCTGTTCCCACCAGAGGATGGCAAATGATCCCGCGACTGTTCAACCGCGCAACCCCGCGCCGCAAGCTTGCCGGCACCTTGGAGCCGGTGGCCATGAAGCGTGCTGAGCGCGCCCGGGTGCACATGCTCGCCTCGCTGCTACTCGATTACCCCGACCAGAAGTGGTTCGCGCGGCTCGATGAGCTCGAAACCCACCTGGGCAGTGTTCCGGCGCCGATCGCCCAACTGTTGGCCGACTTCATTGAAGCCTCCCGGTCGCTGGGATCTACGCAGGTGCAGCGCCTGTACGTGCAGACCTTCGATTTGAAGCGCAAATGCAGCCTGTACCTGAGCTACTTCGCCACCGGGGACACCCGCAAGCGCGGCACGGCCCTGGTCACCTTCCTGGAGGCTTACCGGGCCACCGGGTGGGAATTCAATGCCGATGAATTGCCGGACTACCTGCCGGCGGTGCTGGAGTTCTCGGCGCGCTGCGATGACCCGATTGCCGAGGCGTTGCTGTCCTCGCATATCGAGGGCATCGAAGTGCTGCGCACGGCACTGGAATCCATGGGCAGCCACTGGGCTGGATTGATCCGCAGCATCACGCTGTCGCTGCCGCCAGTGGATCAGGAAACCCAAGAGCGGGTGCTGTCCTTGGTCAGCGAGGGCCCTCCGACTGAAACGGTCGGATTGTCATTCTTGGGAAATCTACCGCCATTCAGCCCGAGGGGGAACGGATGAGTACATCAGCGATTCTGCTGTGGGTGGTGCTGCCCTATGCCGCGGCGGTGGTATTCATCGTCGGGCATATCTGGCGCTACCGCTACGACAAGTTCGGCTGGACCACGCGGTCCAGCCAGACCTATGAGAACCGCCTGTTGCGCTGGGGGTCGCCGATGTTCCACTTCGGCATCCTGATGGTGATCGCCGGACACGTGGTGGGCCTGCTGATTCCCCGCGAATGGCTCTACGCCATTGGCGTCAATGAGCACATCTACCACCTCGGGGCTACCTGGATGGGTACGGCAGCGGCGATCCTGACCGTGGCGGGCCTGATCATCCTGATCTACCGCCGCCGTACCGTCGGCCCGGTCTTCCTGGCCACCACGGTCATGGACAAGGTCATGTACGTCTTCCTCGGAGCCACCTTGGGCTTCGGCACGCTGGCCACGCTGGTCTACCAGGTCTTCGGGCCGGGCTATTCCTACCGCGAATCCATTTCGCCATGGATCCGCCAGATGATCATCTTCCAGCCCCATCCGGAAATGATGGTGGAGGTTCCGCTGTTCTTCCAGCTGCATGTGGCGACCGCGTGCGTGCTGTTCGCGCTGTGGCCTTTCACCCGGCTGGTCCACGTGTTCTCCGCGCCGATCCCGTACTTTTTCCGCCCGTACATCGTCTACCGCTCGCGTGATGAATCGCGCGGCGCCGGTTCGCGTCCGGTACGCCGCGGCTGGGATCCGGTTGCTGCTCCGCCGCAGCCGCGAAGCAAGCGCGGATCCAACCGCTGATCCAATGAAGGCCCCGGGCTTCGGCCCCGCTGCAGTGCCAACTGCCGCGGGGCCGAAGTCTTGCTCTCCTGCTCAAGGGCAGGCCTGTTAGATGCCGGGAGTGAAAACCATGCGCATGCCGCTGGCCAATATCCGCTGGGAGCTGGTGAGCGCCGCCGTGCTCATTGGCTTCTCTTTCGTGCCCGGAATGGCACGCCAAGGCCTGGAACTGGCATCCTCCGAGAATCATGAGCTCAACGCGCTGGGCATCGTGCTGATCGTGGTGCAGGGCGGATCAGTTGCGTTACTGCGCCGCTGGCCAAAGGCCGCGTTGGCCGCGGCATTCCTGTCCTTCGCTGCCTACCAATTGCTCGGTTTCCACACCACCTTCGCGGCGCTCGGCCTGCTGGTGGCGTTGGTGGGCGCCGGTGCGCTGGCACAGCACCACCGGCTGCTAGCCGCCCTGGTCATGCTTGCCGGGTACGGGCTGCTGGTTGTTCTGCTGATGCAGCGTGACCCCACGCTCACGGTGCCCGACGCGGTGGCCTTCGGCGCGATGCTGGCAGCCCTGTGGATCTTCGGCTCGTGGCTGCGTGCGCAAGCGGCGATCCGCCGGCGCCACACCGAAATGCTGGAACGTGAAACGATCCTTGCCGAGCGGGCACGCATCGCGCATGAGCTGCACGATGTGGTCACCCACCATGTCACGGCGATTCTCGTGCAGGCCGAAGCCGGTGCTTTCCACCCCCAGCGCGATGCCACAACGCAACAGCTGCTGGCATCTATTGCCGACGGTGGCCGGGAAACGCTCGCGGACCTGCGCAGCCTGCTCGGGGCGCTGGATGGGACCACGGGCACTCCCCGGGCCCCTGCCCAGCAGCAGGCGGCCGAGATCATCGCCCGGGCCCGGGCCGCCGGGCAGCAAGTGGACTTCGTGGAGCATGGTGAACGGTACCCGCTGGACGGGGCAACCGGGCTAGTGGTGGTCCGGGTAATCCAAGAAGCACTGACCAACGCACGTAAGCATGCACATGATGGTGCCGCGGCGGTACAGATCAGCTACCTCGATGAGCAGATCATCGTCGAGGTAGCCAGCTTCGGGCGCAGGGCCAGGGGAACAGCAGCTAAATCAGGAGGCCGGGGAATCATCGGAATGCGCGAACGAGTGGAAATGGCAGGTGGACAATTGCAGGTAGAGCAGCTTGATGGGCGGTTCGTGGTGCGGGCAGGGATCCCCCGGTGAGCGCGCAACCAGAGAATACGCCCATCCGCGTGGTCATCTGCGATGACCAGGAACTGGTGCGCACCGGACTGCGCACTATTATCGACGCCCACCCTGACCTCGTGGTGGTCGGCGAGGCCGCGGACGGAGAAGAAGCCGTACGGGTCACCCGCCGTGAGCGCCCGGATGTCGTAGTGATGGATATCCGCATGCCCTTGCTGGACGGAATTGAAGCCACCCGGAGGATCGCCGGACCGCAGGCCTCCGCTGCGGCGCGCGTCCTAGTGGTGACGACCTTTTCCCTGGATTCCCTGGTGTATGACGCACTGCGCGCCGGGGCCAGCGGCTTCCTGCTCAAAGATGCCCGGCCTGCGCAGCTGGCAGCGGCCATCCGCACCATTGCCGCCGGGGATTCGCTGATCGCCCCGGAGCTGACGCGTTCTTTGATCGGGCGTTTTGGCGACCGGTTGCGGCCCTCGGCCAAGGAAACGGCCATCTTCGAAGTGCTGACGGTGCGGGAACGCGAGGTGCTGCAGCTGATTGCCCAGGGCCTGTCCAATGCGGAGATCTCCGCGCAACTGGTGATCAGCCACGAGACGGTGAAAACTTATGTCTCGCGCATCCTGGCGAAGCTGGGCGTGCGTGACCGGGTGCAAGCGGTCGTGCTTGCCCACCGGACCGGATTCGCCGACTGGGCGTGAGCCCAGGTCCCCCGAGCGAGGGATCCCAAGTGCCCGCCCACGGGTGATTTGCCCTTGGCTCCAGCCCCGTAACGTCTTGTTCATACCCGCTTTCGGGTAGCGAACAAGGAGCAGAAATGACCGAATCCACGCAGCATCTGACAGCGCAGGCCCAGCCGGAAACCCCCGCGTTTACTCAAAGATCCTGGCTCAAAACGACCGCCATGGTCAGCGGCTTGGCCGTGGCCATGCTGGCAACCAACGCGCTGGCCGCCTGGCCGCGCAACCCTGTGGCCGCGCTGGCTATCGGCCCGCTTCTGGCACTTGCCATGATCAGCCTGTACATCTGGACGGTAGGCCGGGTCGAGCACCGCAAGGCAGTGGAGCTAGGCGCTGCCAAGAGATGGCGGCACATACTGGCCGGCACCGGGCTCGGGTTGCTGATGTCCGGGGCGACCGTGGGCATCCTCGCACTGTGCGGCGCCTACGCGATCACCGGCTGGGGCTCTGTTTCCGGGATGCTGGCCGTAGCCGGAATGATGTGCGCTATCGCGGTGTCAGAGGAAGTATTCTTCCGCGGCGTCGTCTTCCGCTTGCTGCGCGGCCGCTGGGGCACAACGGTGGCGCTGGGTATCTCGGCCGTCCTCTTCGGGCTGGTCCATCTGGTGAATCCGGATGCCTCATTGTGGGGCGCCTTCGCCATCATGATCGAAGCAGGAATCATGCTGGGCGCCGCATACCTGGCTACCGGGTCCCTCTGGCTGGCCATCGGCGTGCACTTCGGCTGGAACTTCGCGATCACCGGCCTGTTCGGATCGGTCACCTCCGGCTCCGAAGCCCGCGAATCGCTGGTCACCGCGACCAGCAGCGGACCGGACTGGCTGTCCGGGGGAAGTTTCGGGCCAGAAGCCAGCATAGTGGCCATCTTGGTGTGCTCGGCAGCCATCGTCGTGTTCCTGGTTGTCGCCCGGAACCGCGCCAAAGCTAACTGAGGATTTCCAGCTCGCAGTTCGGAGGGACCCAACCCATGCCAGCCGCTGCCGAGAGGCCGCGCCGGCGCAGGGACCAATATC
Organism: Glutamicibacter sp. MCAF14; assembly: GCF_052114325.1. Taxonomy (NCBI): domain Bacteria; kingdom Bacillati; phylum Actinomycetota; class Actinomycetes; order Micrococcales; family Micrococcaceae; genus Glutamicibacter; species Glutamicibacter sp. MCAF14. The sequence goes on from NZ_JBFREO010000005.1 coordinate 59,858, forward strand.
CATCAAGGATGGAACCCGAGCACAGCACTCCAGCGGTTGATGATTCCCTTCAAGCCTCCATGCCTCGCCAGAGTGTTCAGCGCTACCTTGCTGGAAGCCCTGAGTCCGGCCGGCCGCGCGTAAACCCGTCCTGCTGCCTCCACACGCAAAGAGGGAACGAATTTCAGGACGAAACTCCCCTGCGAAGCACAACTCAAATCCAAATCATCATGGATCGCAGATCCCTCGCGACATACTTCATGGCTCAGTTCTTCCCACAGGCTGCTTCTGAACGCCATATTGGACCCCCATAGCGGAACGGTCGCAAGAGCTGAACCCAAGCCGGCAAAATATCCGAAAGCGTAAACGACCGAGCCGAGTGTCCGGAGGCCCCGCGGAAGGTCGTAGAAATAACCGGGGCCGGTCAGAGCATCAATAGCGGGGTTCCCGGCGAATTCTTCATGGACCTTCTCAAGCCAATTGTCCGGCGGGATCGAATCGGCGTCACACCTCACAATGATCTCCGCCGAGGTTTGGTCGTAACCGGCACTTGCGGCGGCGGGGATGCCTCTAGTTCTCTCAACAATGACTTTTGCCCCGGCGGAACGAGCGATTTGAGCACTATCATCGGTGCATCCGTTATCAACCACGATGATCTCGTCTGCTTGCCGCGTCTGCGACGCAAGCTTTTCCAGTAGCGTTCGGAGATGGTGCTCGTCGTTCAGCACCGGGACTACTACGCTGATTCGCATGCGCGTCCGAAGCTCCTTATCCGCTTGATCCAGCACACTGCCAGGACAATGCCCAGCATGCCGGCGAGTAAATCAGTAATGCTGTCGCTGATTCCGACCCCGATACTCCGGGAAATCAAGAAGTAGCCAGCCCATTCTCCGATTTCCCACAGAACAGCCGCTAAGGATCCATTCACCAGCAGCCAGCCTGCTATTTTGTGTTCTTCAGCCGAGTTTGAAGGCGGTCTTAGAATCTTTCGATGAGTTGCGACGTCAAAGAGCAGGAGGGTGACAGTGGCCGTGGTAACGAAGTGGACTGCGAGGTCCAGCCACCAGATCACTTGGTACACGTCAAACGCGCTGAAAGCTCCAGCGGCTATGAAAACGAGTTGCCCCATCACATCTTGAGTACGCGACGCGGCATAGTACCGGAGCAACCAGGTCCCACCAGAAACCAGCGCCATCGCTGCCGCCGCGGCTGATCCGGCTGCCAGCAAAACAATTGGTATCAACACGAGCGCAGCTGCGCGCAGCGAATCACTCGTGTGCAGTCGAAAAGTCGATTCGTAACCTGTCGCGGTCACTTATTTCCTCCCACCACGCTGTTTGCCGGGCCTTGCAATTTGCAGTAAGGATACTGGTTTCGATGAGCCTTCACTAATTCCGGGGATTGGCCCACAACCCGCGTCATGCAGCCCGGCATCCGCAAACCCAGAAGGCACGCCATGCTCCGGACATGAGTCCTAATACCTGAATCGATGCCATCGACGGTTCATGCCACCTAGGCACCCGATCCTGGCCCTTGTGTACCCCGAGCCTGGGGCAGAATATACGAGGGCCCCGTTAAAGGAGCGCCTCGGCAAGATTACGATGATCGTCTGGAAATACACTCTAGTGAAGATCTCAGTTAGCCAGCAGCCCTGTATATATGCGACGGTGCGCTTCAGATAATGCCTGTCGTTGGCTCCTGCGCGCCTCCACATCCAGCCCGGGAATTTGCCGCAACTTCAGCTGATGCCGCACTGCCCTATTCAGGCTGGATTCATCGATCATTTCTCCATTCCATCTATATGGTTCCACGGAGGGATGCTGCCCCAGATAATGCCCGCAGTCTGGAACAACGACTGCGGCGCCAGCATCCAGGGCCGCTTCCAGCCATCCGGAGTGGGTGCCGAAGCGGTACGGCAGTACGCACACGTCCAAAGATCCCAAATAAGCGAATAACTGCGCTTCGGTGAAGTATGAGTGCGCTTCGAGTTCCCAGTCTCCCCGAGCGTGTCCGTCTATGAGTTGGCGTGCCAGGGCTGGCTGGTACTCCCGATTCTGTGGATCCAGGACTTCTTGATGGATATTGACCTGCAGGACTGTGCCGGGGATATCGGAGACGATGCGGGCCAGAGGCTGGAGCACAGCCGGGGAAATATTGGCTCGGACTTCCTTGAGATGCACACCCACCCGCCGCGTCCGCGACCCGGACTGACGTGGCTGTTTCTCACGGCGTTGGCGCAGCTCTCCCATCGTTGGAAAATCAATGACGTGCGGATGAGGCAGCACATGGGCAGTGCGTTTCCACTCAGCCGCAATCTGCGCGGCCGCTCCGTCTGTTAGGGTGATCAGCTCGTCAGCTGACGGAATAAGCACATCCAGCAATGCCCGGTGTGCGCGGGGGTCCGGTTGATGCGGATTTACCAGATCATGGACCGTATATACTAGGGGTTTCCCGGTTTCTTTCAATGCGCCGATTGTTTCTTCCATGCCATTCGGGTCCAACGCGTCAAATCCGAAATGGATGTGCATCAAGTCGAACTGACGCTGATTCTCCACAATCCACTGTGAGTTCAGCATTGCCGGTGGCCACCAAGCAGATTGGATGCTTTGTCCGCCATCGACCGGCCGCGGGTCCGGCAACCGCGCGATGTCGTACTCCTGGCCCTCCAACGGTTCCAGATGACGAATATAAACTTGGTCGTGGGGTACCGACGCTATACGAATGATGTTGGAAGCCTTCTGTGAAATCATGCTCAGTCCTCCTTTGGTGGTAGCTCTTCGATAGGGTCGAAGGCGAATGCGAAATTCCTATGCGAATGGTGCCTGATGCAATTCTCGATTCTGGTCATTGCCCACCGCCGTGCTGGGCACCTCCAACGGCTGTTGGATGGGGTCCAGCGCAGCTCGATGAAGCCCCAAGAGGTTGTGATTGTCTATATGGACGATCCTGCTCCTGCGCCGGTGGAATCCAGCCTTACGGTCAAGACTATTCATCTACGGTCCTTGCCTGGCGAGCGCGGCTTGCCTCTGGCCCGCGCGAGGAATACTGCTGCACGAAATGCCCGCACGGAGAATCTGGTATTCCTGGATATCGACTGCATACCGTCCAAAGAGTGCTTCGCCGGCATGCTCCGTACCCTCGCCTCGCAGCGTGCTCTGGTGATGGCAGAACCGAGATACCTGCGATCTGCTCTTCCTGCAGGAGCACCTCCGGAGGATTCGAAGTTGAGTGAACTGTCCGAGTCTCATCATGCTCGGTCCGGCCTCCCTCGGAATGTGCCCTGCCAGCTGCATGAAATGTTCTGGTCGCTGGCCTTTGCCATTAAATCTGGAGATTTCTCTGTATTGGAGGGGTTCTCCGAAGAGTACGAGGGGTACGGGGCCGAAGATACTGATTTCGCTTTCAAGGCACGCGAGAGCAATCTTCCGGTAGTTTTCATTCGGGAAACTGTATTCCACCAGCACCACGGAGTATTCAAACCGCCTTTGAACCACTTTTCGCAGATTGTGGAAAATGCCCAACAGTTCCGCCACCGGTGGGGAACATGGCCTATGGAAGGCTGGCTGGCAGCCTTTGCAAGCATGGATCTGGTTGCCTGGGACCGGGCAGCTGCCGATTTGGAAGTGCTTCGCGAACCGACATCTCTGCAAATCGAACGCGCTCGGAGCGACGATGCCTACTAGCATGGATGCTTCGTTACGCTAGCGACCATCCCGTGCAAGGCATCGGCAAATCCGTCATGGTCCCCAAACAACACCATCGCCAAGGCATCCGGGTTCTTGGAAGCAGCCACTGGCAAGAGTGCGTTCCAATCCACTGGCGTATTCCACGAAGCGAGCATCGGGTATCCGGTAGCACGGTGGAGCATGCGTGCATAGGCCATCTGTTCGCCAAACGGCCTTTCTTCCGGAATCAGCAGCGCAGGCTTGCGACAGCTCGCCGCCGCGACGACGGCATTGTGCCCTGTTGAAGTTATGATGACATCGGCATCGGCCATCCATTGTTCAGGGTTGGAAACTGTGCCGTGGCTGCGCAAATTATCGGGCATTGCGCCGGTAGCGCGTTGTACAGAACCCAGCACGTCCCAGGACCAGCTCGGCGCTGAGGCAGCGGCACGTGCAATTTCATCAAGGCTGATTGCCGCACCCAGTGAAGTTTGGACGGCAACCTTCCGGGATGCCTCCCGAGGGAAGCTCGTTCGGGGCCCAGGGTCGGAATAACCTACAGGGTCAGGGGACGGAAGGTAATAGCTCTTGCTCCCGTACCGTTGGAGATGGGAAGCTTCTTCAATGGATTCCGGGTAATAGGCGAACAGCGCATCTGCAATGCCATACCCCAATTCGTGCGCTTGATCTGTGCGTTGTCCTGGCATCCGGCGTAGTGCGACGCGGTATCCGCTCAGCCGGGCAAAAATAGCCACCTCCACAGAGACATCGACCATGACCAGATCCGGAGCGAATTGATACCACGCCTGATTCAATGTGGAAAATCGTTTAGTAATCCGAATGTCTGCCGGAGCATAGTGGAAGTAGCCGCCGGCTGTAATCTCACCAGCATGATTTTCCAAGATATCCGACGCCAATGGAACGTAATTCGTTCCTTCTGGAAGCAGCGCCTGGTTCATCGGTCCTGTGCTCGCTACCTGGACGTCAAACATCCTAGTTTCAACTATTCTGCGCGCATGGCGCAGATGCCCGGAGCCCATATGGTGTGCGTAGTAGGAAATTCTTGGTAATCTGCTCATCTGCGGCGATTTTCAGCAGAGGTCTTCAACGCGATTTCAACAAGTGCTTGTTCATATGAGTCGAGCATTCGATCATGTGAAAAACCGGCCGCTCTCTGGAACACAGCATCTCTGTCAAGAGTTCTTGCCCGCTCGATCGCTTCTACAAGGGACGCTGTATCGCAGCGCTCGGCTACGGCACCACCTGTAGGGCCGATAAGACCAGCCATTGCTCCAGATGGCAGGGCGGCAACAGGAGTGCCGCATGCCATCGCTTCCAAGGTGGTCAACCCGAAAGGCTCCTCCCAAAGCGGGGTGGAGAGAAACACTTCGCTCATGCTGATCATCTTGCTGAGCTCAGTGTGTGTCAGATGACCACGGTATTGAATCTGTTCATCAAGTCCAGGGGCGATCAGCTTGTCAAAATATTCCTGGTCCTGGATCGGGCCCGCCATAACCAATTGCATGCCAGCGGCACGAGCGGCCGTAATGGCGATGTGGGGACCTTTTTCCGGTGTAATCCGGCCGCTCCATGAAGCCAAGCCCGAGCGATATGACGTTTCACGGGCCGACGACCAGCTGGCGATGTCAATTCCGTTTTCGATTATGTGCAGTTGTGGGATCCAAGTTTTCCACGCTCGTGCATTGGAGCTCGATACAGTAGCGAAAAGGTGCCTGGTATGGGGATTTCCCTGTTGCTCCAGGACCCTGACGATCCGTGGCAGAGGGGGAGTGTGCAGAATGTGAAAGGTCGGGATGTCCTGAAGCTGCTCATGCGGAACAGGACTGAGCGAATTATTGATTACGACGTCGAAATTTCCCGCATGGATTCTATCGATAGCACTTTGCATAGCACCATCCAAAATCTGATGCTGCATATTCGTCAGGTCGTCATCGGGATACCCGCGCACTACATAGGACTCTGGAAGCATTGGTTCAAGTTCTGCGTTCGCCATTACGTCGAACTCATCGCTGCCCTCCTTGGCGAATAGGCGAACAGAATGTCCTCTCGATGCCAAACCGGCAACGAGATGTGCGGTATGCGATTCCATACCACCAGCAAAAGGCGCCCGAATGGGGTGATGCAGGTGCGCAAGCACAGCGATTCGCAGAGTCGCTGGCGAACCGAATAACTGAAATGCCATCTCCGGTTTAGCCTTTCGGATTGCTTTCAAGGGTCATCTGACTATGGATCGAAGAATATCTTTCTTCCGCTCTCGTCGTTGCGCTTCTTCGTATCTCCCAGCAATCGTCAGGTTTCATGATCTTGCATTGTCTGCACTTCTCCGGATTGCGCCTTGCAACATCCGTCGAAATACTCTTGGGATGCGCCCACCAGCATGGCAACCGGGACAGAGCATCGTTCGATAAGTCGATCACACGTATCCAATATTGGCGTTCTCACCATCACGTCGTGCGCGCTATCCAACTGATGCTGTTGGCCATGAATCAGTTGCGGATCTGCGGAATCCTGCGAACGGCGAAAGCGTCGGGAAGAGCCGCCCGTGCGAGATGGACGATGTGGCTAGTTACCGGTTCGCCGGCTTGGCCGCTTGTACCTGAGATAGCGGCGCATCCACCTGTCGACACCCAGAAGGACCCTAGCCCCAGATCGACACCCACGACGGATAGCAAGTGCGAATGAACCGCAGCAGCCGGCGCCGGTGGCCGATCAGGCAGTCCGCGTGAACGGCTGGCTCCATAATCCGCGTCAGGTTGGTCCACGCTGTCCCTGAAAGAATGGTTCGCGAATGAGTCCAACCGAGCGGCCGTCCACGAGTTCCGGACATCCCGGAACCGAGTCCAAATGTGCCGGCCTCGCTCGGTTCACTAGGGACTTGTCCGTGTGCTGCCGATGGGATGTGCATCCAGGTACACGCCGTGGAAATACGAGTCGTTTCTACATTGAGTCCGGCCGATCAGCGAGTTGCCCGAGCATCGCTCCCAGCCCTGCGGCCAGGACATGTGCTTGCTCCAAGGGCATCCACCAGCATTCCCAGGACTCAGCTGCGCCGCCGTGCGCGGGATCTGATTCACCGGCAATCCAACGCCGTGCAAGATCTTGCCGGGCAACCTTGAGCTGGAAGTAGTGGCGGTTTGCGATTTCATCTCTCATGGGCCGCACGTCGTAGGCCAAGATTCCCAGTTCCCGCGTGATGATCCCTTCCAGCCCAGTTTCTTCCAAGAGCTCGCGTCCGGCTGCTTCACGAGGGGTTTCACCCGGTTCGATGGTGCCGGCAGGTACTTGAACCCCGGTGACATGCATGGGGTGCTGCAAGTGCGTGAAGACCAGCAGGTGGTTATCTTGGACGACGTAGCAGACAGCTTTTTCTTTCACGCGCGGCATTGCTTGAGAATACCAGCAGAGCCAGCACCGGCCAGAGCCCTAGCCTTGGCACCTGTCCGAGGCATTTGGGGCCGCAGCAGCGCAGCGCCGTTCCGGGGAAAAGCTCTTGGGCATGCAGGCAGCCTTAGACGCTGTCTGCTAGAGATTTGAGCTTCAGGCGTTGCTGCTCCCACTGACCGGGAGTGAGCTCTGGCAGGTTAGGCGCTGAAGGGCGCAGACCAATGAAACCGTCCAACTGCTCGCGGACGATATCCAGGTGTCCGGCATGACGGTGCGATTCGGCGATCATATGCACCAGAAGCCGTTGCACCGTGGTGTGCCGATGCTTATTCCACCACGGCACCACCGCTGGCGAATCCAGCTCCAGCTCATCGAGAACACCATCGGCTGCGGCAATCGTTTCCTTGTATAGGGATATTGCATCATCCAAGGACATCCCCGGTGGCGGCAGGAAGTCTGCCTGCTCATCTTCGGAATCGATAATGCTCCGGATGACCGGATCCTGGATTTTCCGGCCCAGGCAGGCAATGAAGTATCCGGCCTCGTTGACGGCCAGATGCAGCAGCAGCCCCATGACGTGGGTACCTGTCGAGGACATGGGAGTCCGTGCCTGGGCATCGTCCAGACCTTCGCATTTCCACAAGACCGCTTCGCGTGCGTCATTGAGATATTCGCGCAGCAGCGCCAAGCTATCGAGTTTTCCGATTGGCATGAGCCGAGTCTATTACTTCACCGGACACAGGAACATAGGCAGATCAGGACAGGTTGAGGTCTGGGTTCCAGCAAGGGAATCTGCGGCTTAAGCTGTTCCTTCAGGATGCTCGTCGGCCCAGCGATGGGCACGTGAAACCAGCTGCTCGGATAATCCTGCAAGCTCTCCCTTGCCGCTGCCCATGGCCAATCCCAGCAAGAAGGTGCTCAAGGGCGCTGCCGGGCGGGCAACCTCGTGAGCCACATGCTTGGCGGCATCCAGCACGGTGGCAATATCCACTTCACCGGAGTCCAGGCCCAATTCCTTGGCGGCGGCTTCCAGCCAGTCGTTCAGTGCTTCTGGTGGCAGGTGCTGTGCCATGCGCGTCCTTTCGTTGCGGCGGACGCTTTCCAGCGCCTGCGGGGTATCGATATCACTGCTTGTTTCATCATCCACCGGAACTTGTGCCAGGTGAAGCTGGTTCAATGCGCGCCGTACCGGCGCGTTGACGAGGTTCTCGCCAAGTTCATCGCAGGCCAAGGCCAACGCCGCGGTGCGGTAGATCCCGGCCAGCCATTGGGTGTGGCCTTGGGCATCAACCAGCAGCAGGCCATCAGTGTCCCGCTGCTCGAAGTTCTTGGTCAATGCGGTGGAGACCGCGACCGGGCGTTGCAAATCGCAGGCCAGGACCATGGTCCATTCGCTCGCGGTTTCACTGCTGAGTTCCTTCAACCCCGCGGCAATGCCCGCCAAGGGACCGGCAAATGGTGGGTCTTCACGCACTACCCAGTCGGCTTTGGTTCCCGCAGTATCCGGGCCAACCACGATAACTCGGGCGGCTCCCGCCTTGCGGGTCGCTGCCACCACACGGTCCACCAGGCGCTGGCCATGCAATTGCAGTTCCGCCTTGCCCGCACCGCCCAAGCGGGTTCCTCGGCCCCCGGCAAGGACCAGGGCGTCGAAGCCGATGGCGTTCGAATGACTCATGGAACCATCCTCAGGACTTCGACCTCATCGCCGGGATTGACCTGGGTGATCCCTGCCGGGACCAGGGCATAGCCCTGGGCCGCACCGAAGCCGCCTACCGAGTGGGAAATGCTCTGCGCTTGGACTGCGGGGGCACAGCGCAACTGCTCTCCATGTTCGAATACGACCGGGATGACCTGGACGCGTCCAGCGGCGGCGCGCCAACCTACCGCGGCCACTGCTCGCAAGGTAGGACGCAGCACGTCGCGGTGGCCCTGCATGGCACGCAGGCATGGTCGCACGAACAGCTCGAAGCTCACCGCGGCGCTGACCGGGTTGCCCGGCAGGGCGAAGACCATCGCGCCTGCTGCCAGCCGCCCGGCGCACTGCGGCTGGCCCGGACGGATCTTCACCCGCACCGCCTGCACTTGAGGTTCTGCTTCCAGCGCTTGGCGCATGACGTCATAGGCGCCCGGTCCCACTCCTCCGGTACTGAGCACGGCATCGTGGGTGGCGCCAAGGATCGCCAGCTGCTCGCGCACTGCTTCAATGTCATCGACGCAGTGCACTACGGTAGTGGCCTGGATTCCTGATTCTGCCAGCAGCCCCGCCATCAGCAAGGAGTTGGTTTCCGGGATCTGTCCGCGCGTCAGCGCTTGGCCGGGAGTACGCAATTCTGCTCCGGTGATCAGTACCGCCACCTTGGGCATGGTGCGCACCTCCAGCGTGCTGGATCCGGCTGCGGCCAAGGCTGAGAGCCGTGCCGCGGTTAGTTCCTCGCCGGCGTAGGCCATCGGTTCCCCGGCATTCTTGTCTTCCCCGCTGCGGCGGATGTCCTTGCCAGCAGGAACCTGCACATTGACCTGCACGGTCTTCACATCCCAGCCATCAACCGCGGCCGAGGTGTCCTCGATGCGCACCACTGCGTCAGCATCCGACGGGATCGGGGCACCGGTCATGATTTTCACGCACTGGCCTGCCTCCAGCACCGGATTCCAGCCGCTTCCAGCCGGCACTTCACCGATCACATCCAGCGCCGCCGGAGCAGTTGCGGTATCGGCCGAGCGCACCGCGTAGCCATCCATGGCCGAGTTGTCCCACAGCGGCAGCGGGTGCGCTGAGGCAACATCCTGGGCCAGCACTGCACCATGCAATGCGGTGAAACCGCCGGCCACCGCAATCCGTTGCGGGGCCACGGGCACCACCTGCGAGAGCAGCCGCGAACGGTGCACTTCAAGTTCTATGGGGTCATTTCCGGTGCTCATGATTGCTCTTCCTGAATGCTTATCGGGTGCTGCGCGGGCAGCGTGGCCACCACGGCGCGCACAAAGCGATTGGCCGGGGCGGCAAAGACCTCGGCCACGGTGCCCTGCTGGATGATCTGTCCGCGCTCAAGCACCAGCAGGTCATCGGCGAGCGCCAAGGTATCGGCGGCCGAATGCGAGACCACGATGGCGCTGGTTGCGGTGCGCGCCAGCTCTTCGCGCACCAGGGCGCGCATGTCCATGGCGGCCTCGACATCCAGCGAAGCGAAGGGTTCGTCGATGAGCAGGATCTTCGGCTTGGCGGCCAGGGCGCGCGCCAGGGCGATGCGCTGCCGCTGTCCGCCAGACAGTACCTCGGGCCGGTGGCTGGCGGTTTCTTCCAGTCCCAGTCTCGCGAGCCATTCGCTGGCGGCGGCCGTGGCCGCGGACTTCTCCAGTCCCCCGGCCCGGGCGCCAAAGGCAATGTTCTTCAAGGCGTCCAGGTGCGGAAACAGATGCGGGTCCTGGCCCAGCAGCCCGACTTCGCGCAGGTGCGGCGGACGGTGCAGCTTCGCATCGGCCAGCACCGTGCCGGACAGTTCGATGCGCCCCCGGGTGATCTTCTGGATCCCGGCGATGGCGTGGACGATGGTGGACTTGCCCGAACCGCTGGGGCCCATCATTGCCAGCGTGCTGCCGGCGGGCACCGCGAATTCAACGTCTACGTCGAATCCGGTGCGCGGCACCTGCAGGTTTACCTTGAGCGTCATTTCAGTGCTCCCGGGCGCCAGGCACGCACCAGCAGCAGCACCAGAACTGCGGTGGCCAGCAGCAGCAGCGAGAGTGCGACAGCCGAGTCTCGTCCGGCCCCGGCACCGTTGAATGCGGTGTAGATGGCCAGCGGCATGGTCTGGGTGACACCCGGCGCATTGCCGGCAAATAGCGCGGTGGCGCCGAACTCGCCGATGGCCCGCGCGAAGCACAGGATGATGCCGGCGACCAGGCCCGGGGCGGCCAGCGGCAGGGTGATGCGGGTGAGCACCATCCAGCGCCCTGCGCCCAAGGTGGCGGCTGCCTGCTCATAGCCTTGGCCAGCGGCACGCAAGGAGCCTTCGACGGAGAGCACGAGGAATGGCAGTGCAACGAAACTTTGTGCAATCACCACCGCGGCGGTGGAGAACGGCAGGGAGATCCCCCACATGGAATCAATGAACTGGCCAATGGGGCTGGTGCGCCCGAACAGGAAGAGCAGTGCGACGCCGCCTACCATCGGCGGCAGCACCAGCGGGACGGCGATCAAGGCCCGCAATAGCTGGGCTACGCGGGTGGAGCTGCGGGCCATCAATACCGCCAGTGGCACGCCGAGCAACACGCACAGCACGGTGGCGGCCACCCCGGTGCGCAAACTCAGCCACAGTGCGGCGAGCGCTTCTTCACTGGTGGCATCGGCCACCAGCGTGGACCAGCTGGCCCGCGAAATCAGTGCGAGCAGCGGAAGCACCAGCAGTGCCACGCCCAGCAACGCCGGTGCAATGGCGAAGCCTGGAACCCGTACCCCGGTATCGCTAGCCATTAGCCTGCGCGGCCCCGGTACCAAAGCCGTGCTTCTCCAGAATCTGCTGGCCGCGCTCGCTGCTCACGAAATCCACGAAGGCCTGCGCGCCAGGATTTTCACCCAGTGCTGCGATCGGGTAGGTGTTCACAATGTCTTCTGCCCCATCGGGCACGATCGCCGCAACGTTCCCGTCATCGAGTACGTCGGTGGCGTAGACCAGCCCGGCATCTGCTTCACCGGCGGCCACTTTCTGCAGCACCGCGGTGACATTCTGTTCCTGGCTGGCCGGGGTGACTTGCACGCCGCTGGCTTCAAGCAATCGCTGCGAAGCCGCGCCGCAGGGTACCTGTGGTGCGCACAGCACCATAGTGGCCTGTGAAAGGTCCTGCAGGGAATCGATATCCGCCGGGTTATCCTGCGGCACGGCGATCACCAAGGTGTTGCTGGCAAAGATCACCGGCTCGTGGCCGAACCCGGCTTCAGTTACCTCTGACATGTTGCGTTCATCGGCCGAAGCGAAGACATCCACGTTGGCGCCTTCGAGGATCTGCGTGGCCAGGGTAGAAGAGCCGTCATAGGTGATGCTGGAGATCTGCACTTCGGGGTGTTCGGCTGTGAATTCTTCGGAGATCTGCTCGAAGGCACCTTGCAGGGAGGCTGCTGCCGCAATGGTGATTGGTTCCCCGGTGCTGTTGCCGCTCGCCGAGCAGCCAGTCAGGAACAACCCGGCCACGGTGGCTAGCACCGTGCAGCGAAGGGCCAGCGGCCAACGTACGCGCATGAATTCTCCAGAAATTGTGCTTTAAGCCCATGCTACAACCGCGCTGAGGTCTACCGGCTTATTTTACGCACTGATTTGCGTTTTCAGACGACTCCCTATCGCCTAGGACCCAACCGGGTTAAGCTGGGAAGCATGAAAGCTCCATTGGCAGGGGAAATACTGGATGCCCGTTCTCGGCCCCTGCATGACTTGCGGATTTCGGTCACGGACCGTTGCAATTTCCGGTGCGTGTACTGCATGCCCAAGGAAATTTTCGGCCGTGACTTCCAATTCCGCGAGCGCTCGGAGCTGCTGAGTTTCGAAGAGATTGAGCGTCTGGCTCGCATTTCGGTTTCTCTTGGCGTGACCAAGCTGCGCCTGACCGGTGGCGAACCATTGCTGCGCCGCGGCATCGTGGATCTGGTGGCAATGCTCTCCAACCTGCGCACGCCCGAAGGCAAACGCATTGACCTGGCAATGACCACCAACGGCTCGGCGTTGCCAGTGCTCGCACCTGCCCTCAAAGAAGCCGGCCTGAACCGCGTCACCATCTCGCTGGACTCGCTGGATGATGAAAAGTTCAAAGCCATCAATGACGTGAATTTCCCTGTCTCCAAGGTCTTGGAAGCCATCCAGGTGGCCCGCGAGGTCGGCCTGGGACCGGTGAAGATCAACACCGTGATCAAGCGCGGGGTCAATGACAGCGAGATCCTTTCGCTGGCCGAGCATTTCCGCGGCACCGGGAACATCCTGCGCTTCATTGAATTCATGGACGTCGGCACCACCAATGGCTGGAAGCTGGATGAAGTGCTCCCATCTGCTGAAGTGGTCTCCATGATCAACGAACGATGGGCGCTGGAACCAGTCACCAAGACCGAACCGGGCGAGACCGCCAACCGCTGGCGCTACAAGGACGGGGCCGGGGAGATCGGCGTGATTTCCAGTGTCACCAATGCCTTCTGCGGCAACTGCTCACGCGCTCGCGTCTCGGCCGAAGGCCAGCTCTACACCTGCCTGTTTGCCGGTTCGGGCTATGACCTGCGCCAGCTGATGCGTGACGGAATCAGCGATGAGGACTTGGCGAAGGCGTTGACCGGCCACTGGCGCAAGCGCGATGACAATTACTCGGAGCTGCGCGCAGCGCTGACCCCGGGCAATCGCAAACGCATCGAAATGTCCTATATCGGCGGCTAGCCCATCGATTTCTGTCCGTCTAGGGATTCGCGGATGATGTCCGCATGTCCTGAGTGCTGGGTGGTTTCGGAAATGATGTGCAGCAAGGTGCGCCGCACGGACCAGTGCGTGTCGACGAACCACGGAGCTGAAGGCAGCTCATGCACGGTGTCCAGGTCCACCTCGGCCAACAGTGCGTCGGTGCGGTCGGCAACCTGCGTGTAGCTTTCCAACAGCGCCTCCAAGGTTTCGCCGGGCTGCATGCGGAATTCGGTGTGGAAGGCTTCGATCGCCTCGGGCGGCATCTGGCTGAAATCCGCTCCATCCCAGGCCATGGCCGCACGACCGTTGTCGATGAATCCCTGCCACTGCTCTTCCACGCCGGTCACGTGCTTGATCAACCCGCCAAGGGTCAGCTCGCTGGCCGTAGTGCGCTTTGAAGCCTGCTCATCATTCAGCCCCTGGGCAGTGAAGCGCAGGAAATGCCTCGCGTTGGCCAGAGCCTGGAACAGGTCGGCGCGTTCCCCCCTCAGGGTGGCGGTGTTGGTGTTGGCCATGGTGCTCATGATTGCCTCCTGGCATAAGCTGCAGCCGGTATTTCCAGCTGGTAATAACCAGACTAGAAGTGAAAAGTGCCAGTTTTTGTCCTAAATCAAGGCAGACTTGTTGCATGAGTACCAGCACCAGATTCTTGCGCTTGCTCTCGCTGTTGCAGACCCATCGCTATTGGTCCGGAGACGAGCTCGCCCAGCGTCTTGATGTCAGCCTGCGCACCGTTCGCCGGGACATCGACCGACTGCGCGACTTGGGCTACCCGGTGCAGGCCGATCGCGGAGTAGGTGGTGGTTACCAGCTCGCCTCGGGCACTGCTCTGCCTCCACTAGTACTCGACGACGAGGAAGCCGTGGCGCTGGTGGTCGCATTGCAGTCCACCGTGCACGGCGGGTCCTCCGCTCTGGCCGAGGCAGCGCTGCGGGCCATGGGAAAAGTGGTTCCAGTGCTTCCGGCCAGGCTCCGGAAGCGGGCCCAGGCGTTGACCGCGAGCACTGTCCCGCTCAATTCCCAGTCCTCTACAGCTGATCCAGTGGATCCAACGGTACTGGTGGCTTTGGCCCAGGCCTGCCGCGATCATGAACGAATCGCCTTCGAATACAAGGATGCCAAGGGCGCAGCAACCTCGCGCCGCGTAGAACCACTCCAGCTAGTGAACGTGGGAAACCGCTACTATCTGGTGGCTTTTGATCTGGACCGCGATGACTGGCGCAGTTTCCGCGTGGACCGCGCACAGAACCCTTCGCCAAGAGCATTGCGGTTCACTCCCCGTCCAGTGCCAGGTGGAGATGCCGCGGGGTTTGTCCGTGCAGCCTTGCGCGGCAGCGGTCAACAAGAGGTGAGCGCTCGGATTCACGCAAGCTCCGAAAAGCTGGAGCCACTCATCGGCCGATGGTTCCAGATCAAGCAGATCGACGCGAACAGCTGCCTTGTGCGCACCGAGAATATGGATCTGCGCTGGGCTGCGTTCGGGCTGGCGATGAGTGAGGCAAGAATCAGCGATGTGCAACCGCAGGAACTAAGCGCGCTGCTCGATTCTTGGTCGTCCAATCTTGCCTATCAGAACCCCAGCTAGGAATAGACTCGCTACTGGACCTAGTAATTGCTCAAAGTGATCCCCATCCCGCCATTCTCGACCTTCGCCGACAGCGCGTCGATGCAGTCAGCGGTCAGTGCGAGATAAACGGGCGTCGAGTCCGAAACAGAACTAATGCTCCAAAGATTCCAGCAAGGCTTCTGCGGTGATGTTGCCGAGCCAAAAATAAGCATGAATCGCTAACAAGACGTCGTCTACTGACTTCCCTATTGTCGACTCATAGTGGAGGGCGAGGAGCGCGCTGGCAACATTCGATATTGCTGCGTTCTGGCTGGACCGTGCCAGCTCAACTTCACGGAAGGCAAGGACGTAGCCAACAGTGAGCTTGCGTATGTCCTGTTTGGATAGAGTCTTCTGCGTCGGCTGTCCCAGTGTGCGTTGCATCGCCAAGATCGCCGTATCCGTGTCCGGAAGCGGCAAACATTCTTGTCGAAGCCTGGATACCAGGAATTCATTGCGAGGAATTTCTCTCGGAATGACTTCCCTGGAGTCGGTCTTGCTCCCTATGCCAAGACGATAGTCAGTCACTGAAAAGTCCCGCCTTGCACTAGTTGCATAATTTAGGCAATACCGGGTCTAAAGCCCAACCCATTCGGAGCTGCCGGAAGTGAAGTGCTGCTTCTTCCAGATCGGGACCTCGGCCTTGATGCGTTCCACTAGGTTCTCAATGGCTTCGAAGGCTTCTTTGCGGTGCGCGGCTGCAGAGGCAGCCACCAACGCGGCATCACCAATCTTCAGCGGACCCACGCGGTGCACAGCCGAGACCTTCAGGCCGGTGCGCTCTTCCTCCTCGGCGATGATCTTCTCCAGGAATTCCTGCGCTTGCGGGTGATGCGAGTAGTCCAGGGAATTCACCGACTGGCCACCATCGTGATTACGAATGATTCCGTGGAACATCACCAGCGCGCCGGCAGTGTCGGACTGCACGGCAGCGCGGACTGCGGCCTCATCGATAGGTTCTTCGGTGATCAGCGCGTAGCTCATGAGCGGTTTCCTTCGGTTGTTGCGGGTTTGGCCAGTAGCTGCGGTTCCACTGCGGCCAATGCGGGAAGCCCGCCTTCAAGATAGTTGGTTTTAATGCCTCGACTGGCGAGCAAGGAGGCTGCGCGTTGTGAACGCGGACCACGGGCGCAGTAGACCGTCACCTGTGCTGGGATCTGTTTCAGCTCGGTACCGGATTCGATGGCGGCCTCCAATTCAGGCAGTGGAAGGTGCAAGGAACCGGTGATGTGCTGTTGTGCGTGTTCGTCATCATTGCGCACATCCAACAAGACTGGCGCGTCAGTTCCGGCCAGCAATTCGGCGAGCGACTCGGCATCAATCCCCTCAGCCTCAGGCAGTGTTCCCGAGCAGAAGAGCACGTAATCGATCAGTTCACTGATTTCCGGTGCTTGCGGGTCGCGCGAGTATTCCAGGGTGCGGGTGCTGGCGGCCAGCGCATCATAGATCAGTACCTTGCCCACCAGCGGGGTGCCGATTCCGGCGATCAGCTTCAAGGCTTCAGTAGCCAGCAGCGAACCGACGGTTCCGCACAATCCGGGCAATACTCCCCCGGCCGCGCAATCCGGCACGGTGCCTGGGGCAGGCGGGACCGGAAACAGGTCGCGGTAACCCGGGCCGTGCTCATGCCAGGCCACGGAAACTTGTCCATGATGCTGCAGGATCGATCCCCAGATCAGCGGGATGCCCGAAAGCTGCGCGGCGTCATTGGACAGGTATCGGGTCGGGAAGTTGTCGCTGCCATCGATCACCAAGTCATAATTCGCAAAGATCTCTAGTGCGTTCGATGAATCCAGGCGCAGGTTATGCTCGATGATTTCCACATTGGGGTCCAGCGCCGTGGCGGCCTGCGCCAAGGAAGCGGTCTTGGCCAGGCCGATATTAGCGGTGGTATGCGTGACCTGGCGGTGCAGGTTGGATAGCTCCACCACGTCATCATCCACGATGCCGATGGTGCCTACCCCTGCTCCGACCAGATACGGGACGCTGGCGCTGCCTAGTCCGCCCGCCCCGATAACCAGTACCCGGGCGGCAGCCAGCCGGCGCTGCGCGGTGTCATCAAATCCGGGCAACGAGAGTTGGCGTGCAGCGCGTGCAGTCTGTTCCCCGCTCAGTGGCGGCCCGGGGGCCACAAGCGCGGGAAAATCGCGTTTGCTTTTCATCGTGCTCCTTATCGCCTAGACGCGATAGCATGAAGTCATGTCGAAGATTACGATACGCTACTTCGCTGCCGCGGCGGCAGCAGCGGGCTGCGAGCAGGAGAGCTGGGAACGCCCCGATACACTCGCCAGGCTGCGTAGCGAACTGATCAATTCCTACGGACCTGAAATGGCCCAGGTTTTGCGCGCCGGAAGTTTCCTGATCAACGGCGTGGTACGCCGCGATGCCGGCGAGCTGGGCACGGCCGACGATCT
The DNA here is from genome assembly GCF_052114325.1 of Glutamicibacter sp. MCAF14. Classification (NCBI taxonomy): domain Bacteria; kingdom Bacillati; phylum Actinomycetota; class Actinomycetes; order Micrococcales; family Micrococcaceae; genus Glutamicibacter; species Glutamicibacter sp. MCAF14. The sequence continues at coordinate 77,358 of NZ_JBFREO010000005.1, forward strand.
GACCGTGGACGTCCTGCCGCCGTTCGCAGGCGGATAGTCCATGTCCTGCACCCTGGAAAGCCATCGCGCGGAACTTGAAGAGCTGCTGTCCCCGGTCTTCGCCTGCCTGGACAGCGAAGTGCTGCCCATCGATAGCCCTGAGGCCAGCGATCGAATCCTCGGCGAGGACCAGTACGCCTTTTTGCCCATCCCTGCGTTCACCAATTCGCAGATGGATGGCTACGCTGCACGCAGCGCGGATCTGGCAGCAGCCTCGCTCCGCTCCCCCATCTCTTTGCCGTTGGGTTTCACGGCTGCCGCCGGCGACCGGCAAATACCCTTGGCTGAAGGCACGGTCAGTCCGGTGATGACAGGTGCGATGATCCCGCTGGGTGCTGACACTGTCATCCCCATCGAGGACAGCGGCTCTGGCGCTTTCCCGGAATTGGTTCGTGCCGGCGTTGGCACCCCCAGCGGCCACGCGGAATTCTCGGCCCCCAGCGCCGTGGGCCGCTTCATCCGCCCCGCCGGTGTTGATCTCGAAACCGGCGCTTTGGTGGCCAAGGCCGGAACCCGGCTGACCCCGACCATGATTGCCGCACTGGTTTCCAGCGGGCTGCGCGAAGTACCGGTGCGCCGGGCCTTGAAGGTGGCCGTGTGCACTACCGGGGACGAGCTCAGCGATGGGCAGCGTTCCCAGGGCCAGATCCCGGACTCGAATTCCCCCATGCTCGCAGCCTGGCTGCGCCGCTACCAGGTGCAGGTGCGCACCTTGCAGCTGCCCGATGATCCGCAGCGCTTCGCCCTGGCCATCGATGCCTTGCAGGAACAGGTTGACCTGATCGTAACCGTGGGCGGCATCAGCGCTGGAGCCTATGAGGTGGTCCGCCAAGCACTGTCGCCGCTAGGCGGGGTTTTCCATCATGTGGCCATCCAGCCCGGCGGCCCGCAAGGTTTCGCCCGACTGGCCAAGGCAGCGGTACTGTGCTTCCCCGGCAACCCGGTCAGTGCCCTGCTATCGGCAGAACTGTTTCTCGCCCCGCTGCTGCGAGGATTGAATGGGCTGCCGGAGCCCTTGTCCCGGTACTACCCGCTGGCAGCCGATGCCAGTTCCCCCGAGCATAAGCACCAGGTGCGCCGAGCGCTGATCTGCGATGGCCAGGTCACCATCCTGGATCCGGGATCCCACCTGGTCCACGACCTGGCCCGCGCCGACGCGCTGGTGCATATCCCGGTAGGCGTCAGCCAGCTGACTGCCGGCCAAAGCATTGAAACTTGGAGCATGAATGTCTGAGGAACTCACCCACCTGCGCGAAGACGGCAGCGCCCACATGGTCGATGTCAGCGACAAGGCCGTCACCAAGCGCGTGGCCACCGCCGAAGCCATCTTCGCTACTCGCCCGGATGTTGTCCCGATGCTGATGACCGGAGACCTGCCCAAGGGCGAGGCGTTGGGCACCGCACGGGTCGCTGGCATCATGGCGGCCAAGCGCACCTGGGAACTGATTCCGCTGTGCCACCCGCTGCCGATTTCCAAGGTGTCCATAGATTTCACCGCCGAGGAATCCGCGGTGCGCGTCACCGCCCAGGTGACCACCAAGGGGGTCACCGGGGTGGAAATGGAAGCTTTGACCGCGGCCAGCGTTGCCGCCTTGACCCTCTACGACATGGTCAAGGCCGTGGACAAGCACGCCGAGGTCCGCTCGGTGAAGGTATTGGCCAAGTCCGGAGGCAAGAGCGGTGACTGGGTTCGTGGAGACTAGCCGCACGGCGGCCGTGGTGGTTGCTTCGACCAGCGCCGCAGCAGGCACCGCCGAAGACAAGACCGGTCCGCTGATCACCCGGTGGCTGTCCGAGCGCGGCTTCGAGACCGGCGAGCCGATGGTGGTGGCCGACGGACAGCCGGTGCGTTTTGCCGTGGATGACCTGCTGGCCAACGACGCGCAGGTCGTGATCGTGACCGGCGGGACCGGGGTCTCACCGGATGACCAGTCCCCCGAAATGGTTGCCCCGCTGCTGGATGTCCAGCTGCCCGGAATCATCGAGGCCATCCGCCGGCGAGGAGAAGCCTCCACCGCGCTGTCCATCATTACCCGCGGGGTTGCAGGATTCGCCGGCAGCAGCTTCGTCATCACGTTGCCCGGGTCCACCGGCGGGGTGAAAGACGGGCTGGCCGTCCTGGATCCGATTCTGGAGCACCTGCTGGTCCAGCGCAGCGGCGGCACTGGGCACGGCCCGCGATAAGTTTTCTAGAATCACGATTGATCAGAAAGGCCACCAGGTTGAGCATCGAACCCGGAATTTACCAGCACTTCAAGGGACAGCGCTACGAGGTGCTGGCCGTGGGAAAGCACAGCGAGACCGAGGAGCCGCTGGTCTTCTACCGCAAGCTCTACGATGACTACAGCTTCTGGGCTCGGCCGCTGGAGATGTTTGCAGAACACGTTGAGCGCGATGGCTACAACGGCCCGCGTTTCGCCAGGATTGCCTAGGGCAAGTTGCAGATTTTCCTGCGCCTACTGCGAGTCGGCAACGTTATAGCGTTCCAAGGCTTCGGCAAAGGCCGATATCTGCTCTTCGCTCCAGCCATCTAGACGATCGGTTACCGCAGCGCGGTGCACTGCGGCGGAAGCCTGAAGCCGCTCCCGGCCCACCTCAGTCAGTTCCAATACGCGGCCGCGCCCGGATTCCGCATCGTCATAGGCGATATATCCTAAATCCAGCAGAGTGCCGACCTGCCGGGAGACTGTCGAGCGGTTCAGCGAGAACGCCTCGGCAATGTCGGTGGCCCGGGTTCCGGGAGTATCGGCAATGAAGCGCAGCAGCGAATGCTCCACGAGTGTCAGCGGCTCGGCCAGCTGGCGGGAGCGCGTATTGGCACGTCGGGTAATCATTTGCATATGGTGGAAGATCGATTGGATGTCGGCTTCCCGCTGTTCCTTGCCCATGTTCCGAGTCTAGTACGCAGGGCTTTGCCGGACTCCTAATGTTGCATGATGCAACATTAGGAGTATTCTTTAATGCTGATGACTCTCACCGACAACGCCCCGCGCCAATCCCCCGCTTCTAAGCATGCCGTCAACCCGGCCGCAAAGAAGTCCCCCGCATCCAAGCCGACACCGCTGGGCTGGGGAAAGCTGGTCCTGACCATGCTGATCCCGTTCTTCCTGTGCGCAATCATGGGATTGTTCTACTTGGGGGCCTTCCACGCACCCAGTCCGCACAACGTGCAGGTGGCAGTGGTGGGCGATTCCGCGAAGGCCAAGGTTTTCGCCCAGACCCTGCAGGATGGGTCCGAGGGGGCATTGAACGTGCGCACCGTCGCCGATGCGGACCAGGCACGGGAACTGGTCGAGCAGCGCGAGCTCGTGGCCGCCTACGAAACCAGCGGCGGCACGGCAACGCTTTACAGCTCCAGCGCCGCGTCGGAAACTTCGGCGAATATCGCCCAGAAAATCTTCTCGGACGTGGCCTACGAACAGGGCCAGCCATTGCGCATCGAAGATGTCGTGCCCACCGGCGAGCAGGACACCACCGGGCAGGGACTGTTCTTCCTGCTGGTCGCCTTGAGCATTGGCGGCTACGCCAGCGCCGTGCCGCTGGCCGGGTTCATGGGCAAGGTCAAGCTGCCCGTGCGCTTCGCCATGGCAGCGGTTGCCGCCGCGGTGGTTGCCACGATCGCAGTGCTGGTCGCGGGCCCGGTCTACCGGATCATCGAGGATCACTACGCGGGCATTTGGCTGATCTCCTGGGTTTACGCCGCCGGCATCACCCTGTTGGGCCTGGGCTTGCATCCGCTGCTGCGCTACTGGACCACCCCGGCGCTGACCTTGTGCTTCGTCGCACTGAACTTCACCAGTTCCGGCGGCATCTTCCAGCCCCAAATGCAGCCCGGATTCTACGGTGCGCTGAATACCTTCTGGAACGGCGCCGGGTGGCTGCACGCGGTGCAGACCCTGGTCTACTTCCCCGAGCAGTCCATCGGCATGGACATCCTGCGGCTAATCCTCTGGCTGGTCCCCGGCATCCTGCTGGTCATCCTGACCCACGCGTGGAGCGTGCGCAGAACCCGCGTAGCGAACGAGAATGCCTCGATCAAGGATGTCGAGGAGGCTGTCGCAGCCTAGTTGGCCGGCGAACCGATGCGGTCAGCCGCTCTTGCTAACCAGCAGCCACGAACGCGATCTGGACAGCGCATGCCACAATCCGTCTACCGCTTCGCCCATCACCTGAGTGCCGACGTCCTGGAATGATCCCATGCCGCCTTGGTAGAGCCTCATCGCCCGCTTGGCCGCCGCACGCAGTTGCTTGCGATTCGCGACCTGCCCGAACAGCTCATCAAGCGACTGCGCCACAATCGCCCGCTGCGAATCGCCGTCGACTGCGGCCGCCTCGCGCAGTTGCGAGATAGCTTGGCGGATCCCGAGCAGGCACTGGTCAACTGTACGCATACCCCAAGGCTAGCTGCTGCACCACGGTGTTGCCCGGCAACCACGCAATAACGGGCTTTAAGCGCAAAGTGCCGACAGCCCGGGGCGTCGTGCTGCCGCCGCTATTGACCCAATGCGGCGCGCACGGCCGGCAGGACCTCGGTGGCCAGCAGCTCGATGGAACGCAAGGTCTGCGCCTGCGAGAGTCCACCCAAGCCTACCTGCGCGAGGAATCGCGTATGACCGAGGATCTCGTGCTCCCAGAGAATCTTGTCCACGATTTCGGCCGGGCTGCCAGCAAAGAGCGCTCCGCGCGGTGACGCCCACACATCAAAGGAATCGCGATCCAGCTGCCCGGTACGCGGCATATTCTGCCCGATGTACGAGCTGTAATGCGGGTAGAAGTTATCACGAGCCCCTTGCGAGGTTTCCTCGACATAGAAGTGGGAGGTAATCCCGATCCGGCCGGGCTCCCGTCCGGCTTGCTGGGCGGCACCGCGGTAGAGCTGGGCCAGCGGCCCGAAACGCTCGGGCGCACCGAGAATCGCCAGATACAGCGGCAAACCCAGTTTTCCGGCGCGCACTGCCGAGGCCGGGGTCCCGCCCACCGCCGCCCAGATAGGCAGCTCATCTTGGATTGGACGCGGCCACACCCCGGCGCCATCCAGTGCTGCACGAGTGCGCCCACTCCAGGTGACCGGGTTCTCCTCGCGGATCTTCAGCAGCAGATCCAGCTTCTCTTCGAAATACTCGTCGTAGCGGTCCAGCGACTGGCCGAAGAGCGGGAAGGATTCCAGGTAGGCTCCGCGGCCGGCAGTGATTTCGGCTCGTCCGCCGCTGACCAGGTCCAGGGTGGAGAAATCTTCGAAGACCCGCACCGGGTCCGCGGAGGAGAGCACCGTGACGGTGCTGGTCAGCTTGATGTTCTTGGTCTGCGCCGCGGCGGCGGCGAGCACAACGGGCGGCGCGGACACGGCGAAGTCCTCGCGGTGGTGCTCACCCACGCCGAAGACATCCAGCCCGGCTTCATCGGCGACCCGTGCCCATTGCAGGATGTCTCGCACCCGGGTGGCGACATCGATGGGTCGGCCGTCGGCATCCTTGGTCAGCTCCCCGAAGGTGAAGATCCCGATTTCAAAGGGTGCGCGCTTGCTCATGCCTTGCTTGCCGTCAGGGCGTCCAGCTGCGCGGCGATGTGGCTGCGCACGTCGGTCAGCTCATCCATGTTGATGCCGTGGGCCAACCCCGGGTAGGTGCGGGCGGTCAGGGTCGAATGCTCGGGCAGGAACTTGGCGGTGCGTTCAATGGCGACCGGGGCAATGACCCGGTCTTCGGTGCCACGGCCCCAGAACACAGTTGGACGCTGCGCGGCGATGATTTCATCGGCTGGCTGGGTGCCACCTAAGACGAATCCGCCCAGGATCGTGGTGGCCAGCACCCGCTCGGGCCGGGTGCGCAGCAGCTGGCTGGCCATCAACCCGCCCTGTGAGAAACCGATTGGAATGATCTTGGTGGCGGTGTCTACATTTGCATCGATCCAGGCCCAGATCGCCGCGGTTGCCGCTTGCACCGGCGCCGCGTCGGGATCGCCCGGAGTGGTGATCTGGAACCAGGCGGCCCCGCCATGGCCCAATTCCAGCGGAGCGCGCAGCGACGCCCAGGGCAGATCCAATCCCAGCGGTTCGGCCAGCGAGCCCAGGTCGTGCTCATTGGAGCCGAAGCCATGCAGGAACACCAGCACGGCGCCGGATTCCGGGGTACTGCTCCAATTGTCCGAACGCACATCGCTCAACAAGTTGCTCATGGCAGGCCAACTCCTCAAAAGTTGATTGCGGGCGGTGCCCGGTGGTGGGATCGCAGCCTTCGCGGCGGCGCTCCGGAACAAGGTCCAATACCCCAAGCATACTGTATTTGATTGAAGGTACAAGTAAATTTCTTTGCACCAACCCATCACATTGCCCCGCGTCGCACCTGCACGGAATTCCTGAAGCGAATCGCACCCATACCTAGTTCTCGTCGCTTGGATCACGAAAAGGCACCATCGGAAGCCAGCTGGTCAAACCCGATAATCCCGGCGCAAAACAGGCTGCATCCAATTGCGAAGGCTTGAGGATTTCCGATGGCGATATCGAGGAATCCGGAGGGATCTCATCCCACCTCACGCAAAACTTTGCCGCCAGAAAACCCTAGACAGCGATCAAAATTGCTGTGATCATTTCGTGTTACTACCGGCCAGTAGCAATTGGCTCCCACCTTTTACTCGAAGGACCACCATGCAACGACGCATATTTTCCGTTCTGGGCGCACTGTGCCTGGCCGCTGCAATGCTCACCGCCCCGGCCATCGCGCCGAGCACGGGAAGCACCGCACGAGCCGAAACAGTTTCGTCCCTGAACATCAGCCCATCCGGGGCCAACGATTGGGATTGCGCACCCGATGCAGAACACCCCTATCCCGTAGTCCTCGTCCACGGAACCTTTGCCACCATGGACGTCAACTGGATCTCCCTGTCCTCCAAACTCAAGCGCAACGGCTATTGCGTTTTCGCACTGAACTACGGATTTGAAAACGGCATCTCGGGTGCGGCCCATGTCCCCGACTCGGCAGCCGAACTGCGCGACTTCATTGACCGCGTCCGCAAGGCCACCGGCGCCAATAAAGTGGATATTGTCGGGCACAGCCAGGGCGGAATGATGCCTCGCTGGTACATGGGCCACATGGGCGGTGCGAAGCACGTCAACGATTTGGTGGCGATCGCCCCGTCCAGCCACGGCACCCAGGGCATCCTGGTGCCGAGCGCCACCGGAGTCAAGATTGCCGGTAACTATGCTGGCTGGATTTGCGATGCCTGCGCCGACCAGGTGGCGGGCAGCGAGTTCATGACCGAGCTGAATTCCATCGGCGACACCGTCGCTGGCCCGGACTATACGGTGATTGCCACCAAGTACGACGAGGTCGTCATGCCCTACAAGTCCCAGTTCCTCCAGGGAAATAGCGCACAGGTGACCAACGTGCTGCTCCAGGACAAGTGCCCACTGGACGTCTCGGGGCACGCCGGCGTGGCAGTTGATCCAGTCGTCCACCGCTGGGTGCTCAACGCCCTGTCCACGGATGGTCCGGCCGATCCGGGCTACCGCCCTTCCTGCTACCTGTAAGCGGGAATCGGCGCATCCCGGCGTCCGCGCCGATGCCGGGATGCGCCTGGCTCGCACCTAGGCAGAGCGCCAGCCAGCTACTAGATTGGTGGGCATGGACGTACTTTCCAGCAGGGTGCTGCTGCGGCCAATTGACCTGGCCGCAACCCAGCAGTTCTATCGAGATGTGCTGCAACTAGCCGTTGCCCGGGAATTCGGTCCGGCACAGCAGCCGGGAATGGTGTTCTTCCTGGGCAATGGCCTGCTAGAAGTCTCCGGGCACCGGCCGCCAGGGAAGCCGTCCACGCTGGTGCTGTGGCTGCAGGTGCGCGACGTGCAGGCAGAGCTGGAACAGTTGACGGCCCGCGGTGCGACGGTGCAGCGCGAGGCGCGCAAGGAGGACTGGGGCCTGATGGAAGCATGGATCCAGGATCCCGACGGCACCAGAATCGTGCTGGTGCAGGTACCTGAAGGGCACCCGATCCGCCGGGACGTGCGCGAGCCCTAGCAACTGGTGCTGGCCTGCGCGGCTCGCCGCGATCACCACGTGTGCTGGCATCGAATGGGATCCGGCCACCGCCTGACCCCGGCGGGTACTAGCGGCTGGCGGCGAGGGCTTCGCGTACCTGCGCGGCAGCTTCGAGCAGCTGCGGCAAAACCACCTCGGCTGCCTGTTCGGCGCTCTGCGTAGTATCGGGGCGCACGCTCATCGACACGTTCATCGCGGCGACCACGGTGCCATCGGCGCTGAATACCGGCACCGCCACCGAGCGCAGGCCGATCTCCAATTCCTGGTCCACCACGGCGTAGCCCTGGCCGTGGATCCTGGCTAGTTCTTCGCGCAATTCCGCCGGGTCATCGATGCCCAGCCCGGTCATCGAATGCACGCCTTCGGACAGCACGGCCTGCTGGATCTCAGCTGGCTGGTAGGCCAGCAACACCCGGCCCATGGAAGTGTTGGCCGCCGGGAAGCGGGTGCCCACCGAAATGCCCACGCGCATGATCGAACGGGTATGCACCCGGGCGATGTAGACGATCTGCGATCCGTCCAGGATGGAAGCGGAGGCCGATTCATGCACAGCAGCCGAGAGTTCCTCAAGCACCGGTTCGATCAGCTGCGGCAAGGTGGCGCTGGACAGGTACGAGTACCCCAGCTGCAGGACCTTGCTGGTCAGCTCGAAATGCTTGCCGTCGGTGCGCACATAGCCCAGCTCCACCAGGGTCAACAGGAACCGCCGGGCGGTGGCCCGGGACAGGGCAGTGCGTGCGGCGACCTCGGAGAGGGTCATTGACGCGTGATCGGCATCGAAGCTGCTGATGACCGCCAAGCCGCGGGCCAGGGACTGGACCGATGTGGTTGTTGCTGCCTGCTCGCTCACCGTGCTCCTTGCGCGCTGGAAATGATTGCGGGGTGCACTTCCGGGACTCGGATGCGCACCCCACTAATCTACTGGGTCTTCTAGGCCTGGGTCAGTTCCACCGGGACCTTGGCGGCCAGCTCCTCGAAGCTGATGCCATGGGTGGAGCGCACGAAGACCTTGGCATCACGCAGCTCGAAGACGGCCACTTCGGTGTAGATCCGCGAGACGCAGCCCAGCCCGGTGACCGGATAGCTCAGCGTTTCAACCAGCTTGGATTCCCCGGCCTTGGTGAACAAGCTCATCATCACCCAGGTCGCCTTGGCGCCGATAGCCAGGTCCATGGCGCCGCCCACGGCAGGAATGGCGCCTTCGGCACCGGTGTGCCAGTTGGCCAAATCGCCATCCTTGGAGATCTGGAAGGCGCCGAGCACGCATACATCCAGGTGGCCGCCGCGCATCATCGCGAAGGAATCCGCGTGGTGGAAGAAGGAGGCCCCGGGCAGCTGCGTGACCGGGATCTTGCCTGCATTGATCAGATCCGGGTCGATGTCCTCGCCGGTGGCCACCGGGCCCATGCCCAGCATGCCGTTCTCGGTGTGCAGGGTGACGCCCTGTTCCTTGGTGAGGTAGTTCGAGACGTTGGTCGGCTGGCCGATTCCCAGGTTCACGAATGCTCCGGCCGGGATGTCCGCGGCAACGAGCTGCGCCATTTCATCGCGGGTGAGCTTTGCTTCGGTGGTGGTCATTGCGCTCATTACTTTTCCCCTCCCAGTTCCACCACGGTATCCACGAAGATGCCCGGGGTGATGACGTTTTCCGGATCGATGGAACCGGCCTGGACGACCTCGTCCACCTGCACGATGGCCGACTTGGCCGCGGTGGCCATGATCGGGCCGAAGTTCCGCGCGGTCTTGCGGTACACCAGGTTGCCCAGCGTGTCGGCCTTCAGTGCCTTGATCAGCGCGAAATCGGCGTGGATCGGGGTTTCCAGCACATAGCCCTTGCCATCGATCACGCGGGTTTCCTTGCCCTCGGCCAGCAGCGTGCCGTAGCCGGTGGGGGTGAAGAACCCGCCGATGCCGGCGCCGGCGGCGCGGATGCGCTCGGCCAGGTTGCCCTGCGGAACCAGCTCCAGCTCGATTTCCCCGGCCCGGTAGGCCTCATCGAAGTGCCAGGAGTCGGACTGGCGCGGGAAGGAGCAGATGATCTTCTTGACCCGGCGTTCCTTGATCAGCAGGGCCAGGCCGGCGTCGGCCTGCCCGGCGTTGTTGTTCACGACCGTCAGGTCCTTCGCGCCGCAGTCCAGGAGCGCGTCGATCAGTTCCATCGGCTGGCCGGCGTTGCCGAAGCCGCCGATCAGGACGGTGGCGCCGTCGGTGATCTCGGCGACGGCGTCCGCGGCCGAGGTGGCAATGCGTGGTGCCATGATGCTGCCTTTCTATAAGCTACTTGGTTGCGTTCACGTTTTCGACGACGACAGCCAGGCCCTGGCCGACGCCGATGCAGATCGCGGCGAGCCCGTAGCGCTCGCCGGATTCTGCCAGGCGGCGGGCGACGGTGCCCAGGATGCGCAGGCCCGAGGCTCCCAGCGGGTGGCCGATGGAGATGGCCCCGCCCCAGGCATTGACGATGGCCGGGTCGATATCCCAGGCCCGGATGCAGGCCAGGGACTGGGCCGCGAATGCCTCGTTCAGCTCGACCGCGGCGATATCCGACCACTTCAGGCCGGCCTTGGCCAGAGCCTTGTTGGCGGCTTCCACCGGGGCGAAGCCGAAGAACTGCGGATCCAGCGCGGCAGCGCCGTTGGAGACGATGCGGGCGATCGGATCGGCGCCCAGCAATTCGCCGCCGCGCTCGGAACCGATGAAGGCCGCCGAGGCGCCGTCGCTCATCGGCGAGGCGTTGCCAGCGGTCACCGTGGCATTCTCCCCGGTGCGGAACACGGTGCGCAGCTTGGAGAGGGTCTGGGCAGTGGAATCGGCACGGATGGTTTCGTCGCGGGTGACTTCGGTGCCGCGCTTGTTCGCCGGCGGAACCGGAACTACCAAGTTGTCGTACTTTCCGGCTTCCCAGGCGGCCGCGGCCTGCTGGTGCGATGCCGCGGAGAATTCATCCTGGTCTTCGCGGGAGATGCCGTGCTTCTCGCGCAGCTGCTCGGTTGCCTCGCCCAGAGATACCGTCCATTCCCCCGGCATGGCCGGGTTGACCAGGCGCCAGCCCAGGGTGGTGTTGGCCAGTTCCAGATTGCTCATCGGGAAAGGACGCTCGGTCTTGGGAAGCACCCATGGAGCACGGCTCATCGATTCGACGCCGCCAACCAGGACCAGGTCCGCGTCGCCGGTGGCGATCTGGCGGGAAGCCGCGATCGAGGCATCCAGCGAGGAGCCGCACAGGCGGTTCATCGTGGTGCCCGGCAGCGAGGTCGGCAACCCGGCGAGCAGGGTGGCCATGCGGGCCACATTGCGGTTTTCCTCGCCGGCGCCGTTGGCGTTGCCGAAGATCGACTCGTCGATATCCGCGACATCCAGCTGCGGCACCCGGGCGACCAGCTCGCGCACCACGTGGGCGGCCAGGTCATCGGGGCGGTGGCTGGACAGCGCGCCGCCGATCTTGCCGAAGGGGGTGCGGATTGCGTCGTATAGGTAGGCCTGCTGCATCGTCTCACTGCTCCATCGCTGCGGTCTGTTCACATCGTGAACTTATGTTCGTAGAATGAACTTTAGCAGCTGATGTCCGTAGCTTCAATAGATTTCTGTTGCGGTCCACCCGGTTCCCCGAACAAAAATGCCCCGGCTGCCGAAGCAGCCAGGGCACTCTCCAAGGCGAATATTGCTATTGCGCGTTAACCGCGACATTCAGCGGCTGCCATCCGGAAGACTCGTCGAACGCCGGATCCTGCACAGCTAGCGAGCAAATGGATCCAATGAAGTTTCCATCCTCGTCATAAGCGATCTCATCCCAATTTTCTTCAAAATCCATGCAGGAAACCGGCTCAATTTCGCTGGTCGCCTTTCCATCTGCACCGAGGACTTGGCCAACGGCTCGCTCTATTCCAAAGCTGGCAAACACAACCTTGGGCTCGCCCGGCGATGCTTGATACTTGCCCAGGGTGCTCATGGTTTCAATAACCCTGAATTCGCCTTCGTCAATGCTTCCGCCATTGGCATAGGCCTGGTCGGTCTGGGCGATTAGCTCCTGGCACAAGGTGCAGTCCGCTGCCGAGAAGCCCTTGAGTGCGGCGGTGTCACCGCTCGCCACCGCATAGTTCAGCAGCTGCACCCAGTACTCCATGGCACCTTGTAGCCCTTCCTCGGATTTCTCGCTGAGGACCGCCGGGCGCTGCGGAACTTTGGCATCTTGCTCCGGGGAGCTCGGCGTGGGCGACACGGTGCCAGCAGAAGGATCACCGGCCCCTCCCTGGGATGCACTGACGCAACCGCTGGCTGCCAGCGTCAATGCAGCCATCAAAGCTGCAAGCTTTACTTGATGATTTCGAACCATTGCCGCCGCCTTCTTGGAGTTTTTTCCGCATTCGAAAACGACATTACATCAAGCATTTCGATAATACGACCACTATTCAAATAACATTTTGGCTACTCTTTTCAATGAGAATCGCTGGAAAAATCCCACGTTAACTCTGGATGAACAAGGGAAATTCGGCGCGATAGCGAACCCTGCCTGCACTAAAGCGCAGAGCCGCTCACCTGGATGCAGGAGAAGCGAAGCATCCACTGCCCTAAAATAGTTCCATGGCCAATTCGCCCAGTGGGGACTCTATGCTGGACCGCTTGGTTCGGATTCTGAATTCTTTTGATCTCAACAATCAGTCGCTCAGCGTCAGCAGCCTGGCCCGGCATGCCGACATCCCCAAAGCAACCATGTACCGGCTGCTCGATGAACTGGTATCCCATGACTTGCTGGCGCGAGACGGTTCTGGCCAGGTGCGGCTGGGTTTGCGACTTTGGGAATTAGCCAATCGAAGCGCTGCCACCCAGGACCTTCGCACCGCGGCATTGCCGTTCATGGAGGACATCAACCAGCTGCTGGGGCAAAACACCCAGCTCTCGGTACTGCACCAGGATGAGGTGCTGATCATCGAGCGACTCTCGCGGCCCGGCTCCGTTGTCAATCAGGCGAATGTCGCCGGACGCATGCCTGTGCACCGAACCTCGATGGGCATGGCACTTTTGGCCTTTTCACGGCCGGAAACCATTCACGGGTTCCTGGAACGCCATCACGAACTGATGACCGCCACCCATCCTGAACTCCGCGCAGAAATGGCGGAAATCCGGCGCAACGGATTCGCCTCGTTCGACGGATTCATCGACCCGGAAACCACCGGTGCCGCCGCCCCGATCCTCGACGAGGCAGGCTATCAGGTTGCCGTAATCTCGGTGGTTGTCCCCCGCGACTCTGGAACACTGCAGTCCGCAGCCCTGGCGCTACGCACCGCAGCCCGGGGCATCGCTCGCGCACTGCGCCTCGACAACATCTAGCGACCAGAAATTGCAAGGCCAGCACCTTGTTGCGCTTGACCGGTGCGGCATAGATACGCAACCATTTATTCTCATTCATTGAGAATGCGCCTGTCTGCCGGGTCGCATGCACCGCATCCTGATGGAAGTTCTTCTTACTTCCTTAGACCACATGCATCGGTCCGGCAACGCAGCCGGGCGCTCGGCTTCTGGTCCAGACGACAGCAAGGCAGGGTCCCATGGTTCAGAATCCGCGCATCCTCAAGACCAAGGTCGGCATCATCGGCGGCGGCCCAGCCGGGCTCATGCTCTCGCATCTGCTGGCCAAAACCGGCATCGAGAACATCGTCGTGGAAATGCGCGACCACGAGGCTATCCGCAACACCCACCGTGCCGGAATCCTCGAAGCCCAAGCGGTCAAGATGCTCACCGAGTCCGGCGTGGATGGACGGGTCCTGACCCACGGCGACGAGCACGCCGGCATCGACCTGCGCTTCAACGGCGAATCCCACCCGCTGGACTTCCGCGATCTGGTCGACGCCACCGTCACCCTGTACGCGCAGAACGAGGTCTTCGTCGACCTGGCCGCGGCACGCCAACGCGACCAGGGCGACGTGCGGTACTCCTGCGAAGTCACCGAGATCCTGGACATGGAGACCTCCACCCCGAAGTTCCGCTTCACCGATGCGCAGGGCAACCTCTTCGAGGTGCACGCGGATGTCATCGTCGGCGCCGACGGCTCGCGCTCCTTCGCCCGCCGCCAGATGCCCGAAACGCTGCGCAAGGACTTCAAGGTCGCCTACCCCTTCGCCTGGTTCGGAATCCTCACCGAGGCACCGAAATCCGCCCCGGAGCTGATCTACGCGAATTCGCCACACGGCTTCGCGCTGATCTCCCAGCGCAGCGAAACCGTGCAGCGCATGTACTTCCAATGCGACCCGAACGAAGACGTGAACGCCTGGAGCGATGACCGCATCTGGGCCGAGCTGCAAAAGCGCGTGGACGGGCCAGATAACTTCCAGCTGAAAACCGGGGAGATCTTCGACAAGACCGTCCTGGGCTTCCGCTCCTTCGTGCGCGAACCGCTCTCCCACGGGCGCCTGTTCCTGATCGGCGATGCCGGGCACACCGTCCCGCCCACCGGCGCCAAGGGGCTGAACCTGGCCTTCGCCGATGTGAAGGTGCTCTTCGAGGCTCTGGACTCCTACTTCTCCACCGGCAGCGAACAGCTGCTGGACGGCTACTCGGACCTTGCGTTGAAGCGGGTCTGGAAGGCGCAGAACTTCTCCTACTGGATGACCTCCATGCTGCACACCCCGGTAGGCGGGGACCCGTTCATGGCCAAGCGCGCCCTGGGCGAGCTGGAAACGGTCACCTCCTCGCGGTTCGGCCAGCAGTACCTGGCCGAATCCTACACCGGCTGGCCGCACTCCTGATCTTCTATTGACCTCTCCAACCCTTTGCAAGGAGCCTGCAATGAGCACCGAAACCACACAGAAGGACGGCACCGGAGCCGAGTCCTTCGAGAATTCCCACACTCTTGATCCGGCAGCCACCACCGCCAGCCAGGAGGAAATCAGCGGTGAAATCACCGGCATCCACGAGGCCTACCGGCAAGAAGTCCTGGCCGGCAAGAAAGCCGAGATCCAGCCGCGCGTAGACTTCGCGCCCTACCGCTCCTCGCTGCTGCGCCACCCCACCAAGAACCTGCACCATGTGGATCCGGAAACCATCGAGCTCTACTCGCCGGCCTTCGGCCAGCGCGATGTGCACGCGTTGGAATCGGATCTGACCATCCAGCACAACGGCGAACCAATCGGCGAGCGCATCGTGGTGGCCGGCCGCGTGCTCGATGGCGATGGCCGCCCGGTGGCCGGGCAGCTGGTGGAAATCTGGCAGGCCAACGCCGCCGGGCGCTACATCCACAAGCGCGACCAGCATCCGGCTCCGATTGACCCGAACTTTACCGGCGTAGGCCGGGCGATCACCGGGCCGAACGGCGAGTACTCCTTCACCACCATCAAGCCGGCACCGTATCCGTGGAAGAACCACCACAACGCCTGGCGTCCGGCTCATATCCATTTCTCGCTGTTCGGCACCGACTTCACCCAGCGCATGATCACCCAGATGTACTTCCCGGGCGATCCCTTGTTCGCTCTGGATCCGATCTACCAGTCGATCACCGACGCGGATGCCCGCGACCGCCTGGTCGCCACCTACGACCACTCGATCACCAGCCACGAATGGGCCACCGGATATAACTGGGACATCGTGCTCACCGGCTCGAACCGCACCTGGATGGAAGATGAAGAGGGAGATCACTAACATGGCTCAGGCACCAGAACTGAAGCTCACCCCCACCCCGGGGCAGACCATCGGCCCATTCTACGGCTATGCGCTGCCCTTCGAGAAGGACAATGAGCTGGTCAACCAGGCACATCCGAACTCGGTGCGCCTGCACGGGGTTGTCTGTGACGGCAACGGCGAGATCATCCCGGACGCCCTGCTGGAAATCTGGCAGGCCGACGAGCACGGCAACGTAGTGTCCCGCGAAGGTTCGCTGGTGCGCGATGGCTACGCCTTCACCGGCTGGGGACGGGCAGCGGTGGATAACGCCGGGCATTACACCTTTACCACAGTGAATCCGGGCGCCACCGATGAGGGCAAGGCCCCGTTCATCATGCTCACCGTATTCGCCCGTGGCCTGCTCAACCGGTTGTTCACGCGCATCTACCTGCCCGAGGACACCACGGCGCTGGCCCGTGATCCGCTGCTCGTATCGCTTTCCGAGGCTGAACGCTCCACGCTGATCGCCACCCGCGAGGCAGATGGCTCGCTGCGATTCGATATTCGCCTGCAAGGAGAAAACGAAACAGTGTTCCTCTCCTACCCGCGCGAAAACTGATTACCAACGCACTGCCCCGCAGGTGCGCGCCAATGTCCGTACTGTTACAGACGTTAAAGCGCCCCGCGGGGTATTGCCCGTTCACGGGCATTAGAGTTCTAGATCAGGGGCAGCTGCCCTTTTGCTAAGAATTGAGGGATGCAATGGACGGTGCCGACTACGGTGTACTGGCCCCCACCTGGGCAGGCACCCCCGCTGCCGCATTCGCCAGCGATACCGCCTTTGTCCAGGGCATGCTGGATGTCGAGGCCGCGTGGGTCCACGTCCAGGCCGAGGCCGGGCTCTGCAGTGCAGAAGATGCCCAAGCTGTCCAGGCCGTAGCCCAAGTTGAGCGCTACGACCTCCCTTTGCTTGCCGCCAGGACTCCCGACGGAGCCAACGCGCTGATCCCGCTGCTGGGCATGATGCGCGAACTGCTTTCCCAAGGCGGCGCCGCGAAAACCGCTGGCGCAGCCCTGCACCGCGGAGCAACCAGCCAAGACATCATCGACACAGCCATGATGCTGGTGCTCTCCAAGACCACCGGCTTGGCGCTCGCCGACCTGCGCAGCACCGCGCACGGACTGGCCAAATTGGCCGGCGAACACCGGGGGACGGTATGCATTGCCCGTTCGCTGACCCAGCACGCCTTGCCCACCACACTGGGATGGAAGGCCGCCAGCTGGCTTTCGGCCATCCTCGACGCCGAGCAGCAGCTTCAATCGGCAACCAGCGCCCTGCGCCTGCAGTGGGGTGGCGCGGTAGGAACCTTGGCATCACTGGAGCAGTTCCTAGCTGGCCAGAGTGAAAGCACTAAGACCAGCGCAGCACTCAGCGCCCAGCTGGCCGCCCACCTGGGATTGCATGATCCTGGTACCCCTTGGCACGCCAACCGCATGCCCATCCTCCAGCTCGGCTCCGCGCTGGGCGCCGCAATCGCCGCACTGGGCACCCTCGGCGCCGATGTGCTCACCGCGTCCCGCCCGGAAATCGGGGAATTATCTGAACCGCGCGAAGCAGGCAAGGGCGGTTCCTCGGCCATGCCGCACAAGCAGAACCCGGTGCGCTCGGTACTACTGCGCAATGCCGCATTCAGCGCTCCCGGCCTGCTCTCCACGCTGTTCACCGCTGCTGGCACCGCCGTGGATGAACGCCCCGACGGAAGCTGGCATGCAGAGTGGAGCGCCCTGCGCGAACTCGCCCGGCTTGCCGCCGGCGCCGCACAGCACGGCGCTTTCCTGGCCAACGGCCTGAGCGTGAACCACCAGGCCATTGAACGGAACCTGGCCCTGGGCGGAGACGCAGTTCTTTCCGAACGCGTGGCTACCGTGTTGGCACCCCTGGTCGTCGGCGGCAAGCCGGCGATCCAGGCGCTGGTGCACCGCAGCATGGATGGAGATCTCCCATTGCGCGAACTGCTGCGCTTGGAAATCCCGATGCATGATCTGAGCGACCAGGACCTCGATAGATTACTGGATCCCGCCGGCTACCTCGGTGCCGCGGACCGTTTCACCGCAACCGTACTCGCCGAATATTCGGCACGGAAGGAACTATGGCAGTCCCAGAACTAACCCCGTCCCTGTTGCACACCAACAAGGACCTTCCCACCCTGGTCGTCGGCCCGTCGCTGGGCACCGCAGCCTTGCCGCTGTGGGCGCCGGCCCTGCCGTACCTGAAGCAGAATTTCCAGGTCATCGCTTGGGATCTTCCCGGACACGGCGAAAGCAAGCCATCCACCGAAGAGTTCTCGCTGGCGCAGCTGGCTACCGCAGTGACCAACACGGTCCAGGCGTTGCGCGCCGACGGCGTAATCGCCGAGGGAACCAAGCTGTTCTATGCCGGTGTATCCATTGGCGGTGCCACCGCGCTGCAGCTGGCAGTCGACCACGCAGGCTTCTTCGATGCCCTGTCCTCGATCTGCTCGGCCGCGAAGATCGGAACTCCCGAAGGCTGGAAGGACCGCGCTGAACTGGTCGCCAAGGCCGGGACCCCGACCATGGTCGCCGGATCAGCAGAGCGCTGGTTCGCACCCGGGTTCATCGAGAAGGAACCTGTGATCAGCACCGAACTGCTGCACAGCCTGCAGAATGCCGACCGTTTTGCCTACGCCCATGCCTGCGGCGCGCTGGCTGGCTTCGACGTGCGCGAGCAACTGGCTGCTGCCAGCGATCCCATCATTGCCATCAACGGCGCACAAGACACCGTATGCCCGCCGGCAGACGCGCAATTCATTGCCGAAACCGCCCCCAAGGGTGCCATGGCCGTCGTTGATTCAGCCGCGCACTTGGCCCCGGCTGAGGCACCGGAAGAAACCGCGGCCCTGCTGGCCGAATTCTTCTTGAAGAGCTGAGAACGAAAGGATCACTGACTATGCCTGATTCCCAGCGCCTGCCCGGGGACCCCTATGACGCGGGGATGGAAGTGCGCCGCGAAGTGCTCGGCAACGAGCACGTGGACCGCTCCACCCAGAACTCAAATGAGTTCACCGACGAGTTCCAGGAAATGATCACCCGGTACGCGTGGGGCACCATCTGGACCCGGGACGGTTTGCCGCGCACCACGCGCAGCGCCATCACCCTGACCGCCATGATCGCCGGCGGCTACTGGGAAGAGTTGGAAATGCACGTGCATGCTGCCCTGCGCAACGGAATGACTCCCGAGGAAATCAAGGAAGTCTTCTTGCAGTGCGCCATCTACTGTTCGGTGCCCGCGGCCAACGTCGCCTTCAAGATCGGCAAGAAGGTACTGGACGAATATGCGCAGCAAGACTCCAAGTAGTACCAAGCGCCGCTAGCGGCGTGCAGCCACGGCCTGTTCGATGGACTGCAGCAGCGCCCAGGGCACAATGCCGCTGGTGCGCGGATTGCTTGGCGAAGGGTAGTTCTTGATGGCGAAATCGTATTCGCCACTGTTCCCTTTCGCCTCGATGCGGTGTTCGGTCAGGGCTGCTGCCGGATCGGCGAGCAGCTTGACCGACACCGCTTCTCAATCTCCGATGGCCAAAGCAACCGCCGCAGCCACATTCAATGACTGCGGGAATTTCTGCGCTGCATCGGAAGCGGACCCGGCAAACACCTCGATTGCTCCTCCAGCGTTTTCCAGCTCGCGGCGTTGCATGGAATTCATCCACGGCTGGATCAGGGCGGCCGGTGCTTTGACGGTGGTCACCTGTACCTGGTCGATGCCGCCCGTGCGAGCGGCGGCTGCCAGCAGGTCCAATCCGCCAATGGCACCGGAAGTAGCCGAAAGCCGCCCGGGGCCAGCTTCCTGCAGCTGCTGGGCAAACTGCTGATCAGCCAGCGCACCCATGGAACTGGCCAACAGGTCAACCCCTGACTGCAAGATGGGCACCGCATGATCGCGCAGCGCCTGCTGTCCTGCGCATTCAACAATCAGATCGCACCGCTCCAATGCCTCATCGAGGCTGAGCTGCTCCACGTCGAGATCGGGACGGGGCCGGCGAAGAATGACGCCTTCCAGCTGTGCTCCGGGAACGGCTCCAAGGCTCAATTGCTCGGCCACCACCGATCCGATGGCTCCGTGCCCCAGCACTCCCACCCGATACTTGCTACCCGCGGCCATGCCTTTTCCTGCCTGAAGAAGTTCGTCTGCGACTACCGCCAGCTTAGGCCAGATGTGCAGGTCAGCACGAACTCCCGGTCGATTCTTCAGGTGCATGGTCCTTGCGTTCCAGCAGCCGCGAAACACCATAGCCGATGACAATGCCCCAGAACGCGGCGTGGATGTTGAACAGGTCAAGGCCGGAAATGGTCACCACGAACGTCACCAAGGCACCCATGGTGAACTTCGTAGCGAAGGCCGTCACGAACGCCTGCTGCAGCGCCCGGAGCATCGCAATGCCGCCCAAGGCCAGCACGAATGCTTCTGGGGTGGCCAGCATGAAACGGGTCAGCATCGGGGCGAACAGCGCGAAGACCAAAGACAGGAAACCATAAACCAACGCCGCGGTGTACTGGCGGTGCTTGTGCCCCGAGGAGGTCAGCAGCGCATTGGTCGGTCCGGTCACGCAGGCCGAAACAGCACCGAAGCACGCATTGAGGATCGAGAACCCGCCCGATGCCATGGCGAAGGCATTGACCGGAGGACGATGGCTCGCCGAGCGCAGCACCGCAACGCCCTGACCGTTTTGCACGATGAGAACGGTAATCGCCAGCGGGACCACTAATTCCAGTTGGGCGGCCCAGGTGAATTCCGGAGCGGTGAAGACCGGGGTTGCCACGATGGGGCCACCGGCCGGATCCAGGGCGAACTGCCCGCTGGCGGCGACCGCGATGATCCCGGCGATCAATGTGCCCAGCACCGGTGGGATCCACCGGCCCAGGGCCGGGATGGCGGCCAGCAGGATGAAGACCAGCACCATCGGTCCGGCAACGACGGGGTTCGCCTGGGTCGAGGAGACGATGTCAGTGCCGAAACGCAGGAAGACTGCGGCGACCATCGCCATCACGATTGGCATCGGGATGCCCGCCATGATCCTGCGCACCACCCCGGTGGCCGCGAGTGCCAAGACCAGCACTCCGGTAGTGAAAAATGCGCCGACCACTTCGGCAAATGACAGATGCTGCAGCGAAGGACCCAGAAGCACCGTGCCGGGGATGGACCAGGCGAAGCCAAGCGGCTGCCGGTAGATCAAGGACATGACGATGGTCGCCAGACCTGCGGAGAGGAAAATGCCGCAGACCCAAGAAGCCATTTGGGCTTGGCTCAACCCGCCGGCGGCTCCGACAGCCAAGGTCACCGCGATGGGGCCGGAGGCGGAGAAAATCAGGCCGATGACCCCGTTGCTTGCAAACGGTGCTCCCAGATCACGGATCACATCGCGGATCCCCGCCGGCCTTTGTGCCGGTCGTTCCAGCAACGGGTCCCGTCCAGTTGCAGCAGCAGCTGGATCGGATTCTCGCGTGGGCAGGTGATTGGATGGACCGGGCATGGATGCTCCTGGAGGACAGGGAAAGGACTACTAATAGTCCAGCATTATCTTGAGCCTCGTGGGGCGGCTGGGCATGGCTTCTTGATCCTAGGCATGGCAGTCCTAGGATCAATTGCGCTTCTCACTCCACGCCTAGCTGAGGCTAGGATGAGTGCAGGGCAAGGTGGCCCTGCAGAGCAAAGGAGCGCAGTGTTGGATTCCAATACCGAGCTCGGCGAGTTCCTCAGAGCCCGGCGGGCACTAGTGAGCCCAGGGGGCGATGGCGGTCCTCGCCGCCGCGTTCCGGGACTGCGCCGCGAGGAAGTCGCAGTTTTGGCCGGTGTCAGCACCGACTACTACACGCGCTTGGAACAAGGCCGGCACAAGCGGCCCTCTGAATCCGTACTCGCCGCATTGGCCCGAGCCTTGCAACTCGATGAGACCGCAACCGGCCACCTCTTCGATTTGGCGCGCTCTGTCTCGGGCTCAGCGCAACACCGTGCCGCCAACAAGATCCAACGGGTACGTCCCTCGCTGCACAAGCTGCTTGATTCCTTCACCGAGCATCCGGCATTCATCCGTGGACGCCGGACCGAAGTACTGGGAATGAACAGGCTGGCAGCATCCCTGCTCACCGATTTCCTGGCCAAGCCAGTTCGCCACCGCAGCCTGATCCGCTGGGTCTTCATGGACCCGGAAGCCAAGCAGCGCTACGCAGATTGGGAACAGGTCGCTTCATCGATGGTCGGCACCTTGCGGCTGGATGCCGGACGCCGCCCGCACGATCCGTTGCTGGCCCAACTAGTGGGCGAGCTTTCGATGAACAGTACCCAGTTCCGTACATGGTGGGCTGATCATCGGGTCGTAGAGCGCCGCGACGGGGTCAAGAGGTTCAACCATCCAGAGTTGGGCTTCCTGGAGGTCAACTACGAGGCCCTGGATGTTGCCGGGGAACAAGACCAGACGATGTTCATCTACACCACGCAGCCAGGTTCCGAGTCCGAAGCCAAGCTGCGCGCCTTATCGGCAAGTTTGCTGGCCGATACGCAGTCCAAGCATAACTAGCTTCGTGCCGGAATCTGCGATGCACCCAGCCAGTCCCGCTCCAGCTCGTTGAGCGAGCGAGACGAAACCCCATCACCGGCTAGCGGCACCATGACCGTGGTCGAATCGAACACCGGCTGGCCGTTCTGGTAGCCGATGCCCCGAACGGTGAAGGACTTGTTGCCGATGCGGCTGATCCCCATGCGGATTACCATTTCAGGCTGGTAATACATCGGACGCAGGTAATCGATCTGGATCGATGCCACGACCGTTCCGAATTCAAAGCGGCCGGTATTCCCATCTTCACGGGTCCAGCGGATCCGTGCTTCTTCCATCAGGGTCACGATGCGCGCATTATTCACATGCCCCAGGGCATCCTGGTCTGACCAGCGCAGTTGCAGGACTACCTCGGTAGCGGCGGCCAATTCATCGGGTTGTGCTTCATTCATGCAACCCATTGCACCAGAAATACCGTCTGCACGCGGTGCCCATGACGGCTCATGAACTTGGGATATCACTGGAAGGGACCCACCGCGCATCCTCGCTGTTGGCCTCTAGGCAGGTCCATTCCTGTGCAGGCTCGTACAACCGCAACGAGTCGGTGAACCAAAAAGTCTGGCCCGGATCCCACCCGGCAATTACGCTCGAGAACTTCTCGTCGATTTCCAGGCATTCGCCGGCGAGCGCCAGATAGGCTCCGATACTCAAATGCACTGCGTCGTAGTTGCGCGCCACAGCAAGCCAATCGGGGATCTTCCACGCACCATCGCGCCCCGTGGTCTGGTACCAGTCGTGGCGCTTGTGCGCGGTAACTTCGAGGCCGTGTTCCCGGCACAACCGGATCCAGTCATCTGCTGTTGAGATTTCCAGGACTCGCACTGAAGGAAGCACGCTGACAAGCCGGACGCTGGCCTGCTCCCAGCCAAACCCGTCTTCCACGCAGCTCAGGCCCACCGGCTGATGGCCAGGGAAAACACCGGTAGTGCTAGGCAGGCGGTGGCTCGGGATGGACCACCATTCGCCGCTGAAGCTTCCAAGCGGAGTCCCAAGCAGTTCGGCGGCATCACGGGCCTCGGTCGCCAGCACGCAGGCTTTCCACTCCTGCAATATGCCGTGGGAATCAGCCCCGGGAGACTGAGTGCCGCCCTGCAGGTCATGCTGGTCGAACTCCACCTGGAATTGGTTGCGCAGATCCACTGAGGCCAGCCACCTGGTTGCAAGCCCGCAAGCCGCCAGATGCCGGGCCACGCGCTCAAGGGACTCGGCAAGAGCTGGCAATGCCAAGATGGTGTCTTCCCCATCCGGCGCTTGCCAATAGCGGGCACTGTCAACCGAGCGGACCAATGCTCGCTGCAAGAGCGCTGCGTTGACGGATACCAGGCTGGTGCCATCAAGGATGCGGGCAATCTCCGGGGCGCTGATCTCGGGCATGCTGGATTCATCGATGCCAAGCAGGCCAACGCTCTCGCCGCGTTCGATTGCCACGCGATATGCCGCGAAGAACACCGCATCGTGCAACGGATGTTCGCCAAAGGTCTCCAGCTGCGTCTCTTCGCTGGCTACGGCGAATTCCCACAGCAGCCGCCGCCCGCGTCGCCCCGACATCAGTGCTTGGTTCAGCTCCATGTTCGCCGCCTTATTTCGCTGATTACACATCCATAAATACGGCCAAGACAACGAATAAGTATTTACGGGATCGATTATTCGAGATTACCTGAGAATGGGACGCTATTCACCTGTGGTTGGCAATGTTGGCAGTGACCGGCCAAGAGGACCGGCAGATTGCCACCATCCCGGAGGAACGTCCGTGAAATTCTTCGCTCGACCCGGCAAAACCAATCAAATCACCCCACTGCATCTCACCGCCGGAAGCCTTGTTGTCATTGCTGCTTCCACCGCCTTCATCGGCGCCAGCCCGGAACTCGAAGCAGTCCCTGCCGCCAAGTACACCGCTGACTGGAGCTCGTCGGCATACCGCGGGTCAGTCGAGGTTATCCCGGCAGGAAATGGCCAAAGCGCCACCGCGCAAGAGACACTCAACGGAGTAGTCTTCGAGGATCGCAACAAGAACTCCAAGCAGGATGCCAGGGAGCCTGGCCTTCCGAACGTCACGGTTTCCAACGGCCGCGAAGTCGTGGCCACCGACGGGCAGGGACGCTACGAACTCCCGGCATACAACAACATGACCGCCTTCGTCACCCAGCCTCGGGGCTTCCAGGTTCCGGTCGATGAGGACAACGTCGCCCAATTCTTCTACACCCACCTGCCTGAAGGCTCCCCGGCGTTGAAGTACGACGGCATCGCTCCGACTGGCCCGTTGCCCCAGGCCGTCAACTTCCCGCTGGTGCGCAGTTCCGCTACCCAGTCACCTGAGCAGAGCTGTGTCATTGGCGCAGATGTCCAGACGTACACGCAGCAAGAAGTCGAGTATGCCAAGGAAGGCGCCTTCACCGATTTGGCGGCCCGCACCGACTACACCGGTTGCGGCGCCTTGTTCATCGGCGACCTCGTGGGAGATGACTTGACTTTCTTCCATCAGACCCGCGAGCTGACGTCCATGCTCAACGGACCGGCTCGCTTCTTGCCCGGTAACCACGATATTGACTACGATTCGTTGGACGGCCAGCACGAGTTCGATTCCTTCCGCGCCCAGTTCGGCCCGGAGTACTACTCCTATGACACCGGCAAAACGCATGTCATTGCGTTGAGCACCATTGAATACCCCACTGCGGTTCCGGCCAAGAAGAGCGACTACACCTACGGTCTGGGCAAGCGCCAGCTGCAATGGCTGCGCGCGGACCTTGCCGAGGTTCCGAAGAACAAGGCCATCGTGCTGGCCGGGCACAGTCCCCTGCTTGAATTCTTCTATAGCGATGAGCACTCCACAAAGCAGCTCAAGGAGATCTACAAGCTGCTTGACGGACGCGAAGTCATCGCTTTGGGCGGGCACACCCACATGTCCGAGAACCTGCGTGCCGGTGATCTGATGGATGGCTGGCGCGAGGAAGTCGGTGAAGAGGGATTGCCCTTCACCCATCTGACCGTCCCGGCTATTTCGGGACAGTGGTACGACGGCCGGGTCACCGAGAACGGCTACCCGACTTCCATCCAGCGCGACGGCACCCCTCCTGGAGTGCTCACCTTGGATATCAAGAACACCAAGATCACCGAGCGCTTCACCGTTACCGGTGGAGATTCCAGCAAGCAGATGTCCCTGGGTTTGAACACCCCGGCGTACCGGAAATGGTACGAAGACAATCTGGAAAAGGAACGCGGCACCGTGGAGCCATTGGAAAATCCATTAACCGTCAGCCGCGACGGCCTTGACAGCGATACCTGGTTGACGACGAACTTCTGGATGGGCAGCACCGGCTCCACCGTTGAGGTTTCCATCGATGGCCAGGCGCCGCTGGCTGCCGAACGAACCCAGCAGCTGGACGGCGAGCGACCACTGCTCGGTGCCGAGTATTCCGATCCGGCAGCCGTTGCTGAACAGTTCGTCCACGGTGGCGGCTTCGCCGAGAAGACCAGTCATTTGTGGCGGTTGGAATTGCCAGATGATCTCTCCGCCGGCGCGCATAGCGCGAGCGTCACGGCGACAGACGTCCATGGCCGTTCGTACACCGAGGAGCTGGAGTTCAAGGTCAGCGAATAGGATTGCGGCTTCTGCTGGTGCCTGCTTTTTGCAGGCACCAGCATTTTTTATTACGCCGTTTTTAGGACAGCAAGCCCTGCTACTGCCTACGATGAAGCCATGCGCATTGCAATCCTGGATGACTACCAAAACGTCGCGACCGCTCTTGCCGATTTCGAGGGCCTTGCGGCCGAGCTCAAGGCCGAACTGACGGTGTTCAATGAACACCTCGGACATGAGGACTCGGAGGTCTGCGCGGCGTTGGCATCCTTTGATGTCATCGTGGCCATGCGCGAACGCACGCCTTTCCCTGCTTCGCGCTTCGCTCTGCTGCCCAATCTCAAGCTGCTGGTCACCACCGGACGGCGCAATGGGTCAATTGACCTGGCGGCCGCCGCTGCGCATGGCGTGGTGGTATCGCATACCGGCTACGTTCCCACCGACGCGGTGGAGCACACTTGGGCGCTGATCCTGGCTGCCGCCCGACGCCTTGACGTGGAGCTGTTCTCATCTGATTCCCCACGTGCTGAAGCTTCTGCGTGGCAGTCCACGTTCGGCATGGGCCTGGCCGGGAAGACCTTGGGTATCTATGGTCTGGGCAATCTGGGATCACGCGTGGCCAAGGTCGGTTTGGCCTTTGGCATGCGGGTGATCGCCTACAGCCAGAATCTGACCAAGGCTCGCGCCACCGAGTTCGGGGTGGAGCTGGTTTCGGAAGCGGAGCTCTTCGCCACCAGCGACATCGTGTCGGTTCATCTAAAACTTTCCGAACGCAGCACCGGGGTCATTGGCGCCAAGCAGCTGGCGTGGATGCGCCCTGAAGCGATTTTGGTGAATACCTCGCGCAGCAAGATCGTGCAGACCGATGCGCTGGTCCAGGCCTTGGAGAATGAACAGCTGTATCTTGCCGCGCTGGATGTCTTTGATATTGAGCCGCTGCCGGCCAAGGACCGTTTGCTCGCCGCACGTGGGGTGATTGCCACTCCGCATATCGGCTATGTGACCATCGAGCAGTTCGAGATGTTCTACCGGGATTCGGTTGCCGATATTCGTGCCTGGGCTAAAGGCTCGCCGATCCGCGTACTGAGCTAGTAACGCGCGGACGCGGCACGAAGTAGTAGTGCAAGATCGCCACCACCGCGGCCCACGCGGCGCCGATCAGCAACCCCACCAGGACATCTGAAACCCAGTGGTGTCCGATGTAGATGCGTGAAGCGCCCATCGCCAGGACAAACAGGGCAGCCACAATGGAAATCAGGTAGGCGTAGCGGCGCAATCCGTAGACGATCGCCAGGTAGCAGGAGATGCCGATCAGCGCCGCCGAGTTCAGCGTATGCCCGCTCGGGAAGGAAAAGGATTCGGGCGGTGCAGGGCCTCCTGGAACACCCAGCGGGCGCGACACTTCAAGCTGCGCTTTGAGGATTACCGTGAGCAGGACCGAGACCAGCGCGGTGAATGCCACCGTGGCCAATGGCCAGAAGCTGCGCGTCTTCCAACTCAGCAGCGCGATGATCACCAGCATGATCATGATCATGCCCGGGGTTGATCCCCAGAAATACAGGAAATCCGAGGCAGAGAACAGGAAGGGCGACTGGTTCTCCGCGATCCACCGGTAGACCGGCTCATCCAGATCCCGGGCCCAGCCGCCTGCATGCAGGGACACCAGCACACGGCGGGTGAAGTAGAACATGGCAACGATCAGGCCGAAGGCCATCCACAACGCCTGAGTGCCGCGGGACCGTCCACCTTGCCGGAAGTACCAAGAAGATCGCATGCACTCCATCGTATCGGGACGGGAGCGAAGCGCTGAACTCAATGGATGCGGAACAATGGAAGCATGACAATCAAGGTGCTGGCAGTTGGCAAGAAACACGAATCCTGGGTGGACGAGGGAATTTCCCGCTACGAGAAGCGGCTGAAGAAGCCCTTCAACCTCACTTGGCAGCTGCTGAACCATTCTTCGCGCGAAAACGATGCTGCCCGCACCGAGGAATCCGCCCGCATCCTGGCGAAAATCGATGACCGCGATTTCGTGGTGCTGCTCGACGAGCGCGGAAAGAACGTGGACTCCCCCGCGTTGGCCAACACCCTGCGCACCCCGATTGATGCTTCGCGCAATGTGGTGATCATTATCGGTGGCGCGTACGGCGTAGATGCGTCCGTGCATGCTCGTGCCAACTTCACTTGGTCGCTATCCAAGCTGGTCTTCCCACACCAGCTGGTGCGCTTGATTCTCACCGAGCAGCTCTACCGTGCGCAGGACATCTTAGCTGGCGGAAAGTACCACCACGTTTAACCCAATCCCTTGACTTTCCGTTACGGAAAGACAAGACTTTCCATAACGGAAAGTGAGCGTCGTGTATTCGTCAGAGGGCCAAATGGATAAAGATCGTGCAGCCAAACTATTGCAATCCGTCGAGCAAGATTCACTGCAGATGGTCAAGGACTCTAGTGGTCCCCGCGGACTTCTCACTGCCGTTGTCGCTGTCTCAGCTGTCGCCTTCACGTTATTCCAGGCTTATCCACCCCAGGCATATTGGCTCGCGCTGCTGTATGTACCGTTGATCCTTTGGTATGTATTCGCTCAGCGCGGCCGCGCAAAACCACGCGCAATGATCAATAGCCCAGGCGTTCTTGCTGGAGCTTACACAGGATATTTCTTCCTCGCCCTCCTACTGACAAATTGCCTGAGGTTTTGGGAAGCTGCACGGCTAGAAGAAATTCTTGCGAAGGTTCTTGTTACTTTCATCAGCGGCATGTTTTTGGTGACCAAGACGCAAACCGCCTACAACAGGGCACGCGTTGAGGACGGCAATGACCACACCCTATAGCAAGGCTCAGTTCGACGAACTAATCCATGCCCCATCGCGTTTACGGATTTGCGCGAGCTTGGCTCCGGTTGAATGGGCTGAATTCGCGCATCTTAAACAGAATCTCGCTGTTGCCGACTCGGTGCTCAGCAAGCACCTGAAGCAGTTGGGCGATGCAGGCTACGTTCATATTGAACGCTTCACGAAGCTGGGTCGTAGCCACGTTCGTGTTTCGCTGACCAAGGCAGGCCGTCGAGCCTATGTTGGCCACGTCGCTGCGATTCGAGAGATCACTGAAATTAAGTAGCCCAGTACTGTCGACGAATAGAAAGCCGACGGTTACGGCACCATCCATTTCGCGTTGGCATAGGGAATTGCTCCGGTGCTGCTGAGGAGCAAGCATGGGGTGTACCAGGACCCGATATTCTGAACGAACGATTGAAACGATCAGGACACCCTCAGTTCACTACGTACACAGAAGTACCAAAGGAAATGCACGAGGGATCGTGGCTCGTCAGCAAATGACCAAGAATCCGTTCCGACATACAGCTGGAGCTAAGCCACCACAGCCTAATGCGGCTGGCAACTACCGTGCGCGGCTTATAAAGGCTCGCCTTGTCGAGTCCGTCGGCTGTGGGCTGTGGGCTGCTCAACTTCACCATCCCGGGTCTGCGAGAGTACGTCATAACATTCTGCGGCTGAGAGGCAACGGGTCGCTAGGAGTTAATTGGCTGTATGCCATTCTCGAACTGTCCTGCTGAGAACGTAGGATCGATCCCATGAGTGATGTGCTTTCCCGATTTGGCGCGGCCACCCGCAAGTGGTTCACCGATGTCTTCTCCGCGCCCACGGTCGCTCAGACCGGTGCCTGGGAATCGATCTCCGATGGGAAGCACACCCTGGTCATCGCGCCCACCGGCTCCGGAAAGACGCTGGCTGCGTTTCTCTGGGCCTTGGACCGGCTGCATCATGCAGAACTAGATGCGCCAGCACTGCCGGGTATGGAATCCTATGGCGATCATCCAGCCGGCAATGGCACCAAAGTCCTGTATATCTCGCCATTGAAAGCCCTCGGGGTCGACGTTGAACGCAACTTGCGTTCCCCCCTGGCCGGCATCCGAGCCACCGCGCACGAAATGGGCTTGTCCCAGCCCTCGGTTTCCGTAGGTGTGCGCTCGGGCGACACCCCAGCCAATGACCGGCGCAAGCTGCTCAAGGATCCCCCGGAAATCCTGATCACCACTCCCGAGTCGCTGTACCTGATGCTCACCAGCCAGGCACGCAAGACCCTTTCCCAGGTGCATACGGTGATCATCGATGAGGTCCACGCGATTGCCAACACCAAGCGCGGCACCCACCTGGCCCTCTCGCTCGAACGCCTTGACGAGCTGCTGGCCACCCCGGCTCAACGCATCGGCCTGTCAGCTACGGTGGAACCGCCCGAAGAAGTGGCCCGGTTCCTGGCCGGAACCGCACCGGTGAACATCGTGCGCCCGCCATCCACCAAGAAGTGGGAGCTGGCAGTACGCGTCCCGGTAGAAGACATGACCGATCTGCCATCGGCTGCCGGTGCGCACGATCTGGGACCCGGCTCATCCCCCGCGGCCGCCGCGAGCATCTGGCCGCACGTGGAAAACCAATTGGTGGATCTCGTGTTGGAAAACCACTCCACCATCATCTTCGCCAACTCCCGCCGGCTGGCCGAGCGTCTGACCGGACGGTTGAATGAGATCTATTCCGAGCGCGAGGGCTTCAGCGCCGAAGACACCAGCACATCCACGCCAGCGACGATGATGGCCCAAGCCGGTTCCACCGCCGCATCCGATCCCGAAGCACCGTTGCTGGCCCGTGCCCACCACGGCTCGGTATCCAAGGACTCCCGTGCCCAGATCGAAGAAGATCTGAAGCTGGGCAAGCTGCGGGCCGTGGTCGCCACCAGTTCACTGGAGTTGGGCATCGATATGGGACTGGTGGATCTGGTTATCCAGGTCGAATCCCCCAACTCGGTCTCCTCCGGACTGCAGCGTGTGGGCCGTGCCGGCCACCAGGTCGGCTCGGTATCCCAGGGCATTTTCTTCCCCAAGCACCGCGCCGACCTGCTCTCCACCGCCTTGGTGGTTACCCGCATGCGCCAGGGAGCCATCGAGAAGATGGTCATCCCGGCCAACCCGCTGGATGTTCTGGCACAGCAGACCCTGGCCGCAGTAGCCATGGATGACTTGGACGTAGAGCAGTGGTTCGACACCGTACGCCGCTCCGCGCCCTACCAGCAGCTGCCGCGCAGCGCCTACCTGGCCACGCTGGACATGCTCTCGGGCAAGTACCCCTCGGATGAATTCGCCACCCTGAAGCCGAGGCTGATCTGGGACCGGGATGCCGGAACCCTGTCCGCCCGCCCCGGCGCCCAGCGCCTTGCCGTCATCTCCGGCGGCACCATCCCCGACCGCGGGCTCTTTGGCGTGTTCCTGGCCGGCTCCGAAGATGACAAAGCTCCCAAGCGCGTGGGCGAGCTGGACGAGGAAATGGTCTATGAATCCCGCGTCGGAGACATTTTCGCGCTCGGTGCTACCAGCTGGCGCATCGAAGACATCACCCATGATCGGGTGCTGGTCACCCCGGCTTTCGGCCAGCCGGGCAAATTGCCCTTCTGGCACGGTGATGGCCTGGGCCGCCCGGTAGAACTCGGGGCGGCACTAGGCGAATTCACCACTAGCTTGCTGGCCAGCGAACGCGCCGAAGCGGCCGAAGTGCTGCACGGCAGCGGGCTGGATCCGTTCGCCGCGAACAATCTGCTGAACTACCTGGGCGAGCAGCGCCGGGCCACCGGCCAGGTGCCCAACCACCAGAATTTCGTGGTCGAGCGCTTCCACGACGAGCTGGGCGATTGGCGCGTGATCCTGCACTCCCCGTTCGGCTTGGCCGTGCACGCCCCGTGGGCGCTGGCCGTCGGCGCGCGGGTCCGCGAACGCTGGGGGCTGGACGCCTCGGCGATGGCCGCCGACGACGGGATCGTGCTGCGCATCCCCGCCATGGACGATGAGCCGCCCGGGGCGGATCTCTTCGCCTTCGAAGCCGACGAGATCATCGAGGTGGTCACCTCCCAGGTGGCCAATTCCGCGTTGTTCGCCTCCCGCTTCCGCGAATGCGCCGCCCGCGCGCTGCTGCTGCCGCGGATCAACCCGACCAAGCGCACCCCGCTATGGCAGCAGCGCCAGCGCGCCAGCCAGCTGCTGGACGTGGCCCGCAACTACCCGGATTTCCCGATCATCCTGGAAACCGTGCGCGAATGCCTGAACGATGTCTACGATCTGCCGGCACTGTCCCAGATCCTCTCCCAGATCTCCTCACGCGCCATCCGCCTGGTGGAAGTCACCACCGAACTGCCCTCGCCCTTCGCCCAGTCCCTGCTCTTCGGCTACGTCGCGCAGTTCCTCTACGAGTCCGATGCGCCGCTGGCCGAACGCCGCGCCGCCGCGCTGAGCCTGGATCCTGTGCTGCTCGGCGAGCTGCTGGGCCGCAACGATGTCCGCGAAGTCCTGGATCCCAAGGTCATTGCAACCTTGCAGGAGCAGCTGCAGCATCTGGCGCCGAACCGGCGTCTGGCCGGCATGGAAGGCTGCGCAGATCTGCTGCGCCTGCTCGGTCCCTTGAGCGCTGAACAACTGGCGCAAAGGCTGCGCGATCCCGCCGACGAGGAAACGGCACTGTATATCGACAGCGCCCGCGCACATGCCGAAGCCCTGGTCTCTACCCGCCGCGCTTTCACCCTGCGCCAATCAGGAGAACTGGCTTACGCGGCAATCGAAGATGCCGGCAAGCTGCGCGATGCGCTGGGCACGCCCCTGCCAACCGGCATCCCTGCGGCATTCCTGGAGCCAGCAGCCTCACCAATCCAAGATCTGGCCTCTCGATTCGCCCGCACCCATGGTCCCTTCACGATTGGTGAAATGGCCGCGCAGCTGGGACTCGGCGTGGCCGTCCTGCGCCCGGTGCTCGACCAGCTGGTAGCCGCTGGACGCTTGTCCTTGGGAGCGTTCCGTCCATTGGAGATCGTTCCCGCTGGCGTGAGCGGTGATGAATACTGCGATGTCCAAGTCCTGCGCACCATCCGCACCCGTTCGCTGGCCGCGCTGCGAGCCGAGGTGGAACCGGTGGACCAGGACACCTACGGGCGCTTCCTGCCAGCCTGGCAGCAGATCGGTTCTTCGCTGCAGGGCGCCGACGGCGCCTATGAAATCGTTGCCCAGCTCGCCGGCGCCGAGGTCCCCGCCTCCGCCCTGGAATCCTTCGTGCTCCCGGCAAGGATGAAGGGCTACCAGAATTCCTGGCTGGACGAGCTGTGCAGCTCCGGGGACATTCTTATCTGCGGAGCCGGGGCCGCGGGCGGCAAGGACGGCTGGCTGTCGCTGCACACAGCCGAGCATGCAGCGCTGAGCCTTCCCCACCCCGATGCCAGCACGCTGCAGGCTCTTGACCTGCGCGTACTCCAGGCCTTCGAGTCCACCGGCGCCTACTTCGCCGAGGAACTGGCCGGGCGCATCCACCGCAGCGATGAGCCGGCGGCCAGCAGCCACGAGGTCGCCGAATCCTGCTGGAGGCTGTTCTGGGCCGGGTACATTTCACCGGATACCATGGCGCCGATCCGCGGCTACCTGGCCGGCGGGTCAACCGCGCACAAGATCGCCAAGCCTGCACCACGGGCCCGCGCCGCACGATTGAACCGCCTGTCCGGACTGAACCGGCTGGCCCGGGAACAAGCCGGCGGGCCGGCGCGCGGCTCGCGCGGCGCGGCCCGCTGGTCGCTGCTGCCCGCACCGGTAGCGGACCCCACGATCAGCGCCCACGCCACCGCGGAAATCATGCTGGAACGCTACGGGGTGCTCACCCGCGGCTCGGTGGCCGCCGAGTCGGTGCCCGGCGGCTTCGGCCAGCTCTACCGGGTGCTCTCGAAGCTGGAAGAAGCTGGCCATGCCCGGCGCGGCTACTTCGTGGAGAAGCTCGGCGCCGCCCAGTTCTCCACCTCCACCACCATTGACCGGCTGCGCGGATTCCAGCTGGCCGATGACCCGCGGCGCCAGCCGGTGGCCACGGTGCTGGCTTCCACCGATCCGGCGAACCCCTATGGCGCGGCGCTGGCTTGGCCTGCCACCGAAACCGGGCACCGCCCCGGGCGCAAGGCCGGCGCAATCGTCGGGCTGCTCGATGGGGCCCTGAGCCTCTATCTGGAGCGTGGCGGACGCACCGTGCTGACTTTCGGCGAGCTTTCCGAACCGGCATGGAACATCATTGCCATGCAGCTGGTGGCCACGCTGCGCACCGCCCAGGTCGACAAGATAGCCATCGCCACGGTGGACGGACAGCCGGTGCAGGACCATCCGGTTGGCATCGCGCTGCAGGGAGCCGGGTTCTATTCCACACCCCAAGGCATCCGTTTCCGCCGCTGACCCACCGATCAAGGAGCGCTCCCCATGCCCGAAGGCGATTCCGTCTACCGTGCCACCGCCCGGCTGCACCAGGCCCTGGCCGGCGAGGTCCTGCTGGCCTCCGATTTCCGCGTCCCGGCCCTGGCTACCGTGGATGTTGCCGGGTATGAGGTGCGCGAGGTCATCCCCCGGGGCAAGCATCTGCTGATGCGGCTTCAGCCGCCAACTCGTGCGAATCCGGATTTCGCGCAGCCTGCGCTGACCTTGCATTCCCATCTGCTGATGGAAGGCCGCTGGGATCTCTACGCACCGGGCGAACGCTGGAAACGCCCAGCCCACACCGCCCGAGTCGTACTTCAAACAGCACGGATTACAGCAGTGGGCTTCGATATCGCCCAGGTGAAGCTGCTGCCCACAGAGCAGGAGGCCGATGTAGTGGGCCACCTGGGACCAGACCTGCTCGGAGTCGACTGGGATGCGCAAGTGGCGCTGGAAAACCTGCGGGCCGAACCGCAGCTGGGCATCGGCCAAGCACTGCTGGACCAGCGGATCATGGCCGGGGTGGGCAACGTCTACCGCAGCGAGATCCTGTTCTTGAGCCGAGTGCATCCGCTTACCGCGGTACGCGAGGTCCAGAATCTTCCTGCGCTGATCGATCTGGCCCATCGCTTGCTGGTGGTGAACAAGGACCGTCCACGACGGGTGACCACCGGGCAGCCAGGTACCCGCGACCCCTTGTGGGTGTACGGCCGGGCCGCAAAGCCCTGCCTGCGCTGCGGAACGCGCATTGAGCTGCTGCGCATCGCCTCGACGCCCACCGGGATCGAACGGGACTGCTATTTGTGCCCTTCCTGCCAGCCGGCAGGCTAAGCGGACGCCCCCATTCCAGAACTAGAGGTCCACCTCGCCTTGCACACAGCTGGACACATCGCCGCCCACCCAGATGCCACCGTTCTCGACGCGGATATGCACCCGGCCCTGGTAGCCGATAGCGGTGCCCTGTGCGGCGACGTAGCGCTCAGGGGCCATCCCGGAATCGGTGAGCCAGCGGGCCAGCCCCGCATTGAGGCTGCCGGTGACGGGATCTTCCCAGACCGGGTCCCCGCCGACAAAGGCACGCACCTCGAATTGGGTTTCAGCCCCCGGTTGATGCGGGCCTGTCACCCCGATGGCCAGCTCCCCCAGGGCGTTGGGGTCAGGGGCCAGCTCAAGCACCTGCTGTGCGCTGGCTAGGAGCACTCCGATCCATTCCGGGCCGTTGGCCAGCCACGAAGTGTCTTGGATCTGTTCCCGGGATACCCCCAAAATCTCGGCAATGCGCTGCACCAACGATTCGGCAACCGGTTCATAGCGGGTCAATCGCGGGGCAGCGAACCAAAGCCGCTGCTGCTCAACGCGCACTTCCACCAGCCCCGCACCGCATTCTTGGATGATGCGTCCCGGGTCCTTCGCCACGCCTCCGGCCTTCAGCCAGGCAAAGGCGGAACCCAGCGTCGGGTGCCCGGCAAAGGGGAATTCCTGGGTGGCCGAGAAGATCCTCACCCGGTAGTCGGCGGCGGGATTCTCCGGTTGCACCAGAAACGTCGTCTCGGCCAAGTTGGTCCACTTGGCGAAGCCCTGCATCTGCTCGCTGGTCAGCCCTTGTGCTTCGTGGACGACAGCCAAGGGGTTGCCCCGGTATGCAGTGGGGGAAAAGACATCGACTTCGCTGTAATTACGCAGAACCATTGAACCGACCTAGCAGGCGCAGTCCTGCACCCCTGCGGCGAAGATGGGAGAATAGCCCTTATGGCTATGCAATCCCCGCTTCCCGTTCGCAACGGCGTCAATGCAACTCGTCTGCGTCTTCCGCGGACCGGTTCGTGGGCAACTGTCGCCGAGTACTTACTGGAGCGCTTCGGCCACGTTGATCCAGAAGGCATCCTGCGCCGCTTCGATGATCAGCAAATCGTCGGCTTGGGCGGGGTTCCCCTCACCCGCCAGACGCCCTTGGGAGAGCACGAATTCATTTGGTACTACCGGTCTCTGCCGGTAGAAGCACCGATTCCCTTTGAAGCAAAAATCTTGCATCAAGATGAGCACCTCCTGGTCGTGGACAAGCCGCATTTCTTGCCAACCACTCCAGGTGGGCGCTTCATCCAGGAATCGGCGCTGGTTCGCTTGCGCAACCAGACCGGCATTGATGACTTGGTGCCGATGCACCGGCTGGACCGGGCCACGGCTGGAGTCATTCTGTTCGCGGTGAATCCGCAGACCCGCGGCGACTACCAGATGCTTTTCGAGCGCCGTGAAATTGCCAAGCGATACAAGGCGGTTGTCGCTTTGCAACCGGGCGAAGGCCTGGAAACCGGACGGGTGCTGCAACCCAACGGCGAGCATTCGCAGGTCAAGTCTCAGTCCGAGCTGCGAGAGCTGCTCGCTGGGATGCCACTGGCCTTTGAAAATCGGATGACCAAGGTCAAGGGCCAGCTGCGTTCGGTGGTCGAGGATGGCCACCCGAACGCCCAGACCTTGATCAATGTCGAAGCGATCGGCACAAGCAGCGGCTTCCATGCGGGCTTGGAAGTTGCGTTGATGGATCTGGAACCGCGATCAGGAAAGACCCATCAGCTGCGCGTCCACCTGGCTTCCTTGGGCCTGGGCATCATCAATGATGCTTTCTACCCACGTCTATGGGACTTGGCTCCCGACGATTACCAGCGTCCGCTGCAGTTGCTGGCGCACACGATTTCCTTCACTGACCCCTTGACCGGCATTGAGCGTAGTTTCAGCTCGGAACAGCAGTTGCTGGAATCTCCGCAACTATCCTCAGCGCTTCTCAACGGCGGTGAATTGCCATAGGCTGGAGCCTATTATCCGGTGACCTATAAGGACGGAAGAAAGATGGCCGAGCAACAGCCGACCCCGCAACTTAAATCACTCGTGGAGTCCGCTCAGGAGGCGCTGTCCGCCGGGTCCCGGCAACCGACCTTCGAATTGCCCTACGCGGCACCGGATCTTCGGCCCAACCCTGCGGTAGAACCCTTTGACAAGGTCCGCTCATACCTCTTTGGCGCTTCGTCGGTACTGCTGCTGTGCACCTCGCTGGCCTTTTCCTTCGGCCTGGATGGCCGCAGCCGGCAGAACCTGCTCGATCCCAGTTTGGTGCAATCGATTCTGTGGCCAGCAATAGCCATCGCACTGATTCTCAGCGCAGCGTTTTCGCTACGCCGCGACCAGCGCTCAGCTCGCAGGCAACGCAAGGTCGCCATCATCGCTACTGCTGCAGTTGCCCTGATGGCGTGCGCAATTACCCTGGCATTCAGCTTCCTCACCGCAGGTTCTGCAGTGCTGGCCACGATATCTGCCCTGTTGGCTTTATATTGCGTGCATCAGCTGAATCAGCACACCGCACGAACCAAGTTCGAGCGTTGGGCTACCGATGCGCCCTTGGGTTTCTTCGCTGGATTCAGCATGGTTTACGCTTTGCAGCTGTGGTTCGCCACAGCGGGGTGGACCGGCCGCGAACATGCCATGCAAGTTACGTTGGTGGCGGTGGGAGTATCCCTGATTGCTGCCGGTTTCGCCCATACCGAGCGTGGCCGCCATGCCCTGGCAAGCGGCTTCGGCATCAGCATGGTTGCCGCCGCCATCCAGGGGTGGTTCCATGAGTCGACCCCGCTTTGGGTTTCGGCGGTCTGGATCTTCATGGCCTTGCTGGTATTCCTCCTGGCTGAGAATCGCCGCTTCCAGATCAGCCATGCAGAACACCGCGCGCAGCGCGGCAAGCCCATCGAATTCTAGGCTCGCCGCACCGGCAGCTGGTGTCTAGCGCGGAGCCATGCGAATGGCGCCATCAAGGCGAATGGTCTCACCATTGAGCATCGGGTTAGCCACGATGTGCTCTACCAATGCCGCGTACTCCTCCGGACGTCCCAGACGCGATGGATGCGGCACCTGGGCACCCAGGGAATTCTGGGCAGCCTGCGGCAGGCCAGCCATCATCGGGGTGTGGAAGATGCCAGGAGCGATGGTCATGACGCGGATCTGGTGGCTTGCCAGCTCGCGTGCCAGCGGCAGGGTCATGGCAGCTACTGCGCCCTTGGACGCCGCATAGGCAGGCTGTCCGATCTGGCCGTCAAAGGCAGCCACGGATGCGGTATTGATAATGACACCACGCTCGGAAGTTCCGTGCTCATCGACTTCCGCCTCGCTGTGCGCCATGGCTTCAGCAGCCAAGCGGATGACGTTGAACGTTCCGTTGACGTTGATCTCCAGCACCTTCGAGAAGCGCTCCAACGGCAGCACGCCTTCACGTCCCAGCACCTTGCCCGGGGTTGCCACGCCGGCACAATTGACCAGCACCCGCAGAGTTCCTAGTTCCTTGGCGCGTTCAATGGCGGTGGCAACCTGCTGAGCGTCGGTGACGTCGGCTGGCACGAAACGGACATTCGCCCCGATCTGAGCGGCAATTTCATCGCCGTCATCCCGTGGCAAGTCCAGGACCAGTACATGTTTAGCCTGACTGGCTAATTTCTGTGCGGTGGCTCGGCCCAGACCTGACAGTCCACCGGTAACCAGGGCGACTGAATCCTGCAACTGCATGTGTACTCCCTTATAGAAAACAATCTTGTGACCTACATTACTGGCCAGTTGCCTTCTGCAGAAGTAACCGCTGGAGGCAAAGACGCCGTTGGATGCTCTGGGGAGCGTCCAACGGCGTCTTTGTTCTTCAGTGCCTAGCGGCTAGTGCCTAGTGGCTTGGAACCTTTGAAGGTTCAGCTTCTGCGGCCACAGCTTGCTTCCGGCCTCCGAGCAGGAAACCGATCACAACGATGCCGACACTGCAGGCAGCGCCAATCAGGAAGCCTGGCTGGAAGCCTTCAACCATGGCCGTGAGCTCATCGGTTCCCGCTGCAATCTTCGCGGCGGTAGCAGAAGCAACGACGCCAACGAGCAGCGCGGTGCCCATGGCTCCTGCCAACTGCTGCAAGGTGGACAGCAACGCCGAACCGTGCGAGTGCAGGTGGTGGGGCAGTGGATTCAGCGCGGTGGTGAAAGCAGGAGTGAAGATGAACGCCAATCCCAAGCTCATCACCAGATGCAGCACGACCAGCAGCCAGATCGGGGTGTCCGCGTCAAGGATCATCGCGTAGCCCAGCAACGAAGCCAGCAGCACCAAAGCGCCAGGGACGATCAGCGGGCGGGCACCGACCTTGTCGTAGAGCTTGCCGACCATTGGGGCCAAGATACCCATCAGCAGTCCGCCAGGAAGCATGATCAGGCCGGTGGTCAAAGTTTCAATACCCAGCACGTTGGTGAAGAACATCGGCAGCAAGATGATCACGCCGAACAAGGCGATCATCGAGAACATCATCAGCACCAGCGACAGGCTGAAGCTCTTGTAGCCCAGTGGACGCAGGTCCAGCAGAGCCTTGTCTTCCTTCTGCAGGTTCAGCTGCAGGAAGACGAATGCCAGCAGGCAGAGCACCGCGCCAATGAGGATGCCCAAGTTCAATGGGGTCACCCCGGCCGACAGGCCGCTCAGTGCGTACACCAGGCCGCCGAAGCCCGGGATTGCCAGAATCAAGGAAGGAACGGACAGCGGGGTCGACACGCCTTCGACGTCCCTAGGCAGGCGCGGTGAACCAACCAGCAGCGCCACGACAGCGATCGGAACGATCACGATGAACATGAAGCGCCACGACAGGTACTGCAGGATCAGGCCAGACAGGGTGGGGCCGATAGCCGGAGCAACAGAGATCACGATGGATACGTTGCCCATCAGCACGCCGCGGCGTGCTGGCGGCACCAGGTGCAAGATGGTGGTCATCAGCAGTGGCATCATGATGGCTGTGCCGCTGGCCTGGATAACTCGGGCGACCAGCAAAACGGTCAAGCCCGGAGCGGCCGCTGCCAGGATGGTGCCCACGGTAAACAGTCCCATGGCCAGGATAAAGACCTTGTGGATGCTCATTCGCTGCAGCAGGAAGCCAGTCATTGGAATAACGACGGCCATGGTCAGCATGAAGATAGTCGACAGCCACTGAATTGCATCAGCGGTGACATTGAATTCGTTCATCAAGACTGGCAAGGCCACGTTCATGATGGTTTCATTCAAGATCACTACAAAGCTGGAAACAATCAGCACCGCAATTGTGGTGAAGTTTTGCTTGCTCAATCGTTCTGGAGCGTTCGTCACGGCGGGAATCTGCTTCCATGAGGATTTGGGAAAAGGAAATGCTATCCGAATGCCCGCAGGATCTTGCCAGACAAAACTTGAAATAGCTCAACCAATTTTATCTCCTACGGCTGTTGCGCACTAGAGCCGCAGTTAGGCTGCGAGGTGAGTTCCGCAACACAGATTCAGCTTCATGGAATGTCGGAGGTTTGTGTACCAAGATAGAACCATGAACGTGCGCACTCCTGACCCATATCCTGGATGGCTCTCCGAAGAGGACCTCTACGAGGCACGACAGCGCCTGCCGATCCTTTACGTTGAAGCTATTCCCGTGCGCTTGGACCCGCTGGGCTATGTCAATGAAGTAGGGCTGCTGCTGACCGGCGATGATGACGGGCGGATGCTGCGGACCTTCGTCTCTGGCCGAGTCATGTACCGGGAAACCATTCGAGCTGCCTTGATCCGCCATATCGAAAAGGATCTGGGCACCATGGTGCTCCCGCAGCTGCCCGCGTCCCCAGTGCCTTTCACTGTGGCTGAATACTTCCCTGCGCCAAGCGAAACAGGTCTGACCGATGACCGCCAGCACGCCGTTTCCATGTGCTACATCGTGCCGGTGCGTGGCGAATCCAGCCCGCGTTCGGATGCTTTGGAACTGACCTGGCTCTCGCCAAGCGAGGCTTTGAGCTCAGACATCCAGGGCGAGTTCGCTGGCGGACGTGAAAATATTCTCCGACAGGCATTAGCCCATGTCGGAGTGAATATCTAAATTTCAGTTTCACGCTTTGGAACAATCCCCCGCCGACGTTTGAGGATCGTTCCGACCCAGCTTCCGAGCAGCACGCCGAGCATGCCCACCGCACAGCCGATCAACGTCTCGATGACGCGGTCGTACATGACGGCACCGCTGAGGCCCGTGACCAGCGAGACGCCGACCAACGCCATCGGGGTAATAAATATCTGCGCCAAGAAGTAATTGCGCATGACCAGCATCTCTGCCATGAATTGGCACAGTGCGATGAAGGCGAGCAAGACCCACACCTGCGGGTTCAGGAAGATCAAGATCGCCATCAAGATCATGCCTGCCAGTGTGCCCAGCATTCGATGCATGCCGCGGCGGATGCGCAAGGTCGTGGTGTGCCCGACCAGTGGCACTACCGCTGCCACCATGGCCCAGTAGTTGTGCCCTGCTTCCAAGCGGCTGCCCACGGTGTTGGCCAAGGCGCCTGCCACGCCGGCAGACAGGATGTAGAACAGCCCTTCCCACCAGATCGCTCTGCGGACGTTATCGGAAAGCGGCGGCAACGGGGTTCGTTTCCAAACGTTTGCCCACTGGCCTAGCGCTCCGGCAGCTCCAATCGCGATGGAAAGCAAGACTGTCAGCGCGGAAACCAACAAGGCCTCCCCGAAGGGAGCCGGTTCAGGGATCGAAGCGATCGCGGCAAAGGCGAAGATGTGGAACAGCGAGCCGCCAGGACGCAACCGCATGAAGCCCACCAGAACCGAGCATGCTCCGGCGACCAGCGTGGTGGCGCCAACGATCTGCCACTGCTTGACCTCGGGGTTTGCATGGTCAATCCACCAGTAGGAAGCAGCCAACGCCAGCGCGATCACTACGAAGAACAGGGCTCCGGAACGAACCTGCATGCGCAGTCGGTTCCAATAGCCATCCACACGGCCATAGACCCCGGTAAAAGCGCCGAAAACGGCGAAGACAACAAGGTCTAACCGGTCAACCGCGAATAGCGTGATCAGCGGTGCGAAGACACCAACACCGGTGCGCAGCCCAATCCAGTGGTCCTTGCGAGCCGGCCCCAGCGTAACCAGTGCCGCAACCGAGTCCTTCAGTTTTTCCAGGCCCACGTTTTCCTTTCGTCGCGTTGGACACAACACGTACTGTTCATTATTCGCGCTTTGCCTTGTGAAGCGTTAGGTTTCGGCGCACATTAGGGCTGTCGTTTTCCTCACCGAGCTGTTAATACGGCACACTTGGTACGTGCCCGAAAAGAACTTTGACCCCAGTGCCCCGCATGCCCGCCAGGATGAATTCGGTTTTGAAGTAGGAACCCGGCTCACCGCTACCGACGGTTCACCAATGCTAGGACGCACTGGCGTTATCCGAACTCCTCACGGAGAGATCAAGACTCCTGCGTTCATCGCCGTTGGCACCAAAGCAACGGTGAAGGCTGTCACCCCAGTGCAGGTAGAGCAGCTCGGTGCCCAAGCGGTACTTTCCAATGCTTATCACCTGTACCTTCAGCCAGGCGCCGATATCCTCGATGAGGCTGGTGGCTTGGGCAAGTTCATGGGCTGGCGGGGCCCTACCTTCACCGATTCCGGCGGATTCCAGGTCATGAGCTTGGGTTCAGGATTCAAGAAGGTCATCGACATGAAATCGGTTGACCAGTCCGGCCCCGATGATGCAGTTGCTCCGGGCAAGGAGCGTCTGGCTAATGTGGATGAAGACGGCGTTTGGTTCAAGTCCCATCTCGATGGCAACAAGCACCGTTTCTCCCCCGAAATCTCCATGGGCGTGCAGCACCAGATTGGCGCGGACGTCATGTTCGCCTTTGACGAGCTGACCACCTTGCAGAACTCGCGCGGCTACCAGGTCGAGTCCCTTGAACGTACTCGCCGTTGGGCTGAGCGGTGCATTGCCGAGCATTTCTCGCTGACTGATTCGCGCGTAGGCAAGGACTACCAGGCACTGTTCGGCGTCATCCAGGGTGCCCAGTATGAAGATCTGCGCCGCAAGGCCTGCCAGGATCTTGGTGCCATGGCGTTTGACGGTTTCGGTATTGGCGGTGCACTGGAAAAGGAAAACCTGGGCACCATCGTCGGCTGGTGCTCCGAGGAGTTGCCTGAGAACAAGCCACGTCACCTGCTAGGCATTTCCGAGCCAGACGATATCTTCACCGCAATTGAGAATGGCGCAGATACCTTTGACTGCGTTTCGCCTACCCGCGTGGCACGCAATTCGGCGTTCTACACCCCATGGGGCCGTTTCAACCTTTCTGGTGCACGCTACAAGCGCGACTTCACCCCGCTGGTGGAAGGTTGCCCGTGCTATGCCTGCGAGAACTTCAGCCGTGCCTACATTCACCACTTGTACAAGGCCAAAGAATTGCTCAGCCACACCCTGATCTCAATTCACAACGAACATTTCACTGTTTCGCTGGTTGAGTCGGCACGTCAGGCGATCGAAGACGGTACGTTCTTCGAACTCAAGGACAAGGTGCTTTCCAGCTACTACGCTGGCACGCCAGATCCACAGGGCAAGCCGGCAACCGCATAAGCTTCAGGGCATAAAGCGTTCAAGGCCTCGATTCGTCACCGCCAGGTGCAGAATCGAGGCCTTGCTTTGTCTTAGAGTGAGGCTTTTCCGCCGTCGCGAATCATCGGCAGATGCATGATCCCGTCATCGTCATAGTCGGCTCCGGAGCGCTGGAACCCAAATTTCCCGTACCAGCTTTCGAGCTGGGTCTGTGCGCTGAGCTGGATTTGAGCGTGGGGCTGGCAGAGCCCCACCGCTTGTTTCATCAATTCTCCGGCTAGCCCACGCCCCCTGGCACTGCTGGCTGTGGCAACTCGCCCAAT
This sequence comes from Glutamicibacter sp. MCAF14, assembly GCF_052114325.1. Taxonomy (NCBI): domain Bacteria; kingdom Bacillati; phylum Actinomycetota; class Actinomycetes; order Micrococcales; family Micrococcaceae; genus Glutamicibacter; species Glutamicibacter sp. MCAF14. The sequence goes on from NZ_JBFREO010000005.1 coordinate 121,219, forward strand.
CCGCGGACTCGGGCTGCCGATTTCCATGATCCGTACCGTGCACAGCACTTTTCCGTCTTCCAACGCGCACAGGTGGACCGTGTCCTCATCTAGATCATGCCCGTCGATGTCCGGATAGCAGGACTGCTGTTCCACAATGAAGACATCGGCACGTAATTTCAGCACGGCATAGAACAGCTGTTGCGGCAGCTCGGCGGGTTTGAATATGGAAATCGAGACGGTCATGTTCCAAGTCTACCTACCGTCGGACTCGTCAGTTCTTTCGGAATATCTGAAGCAGTGCGCTTCCTCCGAAGAGCAACGCGCAGGCCCACAACACCCATGAGATCGTTGCCGCCGGATTCAAAGCCAGAACGACGAGCGGCGAGAACGTAGCAGCCACTCGGATGTAGGTCACCGCTTCCAAGAAAAGTACGGTGGCAATCGTCATCTCATTGGATGCTGAGCCAAGCAATGTTCCCCAATCGCGTTCTCCACGCTGGGCATGTGCGCTGCTCGCTGCTGCACAGCCCAAGGATGCAATAGAAAGCGCGGCACCCCATTGCCAGGGATGGACTATCTGGATCATGTCCAGAATTCCCAGTCCGCCGGTGAGGAAGACAAGTGCTGTTGCTGCGAAGAGGAGCGCAAAACAGGTCGCTGCTCGCGCGAGTTGCGATTCAGAGAGTCCTAGCATCTGGGTTAGCTGCTGTTCGCCCAAAAGCGGTGCAACAATCCGGGAAATGCTCAGCGGCAGCACCACGCACAAAAGCAAGTAGAAAGCCGCGGCGCTGAGCGGGTTGGCGATTTGCTGGACCGCAGCGGCCAGGAGCAGCATCAGAGTCAGGCAAAGCGCCGTCGTTTGCCACCGGCCGCCGCGCAGCAACCGCAGTATAAGGATGCGCCAGGCGACCGGCAGTTTGGCCGTGAGCCTTGCTCCGTGTGGACGTCGTCGATGAATCGCAGTTTGCGCCGGCGCAGCTAGGCCTCGGGAATCCAACTGCATCAAGGTGCCCATGGCGAATTGCTGCTGATGGCCGGCAACGCGCAACGCTTGGCCTGTGATCTGCTCAAATTGGCGATAGGCCCAGTAGCTGCTCGCAACACAGAGCACTACAAGGACCAGAAGCACGTTGAGCCAAGCCTGCTGGTTCAAGGTCGCGGACGATAGTTCTTCGACCAGTGCCTGCGCCCATTGAACCTTTCCCATCATCAGCAGCCACAACACGACCAAGACCAGCGCAATAGTGGACATCGCCCAACCGCTGATTCGTCGAGCCGTAGCGTGCATATTCAGGCTTTGAATCACGGTAGCCACATTGGCAATGCCAATTCCCATCACCGCAAAGCTGCCCAGTGCCAAGCCCGCTACTGGCAATTGAAGAGAACCGGCCAAACCCAACATGATGATCAGCCACAGTGCTCCGAGAAAACTGCCGGCAAAAAGCCCTGCGAGCACCGCGTTGCGCCATGTTGACCTGCGGATGTTTCGCAGCCTAATCGGCAAAGGCAACCACCAGTGGGCTTTAGCGGCGCTGAGCCCGCATGGCCCGATGAACAGCATGACCCTGAATATCGCCAAGGCCGCAAGAACTAAGAGCACCAGCGACAGATCCCGCATGCCCCAAACAGCCGTCGGCAGCTCTTGGTGCGGCACCCCTTCGCCCAGAAGCACGAACAAGACACCAAAGAGTGCACTGAATAGATATGCGAGAGCAACCAGCGCGCTGAGCACCCAGATATAGGCGTCGGAAAAGCTGTCGAAGCGTTCGGAGAAATTCCTTCGGCTCCTAGCCCGAGCGAGCAGTTCCTTGGGGTTGAATTCAATGAGCTGGGGCATCTCCTTCTCAGCGTTCAAGCCACTGCGCTCCAGAGTCCGGATCAAGTAGCTGGCCCTCATCTTCATCCAGAAGTAGCACCTGCTCCATGCAGCTTCGCAGCATCAGCGGATCGTGGGTGACTGCAAAAACGCTTGTCCCGTTTGCGCGGATGGCAGCGAGCCGCTGATACAGCTTATTCCTGATACGCAGGTCCAGACGCTGTTCCGGTTCGTCTAAAATCACCAGTTCTGCTGGTCTGATCAGGCAGGCCGCCAGCAATACCTTGCGTCGTTGACCAGAGGACAACTCATTGGGCAGGTGGTCGGATACGGTAGAAAATTCGAAAAAGTCGAGTTCGTTTTGGACCGCTTGGCCCCATTCGGCAACACCATGTCCGCGGGCCACCATTTCGAGGTGTTCGTGCACGGTGAGTTCTTCAAAGAACGCGCCGTCGGTGACTTGTACTGCGACTGTACGTCGAAAATGTGCCGAGCTGTCATCCACCGGAAGCCCTTGGAATTCGACGGTGCCTTCAATCGGGGGAAGGTGTCCCAGGATCGTGCGCACCAAAGTCGACTTGCCGCTGCCGTTTGCACCAATAATTCCCAAACCGGTGCCCCGAGCCAGTTGCAGGTTTATCGGCCCGCAAATCACGCGGTTGGGATAGCCGATGGTCAAGCTGTGTACTTCTAATTGCCCTTTAGCGCGTTGACCCATCTGCATATCGCTAACTTTATTCGCTGGGTACAGCAGTGGGCATCGCCCTTACGGATGATGCCCACTGGAAAATTAGCTGGTGGCTACCGTTTCGCCATAGCTTGGTTCACGCTTTTTGAACCATCTGATGACTACTGACGTCACCGGCACAAATATAATCTCCACGGCTGTCTTATAAACAAAGCCCACCGCGACATAGTTAATGAAGCTGGGTGCATCGGCGATGCCGATTACCGGCGCAGCAATAGCGCAGAAAATCAGGGTGTCGAGGAATTCGCCCACGCCGCTGGATCCGATCAATCGGAGAATCAGTCCGCGCTCCCCCGAGCGTTCCTTGAGTTTAACCAGCACCCAGGAGTTGGCAAGCTGGCCCACCAGGAATCCGCAAGCGGAGGCAACGACAATTTGCCAGATTGGGCCAAGGGTCCGTTCCAGGGCTTCTTGCCCGTCATAGAACTCAGCCGAGGGCAGCTGGATCATGACCCAGAAACAGAACACGGCGAAGAACGCCAAAGCAAAAGTCACCAGAATTGAGCGACGCGCTGCCTTCAATCCATAGACTTCGGAAATGACGTCGCCCAGAATGTAGGCCAGCGGGAAGAGGAAGAACCCGCCGTCAGTAATGAGTGGTCCGAAGCTGACGCCTTTCGAAGCGCCAATATTCGAAAGAATCACGACCGCACCCATCATGGTGAGGACCGTGGAGAAGTAGGGAGAACCGGCAGAAGCGAATACCGCACTCTTGGTTCGGATCAGGTTGTTGTCGGCGTTGGAGTCGCCCATGAATTTTTCCTTGTCAAAGTGGTTCGCCAGAACGTCGCTAAAGGGGCACAACCCAGCCCAAGTTTTAAAAGGGGTGAGGGTGCTATGCCTACGCGCTGTCCCGCTGTATTAGCACTTACGCAACAAGTATCCCATGCATCACTATGTACACAGATCTCGCCTTTATCCGTCAACCATGTTTCAGAAATCAAATAATTGTTAAATTGGTATCTCACTTGTGAATCTTCGAACCATAAAATCGAGGAAACAAATAATGCAGTGACTGCTCTCCCATACTTCAGCATGAATTTTTTCATTTTTTGAACGCGTTCAAATTATTGCTAGAATCGAATTCAAGTTCTCCTGTCCAAAAGGCCACATGACCACGCAACCTCGCACCGAAAAAGGTCGTCAGACCCAAGCCAAGCTTTTAGCGACCGCTCTGGAGTGCTTCGCCCAGGACGGCTACAAAGCTTCGAGCATGCGCGCCATTGCCTCAAACGCAGGGGTTTCCCTGTCCCATGCGTACTACTACTTCAAGTCCAAAGAGGACATTGTGGCTCAGCTGCTGCTGAACCTGCGCAAGGAGCAATACGACCAATGCTCTGGAATCCTCGATGAGGGAAACACCCTGGAAACCAACATCCGCACAGTACTCGACGCCGGTGTACGAACACTTTCCGGCTACCACGATTTCGGCCCGCCATTCCTGCGCCTGTTGCTCTCACGCGATCTAAGCGATGACGAAATTTCAAGCATTGAATTAGAACTATGGGAGAAGGTTGTGTCCGGGTCCCGCCCGCTGCCCCCGTTGGGCATCCGCCGTGACTTGCCAAAGTTCTTGTTACTGGTCTCCCGCCAGGTCTTTTCAGCGTGGGCCTTCGACCAGTCCCCGCAGCAACGACGTTCCAGACTTCTCATGAAGAACATGGCTCCAGTGGTGGCCAAATTTGCGGTGCTCTGCCGCTTACCAGTAGTGCGTTCCCTTTTTGAAGATGTCCTGGCACTCATGGACCCTGGACCTGCAGAAATTGCTGAAGCTGCGGTCCCGAAACCGGTACCGCTGAGAAAGCAAAAAGCCTCTTAGGAATCAGTGCGTCCTGCTTACTGGCTGTCCCCCGGACACAGAGTTCCGTATCACAGTGTTTTAAGGCGTAAAGTCGAAGGTGCCGATAGCCACTAGAAGGTCACTTAGCGAACCAAAAGGAGAACGCAGCACTATGAGCCCAATGGCGCGAGAACTGCCTAGCTGGACCCACGACTACGCCACCGTGCGTGATCGTCTTGCTTCCTTTCCGAATCAATATGAGATTCGTTCGGTCAATCAGGACGGCGACGACGTGGAAATATTGCGCTACTGGCCTGAGGCGTCATGGACCGCACCGGCCGACGCCCAGCGGCTGATCTTCTTGGGCGCACCGAACGACAGTACCGCTGCGGCATTATCCGAGTCCGGCTGGCAGCCGGTGACCACCATGCATCTGCTGGCAGGAAAACCAGATGACGTTGAACAGGTCGTCAAGCTCGCAGATACATCCGGGCTCTTTGAAGCGCCGATGGATAATTATGACGTCGTTGAAGTCACTGACTTCGACCGCCCGGTAGCCCGAGGCCGCATGCATTACGGTGAAAACTACGCGCTACTCACCGACCCGGACCTTTTCGCTCCTGCCGACCCCGATACCGCACGCCGCGCAGTTCTCGCTAACTTCGCGGGTGCCGCTTTTGGCCACGGACTTCCTTGGCTACTGTTAGTAGCCAATGCCGAACATGCCGACCAGCTTCCTGAAGGCTGGTCCAAAGCAACCATGCTCAGCTTCTGGCAACATAGCTAACCCCGCCCCTTCCCCTACCCGCTCTATCCACAATTGAGACTATGACTAATACAAACACTGCCTCCCCAGCCATGACCTTGACTATCGCTGGGTCCGAAGCCACCGGTGGCGCAGGCGCCCAGGCCGACTTGAAGACATTCCAGGAACTGGGAACCTACGGCATCGTGGCCTTAACCTGCATCGTCTCCTTTGACCCTAAGGATTCGTGGAACCATCGCTTCGTCCCTGTTGAGCAGCAGGTCATCGCAGACCAGCTGGAAGCTATCCAGACCTGCTACGAAGACAAGTTGGGGACCGTAAAGTTGGGCATGATGGGCTCGCCCGCAACGATTAATACCGTTGCTACCGCACTGAAATCCCAGAAATGGGATAACGTCCTGCTCGATCCCGTGCTGATCTGCAAGGGCCAGGAACCAGGCCACGCACTGGATACCGACGAAGCGCTCAAGGCAAACCTGTTGCCGCTGGCTACCTTCGTCACCCCAAACCACTTCGAAGCGGAACAGCTTTCGGGAATCAAGATCACCACCGAAAGTGATCTGATCGAGGCTGCCAAGAAGATCCATGAGGTCTCCGGCGCAGCTGTCCTGGCCAAGGGCGGGGTTCGTATCGCGGGCGAAGATGCCATCGATGTCTTCTACGATGGCACCACCTTGGAAGTTCTGCGTGAAAAGAAGATCGGCGAAGTCGCGGTCTCAGGTGCAGGTTGTTCGCTAGCTGCTGCAGTAACTGCAGAGCTGGCCAAGGGAGCTACCCCATTGGCGGCTGCCCGCACTGCCAAGGCTTTTGTTACTGAAGGCATCCGAAATCGCGTTTCTGGCAATACCCCGTTTGATGCGCTCTGGCAGGGCGGACGCCGCTAAGCGTTCGCGGTTGCGCAGTTTGCTGGCCAATTTCGTTGGGAATTGGCCAGCAAACTGCTTTAACTGTGGGCTAAGCCATTGGTCTGGGCCAAGCGCACTTGTTATGGTTGTTCTGGAATTATCCAGAATTAATGCGTGGACATCCACGGGGAAGGGCGGTCGGCTATGCAAGCCACTTTGACGCTCTGCCCGTTCGTCTGCGTATCGAACGGGGTTGGCACCGGAATCTCGGCTTAGGGTCTGTACCCTGGGCAATTCTTCTGCACCCACTAATTCCTCGACTCACGGCAGACCTCATCTCTTTTTGAAAACTAATGATTCCGCGCGCCCGAAAGTTCGCGCGGACTATTTGAGGATTTTCCATGCAGCCATTAACCGAAAAAACCATTCGCTCTTCCTTCGTCAACGCCAGCCGTCAGGAAGCCAAGAAACTGACGTTGCCCGAAAACTTCGACTCCCTCGACTGGGACTCCTTGGAGTACCTGGGCTGGCGGGATCCGAAGATGGTCCAGCGCGGCTATCTTTTCCACACCGATGACTCGGGCCGAACCCGCGGCATCCTGCTGCGTCCCACCGATGGCGGCCGCAAGCCGACCAACGCCGCCATGTGCGAAATGTGCCGTGACGTGAACATCCCTTGCGCCGTAGGAATGTGGACGACTAAGCGCGCCGGCCAAGCCGGACGTGACGGCGACACGCTGGGAACGCTGATCTGCTTGAACTTCGAGTGCTCGCGAAATGTGCGCATTCCGCCTCCGAAGAATCCGATCTATCCGGATCCGATGGTGGTCGTTGCCCAGCGCATTGAGCTGCTCGACGAGCGAGTGCAGAGCTTCTTGAGCCGACTCTAAGCGGATAATTCGAGCAACCTGATTTCCTTGCGACCCGCCCAGCAAATAGTGAACTGGTGAGTAACAAAGTGTTTAATTTTTCTAAAAATTATGCACCCCCACCAGGCCTTGCTGGGCGGGTTTGTTGCGGTGGTGCGCGGAATTTATTGTGAAACACCCAAGCCAGCACGGTATCTAATCAAAGATAACTGTTCAATAACCCCTTGATATATGAGCTAGGTCACCTAAGATTCCAGCTAGAGGTATACGCACCAGCGGACGTTTACCCCGGACGATCTTCAAAGCTCGCACCGCTTTAATATCGGCCGCCCATGACGGGAGCAGTACCGCTATCCAGCCCAGCTAGGAGAATCATGGTCACTCGCCGCACGCAGAAGGTGCCGCACCTGATTTTGGGATCAGCCACTGCACTTGCATTGGCTGTTACCTTGTCAGGACCGGCAAGCGCAGCAGGAATCCCCCAACCAGGTGACGGTGAAAACGCCGCATCTTTGCCAATCACCAGCTCATCAGCACTTTCCAACCTGAAAGTCTCCGGACCGCTGGCCAAAGCCACCGGTGAAGTCTCTGTCTACGTCCAGCTCCAAGGCGATGGCGCCTTCGAGACTGTAGAGAAGTCAGGCAAGAAGAAGGACGCCGCCAAGGTCAAGAAGATCGGCAAGGAGGTCAAGGCCAAGGGCAAGCAGCTGGCGGCCGAGGCCAACTCCAAGGTCATCTACACCACGCACAATGCACTGAAGGGTGTAGCCCTGACCGGTGATGCCGCTGACCTGCGAAAGCTTGCACAGCGTAGCGACGTTGCCAAGATCAGCTCCATCGTTCCCAAGAAGCCTTCAAACCGCAGCTCGGTAGTTGATACCGGTGCTCTGGAATCATGGAAGTCCCTGGACAAGACCGGCGACGGCGTGAAGGTAGCTGTCTTGGATACCGGCGTGGACTACACCCACGCAAGCTTCGGCGGCCCAGGCACCTTGGAAGGCTACAAGGAAGCGCAGGCTTCTGAAGAACTGCCAAGCGCAGACTCCGGTCTGATCGATAGCAACAAGTTCATTGGCGGCTGGGACTTGGTTGGCGATGACTACAACGCTGATTCCTCCGCCGATACCTACCAGCCAATCCCTCATCCAGACCCTAACCCGCTGGACTGCCAGGCTGCCGGACACGGTTCCCACGTTGCCGGCACCACCGCAGGCTACGGCGTCAATGCCGATGGATCGACTTTCACCGGGGATTACTCCTCGCTGGATGCCGATGCATTGTCAGAGATGAAGGTCGGCCCGGGCTCGGCTCCTAACGCTCAGCTCATCGGCATCCGCGTCTTCGGTTGCGGCGGTTCTTCCTCGGTCGTGGGCCAGGCACTGGACTACGTGCTGGATCCAAACGGCGACGGCGATTTCTCCGACCGTGCAGACGTGGTCAACATGTCTCTTGGTTCCGATCATTCCCCTACGGAAGACCCTGAAAACGACATTGTCGATGCCTTGAGCGCGGCCGGCATCCTTTCGGTTGTCGCCTCCGGCAACGCCGGCGATGTCACCGATGTCGGCGGTTCGCCAGGCAACTCCCGTTCCTCGCTGACCGTGGCCAACTCCATTGGATCGCATGTCACCTTGGACAAGATCCAGATCGATGGTCCAGAAGACGTTGCCGGAGCGGCCTCGGGCCAGTACTCGGCTAACTTCAACTACACCAACGCGGATCCAGCTGCGCTGTCCGGCGAGGCCGTCATGGCCCCTGCCGATAACGCTTTCGGTTGCGACGCATTTGAACCAGGTTCATTGGAAGGCAAGTGGGTTTGGCTGCAGTGGAGCGAAAACGGCGAGTTCCCTTGTGGTTCCGGCGTTCGCTTCAACAATGCTGAAGCCGCCGGTGCCACCGGTGTCCTGCTGGATGCAGAATCAAACCTGTTCGATGCAGGTATCGCTGGCAACGCGACCATCCCAGGTGCGCAGTTCACCCTGGATGAGTCCAACAAGCTGCGTCCGGCAGCTGAAGCTGGCACCTTGAAGGTCACCTTGTCACCTGATTTCGTCGGTGGATCCTCCAGCGAATCAGGCGTTGCCGATACGCTGAATTCCTCGTCTTCACGTGGCGTCCACGGTTCCAATGGCGTGGTCAAGCCAGATGTGGCTGCTCCAGGCACCCAGATCGGTTCGGTTGGCGTTGGTACCGGTACGGGCACTGCCGTAATGACCGGTACGTCGATGGCAACCCCGCTGGTTGCAGGTATCGCGGCATTGGTTCTGGAGGACAGCGACTACAGCCCATACGAGGCTAAGAGCGTCATCATGAACACCGCCGCAACCGATATCAAGGATGCCAACGGGAACGCCTATGGCCCGAACCGTGTTGGTTCCGGCCGTGTCATGGCTGATGCAGCGCTTGAGACCCCTGCCTTCGCGTACGATTCTGAAGCAGCGGATCTGACCAGCGTGGTCTTCGGTGTCATCGAAGTCGATGGCAAGAAGAACTTCAGTGCCAAGCGTGAAATCACCGTCGAGAACACCAGCGACAAGGCGCAGACCTACGACGCCAACTACGTCGCTGCGACCACGATCCCAGGTGCGACTTTCACCCTGGATCGCAACAGCGTTACGGTTCCAGCTGGCGGTAGCGCCAAACTGAACGTCACTTTGAGCATCGACCCGCAGCAGTGGGCCAAGACCATCGATCCAACCATGGCTACCACCCAGTCGGGTCTGGCTCGCGCTTGGGTTGCCGACGTTAGCGGCCGCGTGGAACTGAGCGCAAGCGATGTTCCTACCCTGCGCATTCCAGTCCAGGCAGCACCAAAGCTGAGCGCAGACATGGAAGGCAAGCTCAAGAAGCTGAAGAAGGGCGCGGATACCACCACCCTGAGCCTGAAGGGCAATGACATCACCGCTGGTGAAGGCGCCACTTCGGTCACTTCCCTGCTCGGAGCATTCGAGCTGGGCGCTTCAAGCGAACGCGGCGATGATTCGCTGGACAACATCCCTGCTGCCCGTTCCATGGACCTGAAGCACGTTGGCGCATCGAGCACCGCTCCGCGAACCGGCATTGCTGACGGCCAGCTGAACATCGGCATTTCCACTTGGGACAATTGGGCCCACCTGGCTGGCGGTACCGAGCTGGATGTCGAGATCGATACCAATGGCGACGGCGAGGCTGACTTTGTCACCTTCAACGCGGCATTCGACGAAGTAGACCTCGATTTGGCTGCGACCTTCAACCTGGCTACCGGAGAACAGGTCGACCTGCAGCCGGTGAACGGTGTCCTCGGCGATGTCGATACCAACACCTACGACACCAACGTGGCGATCCTGCCAGTTTCTCTCTCGGCCCTGGGCCTGGATGAAGACTCCAAGGAAATCTCCTACCGTGTCCTTGGCTACTCCTGGTACAACACCGATGACAACGGTGCGATGATCCCAGTTGACCAGACCGACTGGATCGAGTTCAACGTGGCTGAGCCACAGGTTGATTTCGGCGCGGAAGGCAGCCTGTTCACTGATCTGAAGGGCACCAAGATTCCAGTAACCGTTGCTGATTCCAGCAAGGCCTCCAAGGCCCTGCTGCTTCACATGCACAACGCCAGTGGCGATCGTGCACAGGTGCTGGAAGTAACCGATGGAAAGGTGAAGGGCAAGAAGTAGGCCTCTCGACCTCTCAAGACCAGGCCCGGGACGCTTCCTAGCGAGTAAGGAAGCATCCCGGGTCTACTCTTTTAATTTGTCTCCGTGCGGCTTAGCGTGCGCTGAGCTTCTCCTCGAGGATCTTCACGGCGGCTTCTTTTACCTTGGCCGCGAATTTCCCATCTGCTTTAGCCTCGGCAGCCAGAGCCTTCGCCATGGTGATCGCCGGAGCTGATTCCACGCATAAAGGCAAGGTTCCGCCAGCGGCAACGAACTTCACTGCACGCTCGCCCACCTGAAGGTAACTCACCTGCTTGGCTTCACAGAGGTCATCAGAAATCACGATTCCCTCGTATCCCATTTGCTCGCGCAGCAAGCCGGTAATGATCTTCGATGAAAACGGTGCATCGTTTTTCGCATCTAATTTGGCATAGCGGGCGTTGGAAACCATGACCCACGATTTGTCCTGCTCGATAGCCCGTTCGAAGGGCTGCAGATCACTGGAGTTCGCATCAATTTTCGTATCGGCCACCCCGCTATTGGTATCGGTGTTTTTGGCGACACGGCCCAGCCCGGGGAAGTGCTTGACCACCGGCTGCACTCCTTGGGAATGAAGCGCTTCATTCACTGTTGCCATCGTTTTGGCAACCGCGGTGGCATCGTGGGCGTATTCGCGGCCAAAGTAGCCAATAGGTGCATTGCCGGTGCCGAGTTCGGCAGGAACCACATCAGCCACCGGAGCCAGGTTCACGTTGATGCCCGCCTCAACCAGCTGCTTTCCCACTGCGCCGAGCTCACGTTTCAGCTTCGAGGGGGACCAGCCTCCTTGCGTCAACGCGGTTGGCAGTTCGGTGAAACCCGGGCCCTGCAGCACCCGAACAAAACCACCTTCTTGGTCGGTAGCCACCCATACCGGCAAGTCCGCCGGCACGTTGGCTTCCAAGCTCTGCGTAATTTGCTGAACCTTGGCGGAAGTCTGCTTCACAGACAACTGCGAGCGCCCGCGCAGGAACACATTGGAAATTCCCTGTTTCTTCAGCGCAGAAATTTCAGCTGCACTCGCTCCCGTCGCCGGGACACCAGCCATCACGAGGCTGGAAGCCTGTTCGCTGACGCTTAGTTCGTTTGCCAATGCTTCGGCCTGCTCACGCGGTGAAGGTTGCTGGCTCTGCGTGGGCATCGTGTCGAGGTGGCTGCTAGATGCGCTGCTCTGGCTGGGAGCAGTTGGCTGCGCAGGAGCCGTCGGATCACTGGAGCTGTTGACACTGGTCGTTGGCGTGCTCGGAGCCGGTTTTCCTGCATTCGGCGCACTGCAGCTAGCGAGCATCAGCGTCATCAGCATTCCGGCTGACAAGAGCTGCTTGGCACGTGTTGTCATGCGATCATCTTCCCATCGAAATCTGCGAGGTTCCCGAAGAAGACTCGACGATGCGCTGTCCTTTGGCTGGCCCTAGGCCTGAACCACCAAGAGCTCGTCCCAGTCCGTGGTGCAACGCTGTGAAATGTGTTCACGTTTCATCGACCATTCAGGGCTCTTAGCCATTCCTGCATGCCCCAGGCCGATGGACTTGGCTCCGAAGCGAACGGAAATATCTTGAACTACCGAGGAGACATTTTCTTGTTCTTCGGCAGCCGGATCCGTGCTCTGTCCAAAGAGATCCAGCTGTTGTTCTCCGGGTGAATCACTAAGCCCTGAAAGGATCACTCCCCCGCGGACGTAGTCAATTCCCGGCTGCATCAGGTCGCGCATCGCAGCAATGGCCAGCTTGCTGAGCAGAATGGGATCCCGTGTCGGCCGGGGCAGGCGCACCTGTGCGCTCGGGAAGGACGCTTCTCCCCGGGCGAATCGGCTCGTTCCCGCGGTCACGGTGAGCAGTGCTGCATATCGGCCTTCGCGAGCCAGCCGGCTGGCGGCCTTTTGCGCATAGATCGACATGACTTCTTCCATTGCCTCATGGGTTCGTACCGGAGTGGAGAAGGAACGGGTGAACATGACTTGGCCGCGGTCCGCTCGTTCTTCCACCGGTCCGATGCAACGCTGCCCATTGAGTTCGAAGACCGTTCGCTGCAAGACGACCGAAAACTTCTTGCGGATCGCCAGCGGATCAGCTGCCTGCAGGTCCGCGATGGATTCAATACCCATCGCTGCCAGCTTGGCACCGGTCTTGCGGCCCACTCCCCAGACATCGGTCACCGGCACTCGGTGCAGAATATTCTCCAGCACTTCGGGGTCCATGAGCTGCTGGACGCAGACTCCGCCAAGTCCCGGATTGTGTTTGGCGATATGGTTGGCCAGCTTCGCCAGGGTCTTGGTTGATGAGACGCCAACACACACCGGCAAGCCAATGCTCTGGTCAATGGCAGCACGGATTTGGGCGGCAACACTGCGCACCTGTTCCAGATTGCCTTCCAGCCCGACGAAGGACTCGTCGATGGAGTACACCTCGTGCCAGGTTCCATAACGACCTAGCAATTCCATGACGCGGGCGGACATGTCGCCGTACAGCTCATAGTTGCTCGAACGCACCGCAAGGTTATGGGAGTCCATATAGCGCTGGACCTTGAAGAACGGCTCCCCCGTAGGAATACCCAGATCCTTGGCTTCCTGGGAACGAGCGACCACGCAGCCGTCATTGTTCGATAGCACCACAACCGGGCGATTGCGCAGCGAATAGTCGAAGGCCCGCTCGCAGGAGACGTAGAAGTTATTCACATCCACCAGGGCCACGTGATCAGCGGACATGATGCAGGCACCTGGTAATCACGCCGAAGACGTTGACTTCATCGCCTTCGGTCAGCACCACAGGCAGCGGCGATTCATCGCTGAGCAGCCCGACTTCTTGGCCATCGTTCTGCCAGCGGCGCACCAGCATCTGCCCGTTGAGGTTCACGATCACCACAGAGCCATGGCGCACGGAGAGCGAACGGTCCACGATTACTTCATCGCCGTCATGGATTCCTGCTGATTGCATGGCGTTGCCGGAGACGCGCATGATGAAGGTGGAAACCCGGTCACGCACCAGCAAACGGTTCAGATCCAGGCCGCCGTCGAAATAATCGCGGGCTGGCGAGGGGAATCCCATTGCAGAGACCGCTTGGACCGGTCCATGGCTGGCACCCGGAGGCATCATTTCTTGTTCGTCAGCCACACCCACCACTCCCTGCTGAAAGCTAGTACAAATATTCGAATACTTGATTGTATCGTGTTGCGGCGCAGCACTTCACCTCCAGCGGACTCCCCGTTTGGGTTCGGCAAGACAGTACTTCAACACCACGGGTCAGAGGTGGCAGAAATTATTGGAACCGTTGAAGGAAGGATCTCCTTTACCTGATGCCTGGCTCGCGCGCTGAGCCATGATTTCAGTGATCGGAGCTCGTTCAGGCAACAGCCCCGGAGTGAAATGCTGCGTAGCGGCGACTCATCGATTCGAGATAGGACTTTGTCCGTTCCTGCGCTTGAGCAATACAAGGCTCAAGGCGATAGCCAGTAGCGTCCCGGCACCGGAAAAGATGATAACCAGCTGGGCAGGCTCAACAAACAACCCCGGGGTCCCGACAAGATATCCCAGCGCAACCATGATGTTGATCATCATCCGAAGCTGGGCCCACGCCGCACCATGCCGGGATTCTGGCACGTAGTCGTAGATCGCCGTTCGCACCCCAGTATTATGCAGCCCGTTGCCCACTCCGCCCAGTAAGAAGACCACAGCCAGACCCGCAGGATTAGCCCAAAGCCCCTCAACCAGAATTGCGGCTCCGACTCCAGCACCACCGAGCAGGATCGGCAGCGCGTTGCGCGCGCCAAACCGCTGGTTGCCGCCAACCAGCGAACCGGCCACAGCTCCCAGCGACCAAGCCCCCAGCAGTACCGCGTACCCGGTGTCCGTGGCGGTCACTTCACGCAGATAGAACACCCCGGCCACCCCCTCGGCAGCCGTGAACAACACAATGGCCGCCATTGGAAGCAACAGCACACGCAGACGCCAGTCGTGCAGCAAGACCGCGGTGCTTCGTGCAGCAGCGGCCGCATGCGGCGCGGTAGGCGCGGCGGACGCAGCAGTTTCATCCGGATTCGAGCGCTGCGAAGAAAAGAGCAGCACCGCCGCCACGGCGAGGATCACGAAACCTAACGCCGCGCACCACAGCGCAACACCCAGGCCACGTGCTGCAAAAACGAAGGAAGCAACGGCAGGGGCAATGATGCCGGCCAGCGAGGTCGCCACCACAAGAAAGCTGCTGGCCCGGGCGACGCTGAATCCCCCGCGGATTCGTGGGATGAGTTTGAAGATCACTGCACCGTTGACGACAGCGCAAACGCTGGCCACGGACATCAGAGCCAAGCTGGCAATGATGCTTCCGGCCAGCGCCATGGCTGCAAATACCAGTACGTGCAGACCTAGATTGATGATCCATACGCGCCAAAGCGCAGAACCGTCCACCCAGCGCCCCACCCAAGGAGCAAAGACCACCGGAGGCACCAGCCCTGCCAAGAATAATGCGGTGACGCCCCATGACCCCAGTTCGTCTGCCGCTGCAAGGGTCAAAGCGAAAACGGCCATGCCCTCGCCGAGCATGGAGAAGAAGGCCACGGCAGCAAAGATCACGCAACGCGCTGACGCACCCATGCTCCTCCTGCCTTTGACCACTTGACGGTTGGCCAACTCGATCGACTCCCGCCAAAGTCCTAGTCTAGAGGCAGAAGAATTCACGCCACCTACTGCAACGCACCCAAGGAGTCTCGTGAAGGTATTACTGGTCAGCTGCGGAGATGTCGCTACCGAAGCCGGACTGCGTTTCCACGCCCATGGCCATGAGGTCACTGCCTGGCGCCGCCAGGCAGACAAGCTCCCTGGCCAATTCACAGGCCACAGCGTGGACTTGCTCGTGCCTGCTAAGTGGCCGGCCATCGACCCGGAAACCGACATCGTGGTACTGACCCCCGTTCCGGTCACGCGCGACGCTGAAGGCTACCAACGCAGCTACTTGAACGTGGCCAAGGAGCTGGCTACCCGCGTCGCGGCGGACTGCCCGAAGCTGCGACGTTTCATCTACGTCTCCTCCAGCGCCGTCATGGGCGGTGAAGCAGGTCAATGGGTCGATGAATCCGCGCCGTTGGCTCCAACCCGCGAGACTTCGAAGGTCTTGGCGCAGACCGAAATCGCGCTCGCCGGCAGCGGATTGCCAGTGACCATTTTGCGAGCCTCTGGAATTTACGGACCGGGACGCACCCGCCTGATCGACATGGTTCGCTCAGGCACTGCGCAGCTGCCAATACAGTCGCACTGGACCAATCGCATCCACCGCGATGATCTGGCCCAAGCCATAGTCCATGTCGCCGCTCTTGGCGAGCAGGCAGCGGAACTGTATCTGGCCAGCGACAGCGCCCCGGCTCAGCTCGGCGAGGTCTACGAGTTCCTTGCCAAGCAACTCGACCTACCCGTACCGCCAGGTGCCTCCGAAGCGCCGACACGTAGGGCTGCGGACCGGCGGCTGGATAATGCTCGACTGTTAGCTAGCGGATTACAGCTCGAATATCCCAGCTATGCCCAGGGATATCGCCACATCCTCGAAGGAACTTCCACTCGTCACCAGTAAATTGGCTGGTTGCCGATGAACTGAAATTCGGATCCGCACCGAGTATCTTAAGGGCACCCCAGCCATCAAGCCGGGATACCCCGTGGCGCTGCCCTTCGTTCACGACAGAGAGAGGCGCGAAAGCGCTTGTGCGAATTGTGGTCCTGAATCCCCAAAAGACAAACCGGCTTGCGGTGCATCGAAATGATGCACCGCAAGCCGGTTCTCTTTTCGTTCCGGGTGTGGACCGAAACGCCTAGAAACCCTTACGCAGCGGGTTGAAGTGCCGAGCAATGGAAGGGGCCTGCTGGCCGGTGATCTGGGCAGCGAGGATCTTGCCGGTCAATGGACCGAGCGCAACGCCCCACATGCCATGGCCGCCACCGACTGAGACGCGCGCAGAGCCAGTCTGGCCGACCAGTGGCATGCCATCGGCGGTGCATGGCCGTCCGCCAACCCACTCTTCCTTGCGGTTTTCCCAGTTGATGCCCTTGTAGACCGGGGTCGCAGCGGCGACGATGGCCTCAATACGCTTGGGCTCCAGCTTGTGGTTGACGTCGCGGAACTCCATGGTGCCAGCGATGCGGAAGCGATCACCCAGCGGGGTGCAGGCTACGCGCTGCGCCGGGAAGTAGATCGGGTGCGTTGGCATGTCCTCAGGCTCAACGGTGAACGAATAGCCGCGACCCGCCTGGACCACGACATTCACACCGAACTTGTTGGCCATGTCGGTCATCCATGCGCCGGTAGCCAGCACGACGTGATCAGCAGTGATCGAGCGTCCTTCAGATCCGATGATGGTTACCGATTTTCCGTTATCACGCACATCGGTGACGTTGAAGTTGCCGATGATGTCACCTCCGCGGGCGACTACGGATTCGGCCAGCGATTCCATGAACTTTGGTGGGTTGAGGTAGCGCTGGTTCTTGATGGCTACGCCGGCAGCAACCTTGTTGGATAAGGTCGGCTCAATGCCTCGCAGTTCATCACCGGTGAGCAATTCGTAGTCGACCTCGCCTCCGGTCTTCTCAATCATCTCGAACTCGTGCAGCAACCCGTCACGATCCTTCAAGGAGGTAAAGCCGGTCAAGAAAGGATCTGCTGGCTTGGTTAGCTCTTGCACACCCGGCCCTGCAGTGGTTGCCTGAGCAATTTCGTCAAAAGCGTCCAGTCCGGTTGCTCCGATTTCGGAGTAGACGCGCATGGCTTCTTCCCATTTCCTCGGGGTCGAGTGCCAGGCAAAGCCGATGAGGAAGCGCAGCAGCTTGGCGTCCGCCTTCAGCGGGATGTAGAGCGGAGATGCCGGGTCAAGCATCATCTTCAGGCCGTTCTTGAAAATTGCAGGCTCTGCGATAGGCAAAGTCAATGCCGGCGTCAGCCAGCCAGCATTGCCCCATGAAGAGCCGGCAGCTACACCACCACGGTCCACGACGGTGACTTTAATACCAGCTTCCTGCAGGTACCAAGCGGTTGACAAGCCAACAAAGCCAGCACCAACAACAACGACATGATCTGGCACGGTTACTCCAGCCACAATCCAACCTCCAAGCATTTTGACGGCCTCTCCACACGAGCCCGTATGTGATCACTGTCGCGCGATCTGCGTCGAAAATCAACGCGTTCTGATGATTCCACGGTGAGCGCCACCACACCACCGGAACTTTCGTGTTTTCTGCAGAAAATATCCAATCCCACCGAACTTCCAACAGATACTTTGAGATACATGGGAACTTTCCCCATAGGTGGCGTCACTATTCTTGGAAGCTATCAACCCGATATGCGCGTCCTGCGTAAACTGGAAGGAAGCAAATTGCCAAACCCAGCGATCAGTCATTCTAAGGAACTGCCTCACTCATATGGCCTCACGTAAACCAGCCAAGAAGAAGCCAGCCCAGGGCCACCCAGCCCGCCGTTCAGGCGCCAGTAACGTGCCCTTCGAATCCGAAGTACGCCAAGCTCTTCAGCCTTTCAAGTCCTCGCTTTTCCGCCATTTCCACGAAGAAGGACAAGCAGCCAGCGAGACCCGCGCAGCACTTGAGGGACTGACTACTTTGCTGACGGTACATGCCCAGCTGCGCAAGAGCGTTGACGTCAAAACCTTGGACCCCAGCATTTTGGGCGAACAGCTTGGCCACCTGACTTCACTGGGTAAAGAGGTTTCGGAAGCCAGCGCCGCGATCCTCAAGCATTACTTGACTTTCCTGGGGACCACCGCCAATTTCGGCGGCAGCGTAGATGACTTCAAGCAGACCTTCGAATTCCTCTCGCGTATGGCCGGAGATTCACCCATCGTCGCGCCGTACCTCGAAGATGAAGAGGCCAATGGCATCTTGGAATCGATGCCATTCGTTTTCGCCGCTCGCGAATTGATCAGCTGGGTTGGCGACGGAAAGCCAACTACCCCGGCTGGCGTTCTGACCGGCGCAACGTTGCAAGACGCTGCCGGCGCACTCGGACTATTCGTCAAGGTGGATGAATCCGCGGAGGTTCCACAGGAATCTGAGTGGGAGCCAGAAGACGGTACCGTTGTTCCTTCCTTGGCAGATATCCCCCGTCTCTCGGCTTACTGGGATGCGCTGATTGGCACGGCCATGCTGCGCTACCAAGCACCGAATGCGACCCCAACCGAGTCGCTCAGTGATGCCTTGCTGGCTTCCAGCGGCCAAGGAGCACGCTTGGTCAAGGAATTGATCGCGGAGGTTCTCTACTCGCACATTCTGATTAATACTCTTCAGAAGCCAGGCAAGGCACAGATTGCCGAGATGGTTGCCGGGGTATTGAGCAATGCAGCATCTTCGACTCCTCCACGTACCGAGTTTGCACTGCAGGTTCCTAGCGAGGATGATCTGCCCGCAGAACAGCATCACCTGATTGCCGGTCTTGAAGAGGTGGTCCCTCAGGTTGAATCACTGCTACGCGTCTTTGAACGCGAAGGCCTTGTCGAGATCAACGAAGAAATCACCGTCCCGGTCGCACTGCGCTCCTCGCTGGAGCGTGCGCTGACCAAGGTTTCGGATCACGTCCTGAACGATTCCCAGCAAGACAGCGACTCCGACGCTTAACGCTTAACGCTTCAAAAACGCCATGAGCGCGAGAACTATTAAAGTTATCGCGCTCATGGCGTTTTTGCTGATGGATTAGACGCTGCGTGTGGCCAAAGATGCATCGTGCCGTGGCAGGCGATCATGCCACGCGTTCTCCCCTGGCTTGCCAACATTCACGATCAAGAATGATTTGTGGTTGTTCTCAGCATTAATCGCTGCGTCAACGACGGTGCTGTCGAAGCCACCCATCGGGCCAGCTGCCAGACCGGCGGCACGCACACCCATGATGAAGTACCCCGCCTGCAGCCACGCGTTATTGTTGCCAACAGCGGTGCGCATTGCGAGGTCCTGGAACATTTCCTTGCGTTCCGGTGCATGAGGGAAGAAATTCTCGAACTCTTCATGCCATTCGGTGTCGAAAGACAGAACGGCCAGAGCCGGGGCCGAAAGAGCCTTCTCAGCGTTGCGGCCGGCCATGGATCCTGCGATGGCCTGACGCGCCTGCTCACTCTTAATCCAGGTGATGCGCAACGGCTGGTTATTCATCATCGTCGGACCCATCTTCGTTGCTTCGTAGATGGCATCGAGCACTTCGTCAGAAACCGGTTCATCGCTGAATGAGTTCGCACTACGAGCATCGAAGAACAGCTGGTCCGCAGCATCCTGAGAAATTGTCAACGACTCATAGTGATTAGTTTCTACCTGGATGCTCATGCTCGCTCGCTTTCAAGACGGGAAATTCTCTCTCTAGGCTCAACGCCTCGCCATTCAAGCTCATTCCGACCCCAGGCGAGAGACAGCTCTCAGTAGAGTCAGTGGAAGTTAAGATATAAAAGGTACGTTGCATTGCTGACGGACAACGGCGTGCGATGGGGGCACAGCGCCGATGAAAGATCAGTCCGTTCTCATAATGCAACGTACCTTTTAATCACCTTTGGGATCCTTCGTGATGCCACTCGCAAAACACCACCAAGTACCTTCCTTGGTGATCGGTCTTCACCGATACATGTCTAACTTATCCTGTCCTGCGAAAATCCGAAATCATACTTTAGTAGGAGGGCAAGGGCTAGAACGGGATGCTTGCCCGCAGCTTCCAAATCCCATCTTCGGCGTTAGTTGCAAACTTTCCACCAAACGCACTCATCCTGTCGCCCATGCCAATCAGGCCCGTGCCGCCACTTGGAAGGTCACCGGACTTCTTCCTTGAATTCCCCATCTGATTAGTAATTTCAAGAACTGCTTCCGAGCCGCTGACCATGAGATTGAAAGTACAAACCCCGCCAGGCAGACCATGCTTTATCACATTCGTTGTACCTTCTTGCATAACTCGATAAATCGCGGTCTGCGCAGAACGAGGCAAGTCAGAAATTTTTTCGTCCGTGGCGGAGGTCACCTTGAAATTAGCATCTCTAAGACGCTGGACGAACAGTTCAGCCCCTTGCAGTGCATAAACAGTCGTGGCGGCTGGTTTATCAACATTCTGCGTCAGGGAGTCCGCCATGGTCCCGTCAGCACGAAGGACATTGAGCATCAGGCGGAGGTCATGCAAGGTCTCGGTACTCAACTTGGCGATGACATCGAGGGCTTCAAGGGCCTTTTGGCCGTCATTAGCGAATTTCGCAGCTTTCGACTGCATGGCCACAACAGTAATGTCATGCGCGACGATATCGTGCAGGTCCCGTGCGATATTCTTGCGCTCCCGGTCGACTGCAAGGCGCGTCTGCTCCCTGACTGCTTGCATTTGATGCACGGCAACAGCATTCTTCTCGCGCAGCAAGTAAATATTCCTCGTGAGGAAAAAAGCCAACGCCGTCAACGGGGCAAGCGCCACGAGCAAGACCGCATCTTGCCCTGACTGGATACCGAATTGCACCATCCAGGCTGCAGACAAGGTCAGAAACAGGGCTCTAACGCTTATTGCCTTTGCTGTTGCCGCCAGGGACGAAAACATCATGAACGAAACGAAGGTCCAGAAGAACAGGGAACTGTCGGTGAGGAAGAAATAGGCAACAGCCACAAACAATCCGATGGACACGGCTGGCCATCGCAGGCCCAGCGCAAGAATCACGCAGAGTCCCAGCCCAAGCAGCGCGCCTCGAACCGAGACATCGGACGAACCGCCGAATCCCTCTTCCAAGAGGGTCACGAACTCACTACTGGAAACAGCAACCAGAACAGCAATACCTGACCAAACGATGACACCCCGACCAGCTAAGAGCTTGGTCAGGGTGCCATTCAATCGTCCATTCATATGCCGAATAATCCCCCGGCGCGGATGATCAAGTCAAATACACTGCTTTACGGGCAGCCGATACCATAGCGATTGCAGAACCATTCCGAGAAAGCAGATCCAAAACCAGCCGGCGTCGCCACGGCGCCGCTGCTCTGAGCGGATGAGGTCGCAGCAGATGCAGGAGCTGCCACAGCGGTCAATGGTGCCAGTACTAATGCGGCTACTGCCAGCATTTTCAAACCCTTCATAACAAACCCCAGTTCAGATCAACTTATATACTTTCAGGTGAGCGGGCCGATTGTTGGCCTACAAGGCATCGAAACAAAGGAATCAGATGGAAAAAATAAAGGTCCTTATTGTCGATGATGAACCTCTAATTCGGCACGCGTTGGGGACAATCCTAGCAACAGCTCACGGAATTGCAATGGTTAATTCTGTAGAAAATGGCCAGGCCGCAGTCGACTATTGCAAGGACAATCATGTGGACGTTGTTCTCATGGATTTGCAGATGCCAATCATGGACGGAGTTAGTGCAACCAAGATAATCAAATCCGCACAAGACAGCCCGTCGGTTCTTGCTATTACTGCTTTTTCTTCTGATGAATATTTGGTCCCGGTATTAACCGCGGGAGCCAGTGGATATCTGGTGAAGGACTCTGAACCAGACGAAATTATTCGTGCTATCCATGCCGTCCACCAGGGAACCGCGGCCATTTCGCCGTCAGTCTCTTCCGATTTAATTTCTGCTGTTCGTGAAGCGTATCGGGATAATTCTGGAGATATTCAGGAACTCGTATACGACTTGGGAATCACTAATCGTGAATTTGAGATTCTAAAGCTACTAGCCAAGGGGCTTAATAACCCGGAGATTTCCAAAACGTTGGCCATTTCAGAGACAACGGTTAAAACGCATATGGCGAAGATCTTCGTAAAGCTGGATGTTCGCGACCGAGTCCAAGCACTGGTCGCAGCTACGCGCATGGGACTTATTGAAATCCCAAGAGACTAGCCATCGAATCCCACCCCACCGTGTGAAGTCAGCCTCTTCCACACATCAGCGCGCATGATGCGGGAATAATTGCGCGCCATATGCGTTGAACATGAGCATAAACCGCTCAAGTTTCTACAAGGAGGCTCACTTGCCAGCATTTTTCGGCGCACCGTCAGATGGCTCGTTCGAGGAATTCCTCTCTCGGTTCCTATCTACTCGGGCCCAGGCAGCACGTCCCATCGACATTACCCGCCTGCTTTCGGCTCGAACCCACGAAGCCGTAGCCACCGCGGCCGCAATCTCCCATGAGCACGGCCATGACGAGATTGATTCCCTGCACCTGCTCATGGCACTGTTGCGCACCGAACCAATCGGCGAACACCTCGGTGCCATGGGCGTGGACATCGATGCTCTGGGCGCAGATGCCATCGCGCGCATGCCCAAGTCCCAGGAAAAGGCCGAGAAGCCAACCCGCCTTTCCTCTGCTGCCCAGCGCAGCCTCTTCGACGCATACCAAGTGGCACGAAACTACGGCTCGACCTACATCGACCCGGATCACCTCTTCCTTGCGTTTGTCTTCAACCCGGAGTCACCGGTCAGACAGTTGCTCGCGCAACACGGAATTACCGGCCAGTCCCTGCAGCAAGCTGCCATGGAGCAGGCGCAGCGGGCCCAAAATGGCGGGCAGGAACAGGGCTCGGAGGAGTCAGATGTTTCCATGCTCGAACGCTACGGAACTGATTTGACCGCGCTTGCCGCTGATGGGCAGATCGATCCGGTCATCGGCCGTGACGACGAGCTGGATCAGGTTGTCGAAATCCTGGCCCGCCGCACCAAGAACAATCCGGTACTGATCGGCGAGGCCGGCGTAGGCAAGACAGCCATCGCCGAAGGCCTGGCCCGCGCCATCGTGGATGACCAGGTCCCGGAACAGATCCGCGGATCCCGCCTGATCTCCATCGACCTCCCGGGCATGCTGGCCGGAACCCGCTACCGCGGTGACTTTGAACAGCGCCTGACCGGGCTGCTGGAGGAAATCGCAGACGCAGAGGGCCAAGTCCTGGTGTTCATCGACGAAATGCACCTGCTAGTTGGCGCCGGCTCCGGAGAATCCGGAAATATGGATGCCGCTAACATCCTCAAGCCGCGCTTGGCTCGTGGAGAGCTGCACCTGATCGGCGCCACCACGCTGGATGAATTCCGCAAGGTGGAGAAGGACAGCGCTCTGGCCCGCCGCTTCGGCAAGGTCACCGTTGCCGAACCGTCCGAGGAAGTCAGCTTGGCCATCTTGGAAGGCCTGCGCGAATCCTACGAAGACCACCACCAGGTGCAGTACACCCCTGCGGCTCTGAAGGCCGCCGTGGCGCTCTCGGCCCGATACCTCACCGACCGCCAGCTGCCCGACAAGGCGATCGACCTGATCGACATTGCTGGTGCACGGCGCTCGATTGCCGCTGGCGATACCGAAGACGTGCAGTCCCTGCGCGCGGAGCTGGTGGATGCTGAACGCGAGAAGTCCCGGGCCATCGGGGAAGAACGCTATGAGGATGCCAGCGCCTGGCGCGACCACATCACCGAGCTGACCGCACGGATCACGGCCGCCGAGGAAGCCGGCGACGCGGGAATCACCCGCGTGGTGGATGAAGCCCAGATCTCTGAGGTCATCTCCCGCTCCACCGGCATCCCGACCTCGCGGATCACCGGTGATGACAAGACCCGGCTGGCTTCGCTGGAAGAGTCCTTGCATACCTCGGTGATCGGCCAGAAGGATGCAGTGTCTGCCGTGGCCCGCGCGGTACGCCGCAACCGCACCGGCATGTCCCCTACCGGCCGTCCGATCGGCTCGTTCCTCTTCCTGGGCCCCACCGGTGTCGGCAAGACCGAGCTGGCCAAGGCCCTGGCCACCAACCTGTTCGGTTCAGCCGACTCGCTGCTTCGCGTCGACATGAGCGAATACGGAGAAAAGCACACGGTCGCACGCCTGATCGGTGCCCCTCCGGGATACATCGGCCACGATGAGCCCGGCCAGCTGACCGAGAAGGTTCGCCGCAACCCGTACTCGGTGATCCTGCTTGATGAAATCGAGAAGGCGCACCCGGATGTCTTCAACGTGCTGCTGCAGGTACTCGATGACGGCCGGTTAACCGACTCGGCCGGACGAACCGTGGACTTCTCCAACACGCTGATTCTGATGACCAGTAACCTCGGCGGCGAATATTTGGCGAATAAGGCCGGAAACTTCGGTTTCACCTCCGCCAATGCCACTAGCGAGGCCGACGAGGTCCGCGCCAAGGTCATGGGCAAGGTACGCGAGTTCATGCGTCCCGAGTTCCTGAACCGTTTGGATGAGGTACTGCTCTTCTCCAAGCTCTCGCAGTCCGAGATTAGCCAGATCGTCAAATTGGTCATCGCTGAAACCGAGGCCCGGTTGAATGATCAGGAACTGCAGCTGGAAATCAGCGACGCTGCCGTGCAGTTCCTGGCCAGCGAAGGATACGATCCCGAGTTCGGTGCCCGCCCGCTGCGCCGTTTGGTGCAGCGCAAGGTGCAAGATGCCATCGCCGATCTGCTGATCGATGATTCGCTGGCTGCCGGCGACACCGTTTTGGTGGACTACGCCGCTAACAAGCTGAGCGTGCAGAAGAAGGCCGAAATGCCGACTCCGCCTGCGCACAGCGAGCAGGTGCCGAGCTACTTCGGCAACTGATCCAGAAGAACTGGGAAACGGGCTTGCCCGGCTTGGACTGCCGTCCGGGCCGGGCAAGCCCGTTTTTTGCACCTATTGAGCCTCCGGCGAGCGCGATGGTAGGTTGTTGCCATGTTCCGTTCATAGCGCTTCTTGCTTTCCCTTTTTCGAAGAACCATGAACGGAATTGCCATGCCTTCAGACCTTTTGCAGGCTCACCTGCAGCACACTGCCATCTCCTCCCCCGAGTGCTCCTACGCCCAGCTTCTCCCGCTGGATTCTGCCCGCGCACTGGATCTGGCGGACGCCTACTTCACCGCTTATCCGCCCGGTATGGCCGCAGCTTCACGTGCCGAGGCACGCGAAGAAATGGCATCCACTTTCACCCAGGAATACGGCAAGGTCCTGGAAAACGCATCATTCATGGCCGTGCGAAAAGGGAAAGCGGTAGGCGCAATCATGGCGGTTACTGAATCAATCTGAGAGGAACAGCTCTCCGGCCCGTTCATCATCGATCTGTTTACCGCACCTGCGCACCAGGGCCATCAGCTGGGCCGGTCGTTGATCTCCGCTGCGATGCTCGCCTGCAAAGAGCAGGGTGCGCGTACGCTGAGCCTGCGCGTCGGTGAGGGGACCTCGCCCGCGGCCCACCGCCTCTATGCACAGGCCGGCTTCCTCCCGATTCCCTAGGTTCGCCTCGTGATCCGTCCATCCCTGTCGGCCGCATTTTGCCGGTGACCTCTAGCTAAGCCTGAGAACTCCCGGTAGCTTTGGTGCATGGCTCAAATCGGCATGATTACCCTCGATACAGTTGACGAGCAATCCGCGGCCGCATGGTGGCGCGCGGTGCTGGGCGGAAAGTACGCGGGACAGTACCCGGGGTTCACCATGATCCGCGTTCCCGGATTCAGCGCGATGCTGGGTTTCCAGAAGGTGCCGGAAGTGACCGCAGGAAAGAATCGGGTCCATCTGGATTTGTCGGCCACCAGCGATCGTGCCCGGGAAGTCGAGATCTTCGTCAAGGCCGGTGCCACCCGGCTCGAAGAGCACTGCGATGATCCAGACTTCGGGTGGAGCGTGCTGCGCGATCCCTACGGTATTGTCTTCTGCATTTCCGACCCGCATAATCAATAGCCCTCACTTGTTTTGCAAAAGGAACGCATTTGGAACTGTCCACCACCAAGCTCCCGCCTGGAGAACAGATCCTTTCGCTGTATGACTCCGTTGGATGGAGCGCGTACACCGATGATCCAGAAGTACTGATCCAGGCATTGGCGAACTCCACCTTCGCCGTTTACGCCTACGACCAACAGCAACAGCTCGCTGGGCTGATCCGCGTCATCTCTGATAACGCAACCATCTGCTACGTTCAGGACATCTTGGTCTGCCCCTCCGCACAGCGCAGCGGGATCGGCCGTGCCCTGTTCGAGGCCGTGCTGCAAAAATTCCAGCACGTGCGCCAGCTGGTGCTGATCACCGATGACATGCCGCAGCAGCGGGCTTTCTACGAGTCGATGGGGCTGACCGAAGGAGCAGAATTCGAGCATGGCGTGATCCGGGTCTTCGCCAGATTCGCGCAGTAGCCCCAAACCGTCACTTCACTTGTATAGACTGGCCGTTCATGACAAGTTAGGGAGTTCTCTTGCGCGTTCGGTCGGTCCTTGCCATCTGTGCACTTACTGTGTTCCTTGCCGGCTGTTCCGCAGCCGGATCTTCGCACGAGCCATCCACGCCGACGCCCACCAAATCCATCAGTGCGGCAGCTGTCTCCTCCACGCTGGCTGAAGAAGCTGCGACCCCTGCCGCGCCGGAGAGCTCCCCAGTTGCTGCCTCGCCGAGTTCCGGCCAAGCATGGGCCGATTCGAAGATTGAAATGTGGAAAGAGGACTCTGGCATCAAATCGACCAAGGGATTCTTGTACCCCTACAACTTGATGACTTCGTGGGAATCGCCGGAGCCCGGTGCCCTCAACATCTACTTGGACAACAGCATGGAGTTCGGCGTTCAATCACCTGAGCCTCACCAAACCCGTGAAGATGAGCTGCGCTTCATGGGTCGAATCATGTTTGAAAGCGTGGGCGAAGCCTCCCCGGAGCTGGAATCGGTGACGTTCTCCACTGACGATGGGAAGAATTCGGGAACCTACTCCCGAGCCAGGACCGGGGCTGATCCCAAGGACCGCGAAGCCTGGGCGGATGAGAAATACACGCAGTGGATTACGGCCATGAACGATACCTACGAATCATTCTGCGGTGCCGAAATCACCAAGCTGGAGATCTACCGCAGCTGCATACCCGATGACCCCCACGCCTACATCTCGAAGGTCCATTCACCGGCATTCGGGGAACTGGTGGTCACTATCGACGACGGCCCCTGGATGGACGGGACCTACGATATGCCTGCCTCCAGCTTTGTCTCCTCGAACATGATGATCAAGATCAACAGCAAGGCAGCAACCGGCGAAAAAGTCCAGAAGCTCAAGGTCGTTGCCCGGGACGGGGAAGACGTGGATGTCGCACTGCGCAAAGACTGGGAAATGTAGTACTTCTCCTGTCATGGGCAGCCCCCGCCCCTTCGGCCCCCTAGGCTGGAAAGCATGACCCAAGAACTTTCAATTCCATTCGAAGAGCTGGAACTCAGCGCCCTCTGGGACCCCGCCGAAAACGCGAAAGCCGTAGTGGTGCTCGCCCACGGTTCGGGCGCCGGCAAGGACCATGAATTCATGGCCGGTTTTGCGCTGGCCCTGGCAAATCTCGACGCCAGCGTCCTGCGCTTTAATTTTCCGTATATGGATGCTGGAAAGAAGTTCCCGGACAAGGCGCCCACAGCCATAGCCGTGTGGCGCCAAGTCCGCGACTGGGTTGAAGAAAACATGGCTGAAGGCCTGCCGATCTTCGCTGCAGGAAAATCCTTCGGCGGGCGCATGGCTTCGCTAGCCGTTGCCGAGGGCATGCCCGCGCAAGGGCTGATCTTCTTGGGCTACCCGTTGCATGCGCCTAAGAAGGAAGAGAACCTGCGCGATGAGCACCTGTATCCACTGGATCTGCCGATGCTCTTCCTGGAAGGTACCCGCGATCCTTTTGCCACCCCCGAAAAGATGGAAGAAGTTGCCAGCAAGCTGAACCAGCACAGCGAACTTTCCTGGTTTGAAGGCGGCAACCACTCATTCAAGGTGGCCCGCTCAGGACGCAGCGCTGCCCAGGATGGCGCGTGGCTGGCTGATGCGGCTACCGCCTTTATTGCCAAGCACACCGACTAGCTCTGCGGCTCTAGCCCATCTGCTTTTGCAAGAAGCGGTAGACCTCGGTTTCGTCAACGCCAGGGAACGCACCAGTTGGCATGGCCGCCAACAGGTGGGTATTGGCGCGCGTAGCTGGCCACGCATTGCCAAACCACTGGTTGGACAGGTCAGCCGGTGGACGGCGGCAGCAATTCTCATCTGGGCAGGTGGACTGGCAACGCTCCTTGGTGTCGCGCCCGCGGAACCACTTCACGTGTTCGAAGGGCACCCCGATGGACAATGAATACAGCCCCGAGGAATGGCGTTCGGTACGCGCCGTGCACCAGAAGGTCCCGTTGACGGTATCGGTGTACTGCTCGAAGGAGCGGAACTTATCCATCTGCTCGAAGACGACACGGCTGGTCCAATACCGGCAGATGCTCTGGCCCTCGATGGCACCGGTATGGTCGGCAGGAAAGTTCACCCGATCGTTCTCATAGGCCTTGTGCAAGATGCCTGATTCATGGACCTTCTGGAAGTGGCAAGTCATTCCCAAATGCTCGGTGGCTAGATTGGTGAACCGGTGAGCCGCCGATTCATAGGACACAGCGAATGCATCGCGCAAATCCTCGACGGCCAGTTCACGGTTGTTCTTGGCGCGCTGCAGGTATTCCACGGTAGATTTTTCGGGCATCATCAACGCCGCGGCGAAGTAGTTCGTCGCCACTCGCTGCGAGAGGAAATCAAAATAATCGGTTGGGGTCTTATGCCCCAGCACATGATGCCCCAGCGCCTGCAATAACACTGATCGCGGGTCGTGTTCCGAGCGGTTCGCCTGCGTGAGATAGATGCGCTTGTTCTTCTGATCAGTGACCGAACGCGTGGAATGCGGAAGATTCCCCACGAAGCGCAGGCTGAACCCCAGATGCTCGGCGATGTCCGCTGCACGGTGATGCGAGAGCGGTCCCGAATCGTGGCCAACAGCCGTGAGGACCTTGGTGGCTTCCTGCTCAATGTCCTTGTAGTAGTTGTTGCGTTGGCGCATCTCATGGCGCAACGCTGTGTTGGCCCGACGTGCTTCCTCAGGGGTAGCGGCCTGCTCATTTAGGCGGCGTTCCAATTCATGCTGAAGTCCCACCAAGGATTCCAGAACGTCCATCGGCAGCCGTGTTCCCACACGAACGGTAGGCAACCCCAAGGACTCGTACAGCGGACCGCGTTGGGCGCGTTCCAGCTCAATTTCCAAAGCGGCGCGACGCGAAGGCGGTTCAGTGCCCAGCAGATCATCGACTCCCACGCCCAAGGCCCCGGCCAAGGACTTGAGCAGCGATAGCTTTGGTTCGCGCTTGCCATTTTCGATCAACGACAGCTGGCTCGGCGCGGTATCAACCAGCGTCGAGACATCATCCAAGGTCAGTTGCTTGCTCTTGCGCAGAAAACGGATTCTCCGCCCCAGAGCAATGGCATCAAGTTCTGTATCCTCGCTGCCAGTGCCGTTGCCGGAAAAATTCACTGAGCGATTCCATGTGGTTGCAGTCACACGACAAGGCTACGCCAAGAATCAGGAAAATTTCTAGATCTTCATCCTCAAATCAGCCAGTCCGCCGTTTTTCAAAGCTTCAGAGTCAAATAATTCCGATTCTTCGCTGTTCTCTCGCTGCGCTTCTCCCATCAAACGCACAGCGACCGAGCGGAATCTTCACCGCAACCCATACGTTGAAAGGACAACGACCTTAAAGAAGGAGCACCATGCACGCAATTTCCACCCGTCCGCTACCGGCCACAAGCCATGGCCACGATCCACCCCAGACTTTGGTAATCCTCGGCCCAGATGGTGCAGGCAAAAGTACCCTCATCGAAGCCCTGACACGGCAACTGCTCAACGAACGCATTCGCGCGCGAAGGCTTGCCAATGCCGCCGCCCGCAGCTGGCTTACCAAATTTTCCCGCAGATTGGGAATCACGTTCCCGACTTTCACCCAAGATTTTTTCGAAACTTCCATCCGTGGCTTCAACGTTGCACGCAACATGGTTTCCGCTGCCCACTCTGGCGGGCTCAGCGTGATGGACCGGCACCTGTACTGCCAATTGGTGCTTCGGCGCTTGCGCGGCCATCCATCGGGACTACTCCTGCCCTGGTTGGCGGCCAAAAGTACCGAGCGCGCGCGAATTATCCTTCTCGATATTGATCCGCACCTTGCCTATGAGCGAATCGTTTCCCGGGGCAAGGACCACGAAACTCTGGAGTATCTCAGCGAAAGCCGAGATGAATACCTCCGCCTGGCGCAAGTGCACGGCTGGATAATCCTCGATGCCTCCCTGCCCACCTCCCACCTGGTGGAACAACTTCGCCTGGTCATCGGCAAGTAGACTCTTCCTATGAGCGAAGCACAGGCATCTTTTGCACCAGGTTCCATTTTCGAGTTGGCGCAGAGCACCAAGAAGCAGTGGGAGCTGGGACAGGTCCGGCTCATTGCCAGCGGCGTTCTCGCGCAAGATGGTACGTTGCAGCCTAGCGAACCCCGCGAAGCCACCTGGCAGCTTTCAATTCGCTCCATCGAGAAGGCCGCAAGTTTCACTCCGGCACCTTCGGCCCAAGTCTTCACCCTGATCGCCGGTGACTTCGTGCAGCTGGATGTCGACGGGCAGCAGCACGGTTTGGAACCTCTGCGTCCGCTGAAATTTGAAACCGCAAATCCTGTCGAGGCGAGCCAGCCCACCGAGGAACTGCTCATCGTGCACGTAGCTGCCATTCCACAGCAGGTACGGCCCACCGTTCGCATTGTCGAGCTGTCCAAAAAGCGCGAACAGCATCTCTTTGATGGACAGCTAGGCGTATTGGTCCAAGGCTCCGCCAAGCTCTTACTCGGCGAGAATGAGCAGTCGCTGAATCTGCGCGACACCGTCGTTGGTTCCGACGCCGGCGACCCCCGCATCACAGGCCGCGGCTTCATGGCCGTGGTTTCTTTCGACCTCCCCTAGCCCGTCGCAGCTCAATCAGCTGATTTCGCAAGATCCGTAAATCTTCGCGCCCAGAATCAGCTCCAATGAACACCATCAGCCATTGGCCGCAACGGATTTTCACATCCGCCTGGCACCGCCCGCTAATCCCCCCCCCCAGACTCGGAAACTTCACGTTTTCCACTGGATCCATACCGGCACAAATGGCGCATGCGGACTTGACTTCTTCCAGGAAAAGCCAACCCACTAGCCATTCAGGGATTATCACAGAATCCCTGAATGGCCATATTCCTTGCTCACCCCGGCGAGAAGACTGTTAAGTTTCATTCTTCTTCTCAGGGATTTCGGCTAATTTCAACGTTTTTCGATGCTTTGACTCACTTTTGCCGCAAGAAGTGCAAAATTGCCGCTACTGCGAAGAAGTGCAAATCTTAATCCTTGAGAACTCTGTTGAACCCCTTGCACCTGCGGAAAAGTAGTTGTCACGAAGAAGTTCACAAGATCACCAACCGATCAGCATGAACCCGCAGCTTGTGCGAAGGAGCCAAGGCAATGACTACCGAGAACACCAACGAAACCTCGATCGACAACCGCATCGCAGCCATCGAGACCGACTGGGAAAACAACCCTCGATGGAACAGCGTAACTCGCGATTACACTGCTGCCGACGTCGTGAAGCTGCAGGGCCGGGTCCAGGAAGAGCACACCCTGGCCAAGCGCGGATCCGAGAAGCTGTGGAAGCAGCTCACCGAGGAAACCCCGACCGGCGGCTACACCAACGCACTGGGCGCCCTGACCGGCAACCAGGCAGTCCAGCAGGTCAAGGCCGGACTGCGAGCCATCTACCTTTCAGGCTGGCAGGTTGCAGCAGATGCCAACCTCTCAGGCCAGACCTACCCGGATCAGTCGCTCTACCCGGCCAACTCGGTTCCGCAGGTCGTGCGCCGCATCAACAACGCACTGCAGCGTGCCGACCAGATCGAGTTCTCCGAAGGCATCCACAGCGTCGAGGACTGGATGGTCCCCATCGTCGCTGACGCAGAAGCCGGCTTCGGCGGCCCGCTGAACGCGTACGAGCTGATGAAGTCCATGATCACCGCCGGCGCTTCGGGTGTCCACTGGGAAGACCAGCTGGCCAGCGAGAAAAAGTGCGGCCACCTCGGTGGCAAGGTGCTGATTCCGACCCAGCAGCACATCCGCACCCTGAACGCGGCCCGCCTGGCCGCCGACGTGGCAGGCACCCCTTCGGTGGTCATCGCCCGCACCGACGCCGAGGCAGCCACCCTGATCACCTCGGATGTCGATGAACGAGATCAGCAGTTCATCACCGGCGAGCGCACCCCCGAAGGCTTCTACAAGGTCCGCAACGGCATCGAGCCATGCATCGCCCGCGCCAAGGCCTACGCCCCGTATTCGGATCTGATCTGGATGGAAACCGGCACCCCGGACCTGGAACTGGCCCGCAAGTTCGCCGAAGCGGTCAAGAAGGACTTCCCTGACCAGATGCTCTCCTACAACTGCTCGCCATCGTTCAACTGGAAGAAGCACTTGGATGATGCCACCATCGCCAAGTTCCAACGCGAACTGGGCGCCATGGGCTTCAGCTTCCAGTTCATCACCCTGGCCGGTTTCCACGCATTGAACCACTCGATGTTCGATCTGGCCCAGGGCTACGCGAAGGACGGCATGAGCGCCTACGTCGAATTGCAGGAACGCGAATTCGCGTCCGAAGCTGCCGGCTACACCGCCACAAAGCACCAGCGCGAAGTCGGCACCGGCTACTTCGACGCAATCTCCACGGCGTTGAACCCGAACGCCTCCACCTTGGCTTTGGTGGGATCCACCGAAGAAGGCCAATTCCATTAGACCCTGACGGGTCGATGGTGCCAGCCGGCAACGGCGCTGGCTGGCACCAACACCACTTTCAAGTTTTTAAGGACGCTGCCATGAACTCCCCAATCACCCTGAACAACATCACCATTACCGCTACCCCCGTTCGCTACCAGGAGCAGATCCTGACCAGCGAAGCCCTGGACTTCCTTTCGGCTCTGCACACCGCGTTTGAACCGCGCCGCGCCGAATTGATGCAGCGCCGCCAGGTCAACCGGGCCCGCATTGCCAATGGACGCGATCCGAAGTTCTTGGACGAGACCCGGGCAATTCGCGAAGATGATTCATGGCAGGTCGCTCCGATCGCTCCGGGGCTGGAAGATCGCCGCGTGGAAATCACCGGTCCGGTCGAACGCAAGATGGCGATCAACGCGCTGAACTCCGGTGCCAAGGTGTGGCTGGCTGACATGGAGGATGCTTCCTCGCCGTCCTGGCAGAACGTCATCAAGAACCAGGTGAACCTGATCCGCATCCTGGACAAGGAACTGGACTTCACCGCACCCGATGGCCGCGAATACAAGCTGAACAGCTACGAGCTGACCGAGCTTCCTACCATCGTGGTCCGTCCCCGCGGCTGGCACCTGCCAGAGAAGCACCTGCTGGTAGCCGGCACCCCGATGTCCGGGGCACTGGTGGACTTCGGACTGCACTTCTTCCACAACGCCAAGCGCCTGCTGGCAGCCGGCCGCGGTCCGTACTACTACCTGCCGAAGCTGGAGAACCACCTGGAAGCACGGCTGTGGAACGAGGTCTTCAACATGGCCCAGGACCTGCTGGATATCGAACGCGGAACCATTCGCGCGACCGTGCTGATCGAGACCATCACCGCTGCTTTCGAGATGGAAGAGATCCTGTACGAGCTGCGCGAGCACTCCTCGGGCTTGAATGCAGGTCGCTGGGACTACATCTTCTCGATCATCAAGAACTTCCGTTCCCGCGGCCCGCGATTCGTCTTCCCCGATCGCGACACCGTGACCATGACCGCTCCGTTCATGCGGGCTTACACCGAGCAGCTGGTGCGGGCTTGCCACCGACGCGGCGCATCGGCCATCGGCGGCATGAGCGCTTTCGTTCCCAACCGGAAGGACGCTTCGATCAACGAGATTGCCTTCGGCAAGGTCCGCGAGGACAAGGCCCGCGAAGCCGCTGACGGGTTCGACGGTTCATGGGTGGCCCACCCGGACCTGGTTTCGGTGGCCCGCGAGGTCTACGACGAAGTGCTCGGCGAGAACCCGAACCAGCTGCAGCGCACCCGTGAAGATGTTCAGGTGTCCGGCCCGGCCCTGCTGAACGTTGAAAGCGTCACCGGCAAGATCACCGAACGCGGCATCCGCGACAATATCGACATCGGCATCCGCTACATCGAGTCATGGCTGCGCGGCAATGGAGCTGTGGCGCTGCGCAACCTGATGGAAGATGCTGCTACCGCTGAGATCTCCCGTTCGCAGCTGTGGCAGTGGATCCACCAGTCGGCCATCACCGATGAGGGCGAGATCATCACCCGCCGCTGGGTGCAGGAGCTGACCGAAGAGACCATGGATAACCTGGAGCGTTTCGAAGGCGATCGCTTCGAGGAAGCCGTGGAGATCTTCGAAGCGTGCGCACTGCGCGATGACTTCCCGAGCTTCCTGACCAAGAACGCCTACCTGCGCTACCTGGATGCGCCGGCACGCACCTTGGAAATGGCAGGCTAGGTGGTAAAGACCCGGCCGGCAGAAAACAGTCGTCCCTGAACGCCGGCCACGAGAAGCGGCATTCGCCAGTTGGTAACCACTCCAACTGGAGGATGCCGTTTTTTGTGCCCGGAAATGGATACCCTGTAGTCATGGCCTTCCAGTTCAAGAACCCGGCCGAAGATCTTTGGCAGCCCGACCTGCTTGGCGAGCAGTTCTCGCAGCGTCCGCTGCCGATGTCCGACGGGTCCACCGCGACGCTGATCCGGCACCGCGCACGCAAATCGCTGCGCCTGCCACCGCCTTTGCGCGGCATCGCGGTGCTCTACGTGCATGGTTGGTCGGACTACTTCTTCCAAAAAGAGCTCGCTGAATTCCTCACCGATGCCGGAGCCGATTTCTACGCCCTGGACCTGCGCCACTATGGTCGGAACCTGCCGGTGGACCGGGCAACCGGAATCGCCGAGCTCAGCAGCCCCGGGTTCACCACCGACCTGGAGGAGTACTTCGAGGAATTCGACGCGGCCCACCGCATCATTTCCAGCGCGCACCCGGGCACCCGCTTTGTCCTGCTCGCCCATTCCACCGGAGGGTTGAGCGCTTCGCTGTACGCGGCAGCCAACCCGCAGAAAGTTGATGCGCTGGCATTGAACAGCCCCTGGCTGGAATTCCAGGCCAGCGAAATCGGGCGCACGGCCTTGGCCCGGATCATGCAGGCGGCCAGCACCCGCAACCCGCACCGCTTCTTGCCCAGCGTGGATCCCGGGTTCTATACCCGTACGGTCTCCAGCCAGTTTTCCGGCGAGTGGGATTACGATCTGGGTTGGCGTCCGGTCAACGGCTTCAAGCTCACGGCCGGGTTCATTTCCGCGGTCTTCAATGCCCAGGCCAAGGTGAAGAAGGGGCTGGACTTGCAGATGCCTACCCTGGTGATGCTCTCGGCAGAAGACTATTTGCTGCCGCGCTGGAACGATTCCGCCACCCGTGCCGATGTGGCATTGAATGTCCAGGCCGTGGCCCAGCGGAGCATCGACTTGGGCCGGGAATTGCATCTGGTGCGCCTTCCCGGCGCGCTGCACGATGTGTTCCTCTCCTCGCCGAAGATCCGTTCCAAGGCCTATATGGCCTTGGGCTCCTGGCTTGCGGTGGTCAAGAACAGGCAGCGCGATTCGCAGCTGGCTTCCAGTGTGCGCCGGATCGTGCCCGCAAGCAGCTAATGCTGCTTAGCGCGCGAGTAGTTCAGGCACCTGGTCGTTGACCAATTCGAGCTGCCATTTGCCGGTTTCATTGCCGATGATGGCCACCGAGCCATTGCGGATGGTGTCCAGCTTGTAGCCGGCGAAATGCGATAGCGTGTAGCGGATGATGGTGCCATGGCAGATCACCGCAACGTTCTTGCCCGGGAAGTCGGACGCAATCTGTGCCATGGCGCGCAGCCCGCGGTCGACCACGGATTCCAGCGGTTCGATTCCGCCGCCGTGCTTATCTGGCCACAGGGCCAGCGCTTCGGTTTCCACCATGCCCTCGCCCTGCGCGTAGTTGCGCTCGATGAGCAGGTCATAGCTCGGGCCCAGTTCAAGGCCCAGCCCTTCGGCGATGATCTGTGCCGTCTCGCGGGCACGCGATAGGGGCGAGGAAACGATCGCATCCCACTGGCCGCCATCGAGTACGCCCACAGCTTCGCGGGCCTGGGACCTGCCGGTGTCATTCAACGGAATATCGCTGGAGCCCTGCAGTCGGCCTTCGAGGTTCCATTGCGTCTGTCCGTGGCGGACGAATCCAAGTTTCATACGGCCATTGTCCCACCGGAACCAATGCGGAAGATACAAGCTGGTGGCCAAACTCACCATAGATCTGTGACACTTTAGTGCATCTTAAAACCCTAAAGCACATAAGATTCTTCACGGCTGTGCCCTGCCCGAGATGCGGGGCATCCCAATCCAACGCACCCCATCTAAGATCCGAGCTTTACTATCGTGAACGAAATAAAGGCGTCTCTCGCCCGCGGGCTGACCGCCCGCCACATCCGCTTCATGGCTCTCGGCTCAGCTATCGGAACGGGCCTTTTCTACGGTTCCTCCTCCGCTATCCAGGCTGCCGGCCCTGCCGTTCTCTTCGCATACATCATCGGCGGCGCTGCCGTCTTCATCGTGATGCGTGCCATGGGCGAGATGGCTGTCAAGCATCCGGTTTCCGGATCTTTCGCTCACTACGCTTCGCGGTACCTGGGTCGCTTCGCCGGCTTTGTCACCGGTTGGACCTTCGCCTTTGAAATGGCGATCGTTGCCATCGCCGATGTCACCGCCTTCGGCATCTACATGGGCTTCTGGTTCCCTCAGGTCGCACAATGGATCTGGGTTCTGGCCGTCGTCTTGCTGATCGCCTCGATCAACCTGATGAAGGTCAAGGTCTTCGGTGAAACCGAATTCTGGCTGGCCGCCATCAAGGTGACCGCGATTATCGCCATGATCATTGGCGGCGCCGCCCTGATCATTTTCGGATTCAACGCACCCGATACCGAGACGGCTACCGGTCTGGCTACCCTGATGAGTGCCGGCACGCTGTTCCCTAACGGCTTCGTTGGCCTGCTGCTGTCGTTCGCTGTGGTGATGTTCGCCTTCGGCGGCATTGAAACCATCGGCATCACCGCTGGTGAAGCCGCTGATCCCGCCAAGGCGGTACCGGCGGCCATCAATACCGTGCCATGGCGCATCCTGCTCTTCTACGTAGCTTCGCTGGCCGTAGTCATGATGCTCTTCGACTGGCGCCAGATCGACGGTTCGGCCTCGCCATTCGTGCAGATCTTCGACGGCTTGGGGATCCCTGCCGCTGCCCACGTGCTCAATGCCGTGGTCATTACAGCAGCTGTTTCCGCGATCAACGCGGACACCTTCGGTGCTGGACGCATGCTTTACGCAATGTCTGAAATTGGCCACGCGCCGAAGTCCTTCGGACGCATCTCGCGCAATGGCGTGCCTTGGATGACTGTAGTCATCATGGCCGTCGTGCTGCTGGTGGGCGTGGTGCTCAACGCCCTGTTGCCAGAGGCGCTGTTCACCATCATCGCGTCTATTGCCACCTTCGCTACCGTATGGGTCTGGATCATGATTCTGACCTCGTACCTGGCGATGCGCCGCAAGGAAGCCGCGGCGGGCCGCGGACCGGCAGTCGCCCGGGAATACGCTGTGCCAGGTGGCACCGTGGCCGCATGGATCGCGTTGGTCTTCATGGTCTTCGTTGTAGTGCTGCTGGCACTGAGCCCAGCCACGCGCGTAGCCCTGTACACCGGCATCGCATGGCTGGTGCTGCTCGCCCTGCTCTTCAAGCTGCTGGTTCGTCCAGCTGCACCGGTCAAGCAGGACAGCGACTCGCTGCTGGGCTGATCGCCCACGAATAAAATATGCCTGGCTTCGCATAAAGCTAAGCCAGGCATACTTTTATGTTCATTTAGCTGATCTCGGTCAAGGTACCGGCACGTGGCCCCGAAGGTTCGTCCGGATCATCCGGCGTGCGTAGCTCTTGGATCATGGCCAGGCTGGCCCAGATGAGCATGCCGGCCGCGACGATCCACAAGCTGCCCAGTCCCAAGCGCAAGTAGGCCAGCACTCCACCCAAGGACCCGAGGGTGATCATCAGCCACAGCAAGGCGTAGCGCGTCCACAGCAGCCGGTAGACGCCGCGATCCGATCCTGTAGCCAGACCGATGATAGCTCCGCCCAGTGCTTGCCCCAGCTTGACCAGCGTGCCGGTCATATAAGTCAGGCCCAAAGACACCTCGCCCGAACGCGAATAGGAAACGTTGACTACGCCCATGGCAGCGGCCAGCAGCAAAGCCGTCAGCTGCGGCAGGAAGTATCCCGAGATGGCTGCGGCAAGCAGCAGCATCGCGCTGAAGTACATGGCCACCGGGCGGCGCATCTTTTTCAGGCGGTAGGTAATCAAGGTTGCCAGGATTACGCCGCCAACAAAGCAACCCACCAGGGACATCGCCATGCCCCATTCGGCGAAGTCTCCAGTCATCAGCGCCGCAGAGGAACGGGTGGAGTTACCGGACATGAAGGACAGGAAGTACCCGCCGAAGTGGACGAACCCGACGCCGTCGACGAAGCCCGCCATTGCCGTAATCGTCCCGGCGAAGAGGATTCCACGCCACCGAAGGTTCTTTGCCACCTGTACCGCTTTCTCTCGATCATCAACACCAGCAGTGCCCTGCAAGGCCACTTCCATTATCCGCCTCGAACCGGGTAGCCGAGAATGCGGAATGCAAGGGGAGCAAAAGTTGTTATCCCAGCATGAGCGAAAATACAGCTGCCCCATCCGCGCAGGACAAGCGAATCCGCGTTGACATCTTCTCTGACATTGCCTGCCCGTGGTGCTTCATCGGCAAGCGCCGCTTCGAAAAGGGTGTCGAGTC
Source organism: Glutamicibacter sp. MCAF14 (assembly GCF_052114325.1). NCBI lineage: Bacteria > Bacillati > Actinomycetota > Actinomycetes > Micrococcales > Micrococcaceae > Glutamicibacter > Glutamicibacter sp. MCAF14. The sequence goes on from NZ_JBFREO010000005.1 coordinate 160,346, forward strand.
TTTCGAGTACTCGCAGAACGTGGATGTCTACTGGCATTCATACCAGCTGGACCCGAGCCTGCCCGATAACTACGACGGCAGCGAGGCCGAATACCTTTCCAAGATGAAGGGGTTGGGACAGGAACAGGTCATGCAAATGCTTGATCATGTCACCGCCCAGGCTGCCGGCGAAGGCTTGAACTACGACTTCGAGAATCTGAAGGTCGCGAACTCTTTCACCGCACTGCGCGTCTTGGAATACGCCAAGCAGCATGGTGCTGGGAACGAAATGAAGGAAGCACTGCTTTCTGCGCATTTCGAAAAGGGCCTGAACACCGGAGATGAAGAAACCTTGCTCCAGCTCGCTGGCCAGCTAGGACTGGATACCGGTGAGCTGCGCACGAACTTGGCTTCCGGCGCCTACGCCGAGGAAGTCAACGCGGATATCGCTCAGGCACGAGAACTGGGCATCAGCGGAGTACCGTTCTTCATCATTGACGGAAAGTACGGCATCTCCGGCGCACAGCCTGCCGAGGTGTTCGCAAATGCGCTCACGCAAGTGCATTCAGGAAACGTGCAAGGCGCCTAACCGGCTACTTGGCGCAAACCAACTTGCCGTCTGAAGTATCGAGCTTGCGTTCCTTTTCCAAGCCTTCGTACTTCTCGCCCAGTGCCAGGTCCACTCGGCTTCCCCACTTCTTCTCGTCATAGATGAAGACGGTGCCGGGGACCTGGCGCTGCACGGTGAATGCCTGAGCATAGCCATCAGGTCCGGCAATGACCGCCCCGGTGGTACCGGCAAGCGATTTCCAACCGGAAGTCAGCGAGGAAATCTTGAAGCCGCGTTCTTCCAGTGCTTTCGCGGTATCGCTGGCCAGTCCTGAAATGTCGGTCGTGTTCAGGACCCGTATTTCAACATCTCCAGGTTTCTGATATTTGAAATTGACCGCCGGGCACTTGGCGTTTTCGATTTTTGTTTCACTGGGAGTCGGGCTTTGGGCAGCAGTGGGCTCGCCGCCGAGCTTCAAGGTTCCATTGAAAACGAGGACCGCTCCGGTCAATACTGCGATGACCAGCAGGGCCATCACGGTGAAAACAATGTTCTGGCGTTTGCGAGCACGCTTCTTAGCCTGGTCATCCGAGCTGAAGCTCAGTTCCTGCTCGTCAACAATATGCGCCCCGTGCCACTGCCCCGGGTCTTCGCGATCACGCATCATTCCACCTTGCTCTGGTCAGTCTTCGGCAGCCACTGGCCCGAAGGCAACCTCGTCGTCGTCCTCGTGGCGCTAGCTTATCTAACTAGCGTCCAGATCCAATATGCGTGCATGTATTACTGAGCGATGATGAAGCGCCGAACGCAACGCACGGTGCATTCCGTCTTCCAGGTACAGGACGTCCCGATAGCGCACGACATGCGGAAACAAGTCACCGTAGAAAGTGGAATCCTCTGAGAGCAATGTTTCAAGATCCAGAGTGGATTTGGTGGTGACAAGATCCGCTAGCTTCACCTGCTGAGGAGGCAGCTCGCTCCAATCACGGGTCGAGGAATAGCCATGGTCAGGATAGGGGCGGCCATCGCCTACGGCTCGAAAGATCACTATTCAAGCATACGGATAAACTCTCCGCTTCTCCCAGAAATACAGATCAAACAACAATTTCAGTTGCAACGCCGGTGAATTTCGCCTCCGGCTTCGGATTGGTGCCAGCGGCAATATTCTCTACCACTGGACATTCGGGCAGATGCTACACCTCGGTTGCGTATTTTCAAACGAAGAACGCGAAAAAGCAAGGATTGTTACGCCAAGGGAAACTTGGGGGAACGGGGCGTAACTTTAGCTAGTAACAATCGCGTCACAAGGTGCACTCTAGGTTTATGAATAACGTAGTCACCAAGATCCCACTGCTCGATATTTCTACCTCGCGCAACGCTGACGGCTCGTTCAACGAGGAATTCGTTGCCGCGCTTCGCGACGCTGCGCACCGCGTCGGCTTCTTCCAGATCGTGGGCTACAGCTCCCAGCTTGGACAGGATCAGGAACTGCTGGACACGATTGCAGAATTCTTCAGCAAGCCAGTTGAGCAGAAGATCAAGCTCGACAACCGCAATAGCGCCCAGTTCCGCGGCTACACCCGCATGGGCACTGAAATCACCCGAGGCCGTGCCGATGCCCGCGAGCAGATCGACTACGGACCACAACGCGAGACCCTGGCGGTTGTCCCGAAGGACAAGCCGTACTTGAACCTGCAGGGCCCCAATCAGTTCCCCGAGGACTTCCCTCAGCTGGAACAGCGCGCCATGGCGTGGGCCGAGCTGATGAACAAGACCGGCCACGAACTGCTGTCGGCCATCGCTGTGGGGCTGGGCTTGCCGGAGGATCACTTCGATGAGCCATTCGCCAACACACCATCATGGATGGGCAAGCTGGTGCATTACGTTTCCGGCGATGTCGTTCCAGAATCGGGTAACCAGGGCGTTGGCCTGCACGCCGACTACGGCTTCGTCACCCTGTTGCTGCAGGACCAGGTCGGCGGGCTGCAGGTGCAGCCCTACGGCCAGGAAGAGTGGATCGAGGTGCCACCTACTCCAGGGGCCTTGGTAGTGAACCTGGGCGAGATGCTCGAAGTCGCCACCAACGGCTACCTGATGGCCACCATCCACCGCGTGATCGCACCACCAGCTGGTGTTGACCGGTACTCGGTACCGTTCTTCTACTCCCCTCGTCTGGATGCAGTAATCGACAAGGTCGAACTGCCAGCCGACTTGGCGGCCGAAGCTCGCGGTGTCTCCGATGATCCGGAGAATCCGATGCTGGCTTCCTATGGCGCGAATGTGCTCAAGGGCTGGTTGCGTGCGCATCCGCAGACCGCGGCCATCCACTATCCGGAACTGGCAAAGAACCGCAAAAGCGCTTAGATGTTCTGCTCCTGCAGGGATCAGGAGCTAGCACCATCAAGATTCGTGGCGTCGAGCCGGCAGAAAATTCCGGTTCGACGCCACCGGTCTTTTAACCCGCAGCGCTTCAGTCGTTCGCGGCTAGGACGCAGAATTCATTGCCTTCAGGATCAGCCATCACGATCCAGCCCTCGTCTTCGTGCTGCCCCACATCGGCATAGCTCGCGCCCAGAGACAGCAGCCGGTCGGCTTCATCGGCCTGAGCGGTACTGTGCGGACGCAGATCCAAATGGAGGCGATTCTTGATGCTTTTGGTTTCAGGCACCTGCGCGAAGGTCAGTGTCAGTCCCCCATCACCTTGGGATTTGGACCCGATACTGACTAGTCCAGCTTCTTCCATCAGCACTTCATAATTCAGCGCGTCGCACCAAAACCGCGCCAAGAGCATCGGATTGTTGCAATCGAGGCAGATTTCGCCCAATACACTCGACATGGCCATACCTTCTTGAAAATTGCAGAACAGTTGCCACGGATACTACTCGTCAGATTCGGCCAGCACTTGGGCAAGGGCAAAAAAATAATGTCCCGGCCCGCCGTTTTCACGACGAACCGGAACATTATCAATGGCGGAGGATAGGGGATTTGAACCCCTGAGGGCGTTAACCCAACACGCGTTCCAGGCGTGCGCCATAGGCCGCTAGGCGAATCCTCCTCAGTTTGCTCCGTGGAGCAGGATCCAGCATATCTAAATTCTCGCTCAATCACGAATCGGGCGTTACCTTGCCGTTTCCCTAGGCGCCACCAAGGCGCACATCCCCTGAAATTCGGTGATTTTGACGCTTTTCACCAGCTCGTATTTTTCTTCAAACTCGGCCAGCCGGACGAATCAATACTATAAACATGAGCAAAAGAGAGGTATTTCACAGCAGCGATGATCCTCGCCGCCTGCCAATTAGTCCTCCGGGGACAAGGAACATCCCCGGAGTCGATGGCCTCTGGGCCGCGAATCTCGATAAGGATAATCTCTTCACCCAAATCGCAGCCACTGCAACCAGGCTCTACGAACAATCCCCGGTGACCAGTTCAGCCCAGGGGCTGGACAGGCTGAAAGCGATCGCACGGTTGCGCAGCATGCTGGATGCGGCCGAGGCAGCTGTGCTGGCTGACAGCTACGAGTACGCTGTCGCCGATGCAGTGAGCCAAGGAACCCAAGAGTCTCTGCTGGGGGAACCCGAGGAAAGCGATGAAGGCCGATCCGCTTACTACTACGGCGTGAATCGATCAGACGAGTCATTGATCCGGTCATCTTTCGTTGCCGAGGTGGCTGCTGCAATGCGCACCACGGAGAAGAAGGCACAGGACAAGCTGTTCTTCGCCGAGGGACTGCGTCACCTTTGCACAGAGACTTTGGAGGCACTGAGCATCGGTGAGATAACCACCAAATCCGCGCAGGAAATCGTCAAGCACTGCCAGGATCTTGCACCTGAGGACGTGAAGCTGCTGCAGCACACGCTGTTGCCAATAGCCCGGCATGCCACCGACTCCGCGATTATCCAACGTGCCCGGAAGATGCGTGAAAGGCTCCATCCAAAGCCGATCGAGGAACGGCACAAGAAGGGCGCGGAGGATCGAAAGGTCACCTACTGGCATGAAGCTAACGGAATGAGCGTCATCCAGCTCTACATGCCGGTAGAGAAAGCGCTAAGCATCATCAACACGGTCAATTGGCATGCAGTGCGCAATCTCGATTCGGCCGATGAGCGGACCGAACAGCAACGTCGGCTGGACATCATTTGCGACGCGCTGCTTGATGGCTGGCCAGCTACCGAAGGTACTGCGTTGAAAGCACGCGTTGCCGTCACGATTCCCGCATTGGAAATGCTGGCTGATCCAAAACGAGCGTTGGCTGATCTGGAAGGCTATGGGCCAATTCCAATGGGCACCGCTCTGTTGATTGCTAAAGACGCCCCGTCATTCATTAAGGTGCTCACCGACCCTTGGTCAGGGGCAGCCATAGACGTCGGTCGCGAAAAGTACCGCCCCTCTAAAGCTCTTCGCGATCTGTTGCGCAATCGAGATGTTGTCTGCCGTTTCCCGGGGTGCAATCGTCCTGCAGAGACTTCGGAGATCGACCATATCGATGCTTGGGGCAACGGCGGGCACACCACGCGGAGCAATACGCATTTGCTGTGCAAGCGCCACCAGATGTTCAAGCACGTGATGGGCTGGCAGGCCACCTACCTTCCCGATGGGTCCGTTAATTGGCGTTCCCCCAATGGCGTGATGTGCGTTGAGCTCCCCGGCAGCGTCACCACCGTCCAGAACTTTGATTTCGAAAAGGAACAGACGCCCATGCTGCCAACTGTCCAACTCGACGACAGGGTTCGACGCGTGCTGGGCTGGGTTGAACCGCCAGAAAGGGAAACGGGCTGAGCACGAAACTCCTGCGCGAGCAACATTCTTGATCCGAGGTCAGCCAGTTGAGAGCAAGCGCACGCCTGCCGATTTTTATCCAAGCGCCTACCTCAGGTAGTATTTTTGGTGACCCCTCGTGTGGTGTCATCCTGTTGAACTCCCCCAGGACCGGAAGGTAGCAAGGGTAGATGGGCTCTGGCAGGTGCATGAGGGGTCTTTTACTTTTTACGCAAGCCGAATGGAGTCCACGTGGGCGCTGGCCGTTTCGCCCCTAGCCCTTCTGGGCCACTCCACCTTGGCAATTTGCGCACGGCCATCCTTGCCTGGCTTTTCGCCCGTTCCGCTGACCGTGATTTCTTGCTGCGCATTGAAGACTTGGATCGCGTACGTTCAGGCGCCGAGACCACTCAGATCAATGAATTGGCATCTTTGGGTTTGGACTTCGATGGCGAGATGCTCCGACAGTCCGACCGCCTTCCTGTTTACCTTGAGGCCGTTGAACGGCTCAAGGATCGCGGCTTGGTCTATGAATGCTTCTGTTCACGCAAAGACATTGCCGAGGCCGGAAGCGCTCCACATGCAGCCCCCGGAGCCTACCCGGGAACCTGCCGTGAGCTGAGTCCCAGCGAACGCGAAGCCAAAGCTAAGAATCGTCCTGCGGCCTTGCGCCTGCGTTCGCAAGTGAACGAATTTTCTGTTCATGACGAACTGTTCGGCGACTACACCGGTGCGGTTGATGATTTTGTCCTGATTCGCAACGACGGCGCTCCTGCCTACAACCTTGCTGTAGTCGTGGATGACGCATTCTCAGGCATCGACCAGGTGGTGCGTGGTGATGATTTGCTCTCCTCGGCGCCACGGCAGGCTTACTTGGCGACACTTTTGGACTACGCGGTCCCGGTCTACGCACATGTGCCGCTGGCGCTGAATTCCAAGGGCCAGCGATTAGCTAAACGCGACGGCGCGGTAACACTCGAAGAGATCACCGAACAAGGCCTGCTTCCAGCCAACGTTGTGGCGATTTTGCTAGAGTCATTGGGCTTGCCCAGAACAAGTTTGCAGGCAGCTCTACAAGCTTTCGATCCGGCGGCTCTGCCACGTGAACCGTGGATCGTCGATCCAGAGAATATTGTCCAACAGCTGATGCCTCCGGCATCACGCAACCGATAGGGAACCGGTGTGAGTACAGCGCTATATCGCAGATATCGTCCCGATACGTTTGGCGACGTCATCGGACAGGAGCACGTTACTGCGCCCTTAATGACGGCGTTGGAGAAGAACCGCGTAAACCACGCATACTTGTTCTCCGGCCCGCGCGGTTGCGGCAAGACGACGTCTGCCCGCATTTTGGCCCGTTGCTTGAATTGCGAGCAAGGTCCTACTCCGGTTCCTTGCGGTACCTGCGCTAGCTGTGTGGACTTGGCCAATGGCGGCCCTGGTTCATTGGATGTCATCGAGATTGACGCGGCCAGCCACGGTGGCGTGGATGATGCCCGCGATCTGCGTGAGCGCGCAACCTTCGCTCCTACCCGTGACCGCTACAAGATCTTCATCATCGATGAGGCTCATATGGTCACCGCTGCCGGCTTCAACGCCCTGCTGAAGATTGTTGAAGAGCCGCCTGCGCACATCAAGTTCATCTTTGCGACTACCGAACCGGAAAAGGTCATTGGCACCATCCGTTCGCGCACCCATCATTACCCATTCCGTTTGGTTCCGCCCGAAGCTCTGCTGGCATATCTGCAGTTGCTCTGCGAGCGCGAGAACGTCCAGGTAGCCGAAGGCGTATTGCCGCTAGTCATCCGTGCTGGCGGCGGCTCGGTCCGCGACACCCTCTCGGTGCTCGATCAGCTCATCGCAGGCGCCCGGGACGGGAATCTCGACTACGAAACAGCCATTGCGCTGCTGGGATACACGCACTCCACGCTGCTCGATGAAGTCACCTTGTCACTGCATGAATCCGATGGTGCGGGATTGTTCGGCGCCATTGACCGGATCATCCAGACCGGTTTGGATCCACGGCGCTTCGTGGAAGACGTTTTGGAACGCTTCCGTGATTTGATCATCGCCAAGGCCATGCCAGAAGGCTTGGAGAAGATCTTGCGCGGCGTGCCTGAAGATCAGCTCGAAGCCCTGCGCTTACAGGCAGGATTGGTTGGGGCCGGCGAACTATCGCGCTGGGCAGATGTCACCAACAAGGCGCTGAGCGAGATGACCGGGGCAACTTCGCCGCGACTTCATCTGGAATTGCTGGCCGCGCGTTTGATGCTGCCAGGTTCGCAGAACTCGGACAGCTCCTTTGCAGCGCGGTTGGATCGCTTGGAACGCCACGCGATGACCGGCGGCGCGCTTCCAGCTCTTGATGAAGACGAGGCTTCGGGTGCTCCTGGCGCAATCAACGCAGCTCCTAACCCAGCTGCCGCGCGTCAGGGAGCTGCCGCAGTACGCGAGGCCCTGGCTGCAGCCAAGTCCCGCCTAGGTGGAGCCCCGGCTGAATCCCAGGGCGCGCCAGCTGCTCAAGAGCAGCCCGCCGAGGTGCAGCCAGAGCAGGCTCAACCTCAGCAACGGCCTTCCCAGGCTCAACAGCCTGCAGCGCAAGCAACCCCCGTTCAAAACCAGCACCCTGAGCAATCTGAGGAGAACTCGTCTTCGGCAACTGCCGCGCAACCAGTGCGTTCAGCTCAGCCTGCTGCCTCGGCACAGCCGCAGCAGGCTGAGGATGGTGATCCAAATGCTCCGCTGGATCCAGGAGCCGCAGCTTCGCTGAACACCGGCGAAGCTGCCGACTGGGGCGCAACTTGGGGTCCTAAGGGTGATGTCCATCCGGTAACCACCGAGGTCCAGCCTGGCCCTAGCACTCCGGCAGCTCGTCCAGAAGGCGTAGCCCCATTCAGCTTGGTTCCTGACCCTTCCAGCGGCGAGGATCTGTCCTTCGGCACCGGTGTTTCCATCGATGATGTGAAGCAGAATCCTGCCATGGCCGAATTTGCGCGACGTGCCGCTGCCAACCGTGGACCACAAGCACCAGCACCAGCTGGCGCACAGCCACAGCCAGCTGAGAATGCCAGCCAACCTGGCGTAGATGCTCAGCAGGAGCATGCCCAGCGTGCGCAAGCTGAGCGCGAAGCACAGCAACGCGCCGCACAAGAGCAAGCCCAGCGTGAACAAGCCCAGCATGAACAGGCTGAGCGCGAAGCACAGCAACGCGCCGCTCAAGAGCAGGCTCAACGCGAACAGGCTGAGCGCGAAGCACAGCAACGCGCCGCACAAGAACAAGCCCAGCGTGAACAAGCCCAGCATGAACAGGCTGAGCGCGAAGCACAGCAACGCGCCGCTCAGCAACAAGCGCAGCGTCAGCAAGGCCAGCCACAGCAGCACGCACCGCAGCAGGCTGCTCCAAACGGAATGCCGCAAGACCATCAGCAAGCACCACAGGGTTCCGGCTCACCGGTAGCAAAGTTCCAGCAGGCCTGGCCGATGATTCTGCAGCAGCTGCAGGGCAACTCCCGCGTCCTGCATTCCATGGTTGCCACTTACGGCTCCGTGGCAGGCTTCGATGGCCGCACCTTGACCTTGGCGTTCAGCAACACCGGGCCCATCGTGAATCTGCGCAACCGGCCGGATTTGATGAGTACCTTGACCGGGGTCCTCTCCCAGGTCCATGGTTCGCCACTGGAAGTTGTCCTCACCGAAGGTGGTTCCAACCCCAACGGTGGTGGTTCCCCAAAAGGTGAGCGCCGGCCAATCCCGGCGCCAACCCCAGCACCAACTAAGTTCACCAAAGCTGTAAGTTCTGCTGGGGCTGCTGCGCGCGCCGCGGCAAGAGCCCAGGCCGCTGCTCCGGCACCACAGCAGCGGCCGGCGGTTGCCGCGCCTAGCTCGGCACCGGTGGCTCCTGCGCCACGCGCCCATGACGGGTACGCCAGCGCTTACGAGGATGTTCCGCCTCCTGCCGATGAGCCCTACTTTGACGAGCCTCCGTACCCGGATGACCCGTACTTCCAGCCCGCTGGCAGCGCTCCGCCAGCACCTCCGGTGCAACCACAGCCACAGGCTGCGGCACCAGCTGCTGCTCCGCCGCCCTCCCCGGTGGCCCCCGCTCCAGCAACTGGCGCGCCACGGAATTTCGGTGGGCCTCCGGTAGCTCCCAAGCCTCGGATGACCGCTGGCATGACGGCACGCCAAGCTGAAGGCGGCATGCCGAATATCGAGCGTCCGGTGTCGTCGACACCGCTGCACCCTGGAAGCACCACCGGCTCTTTCGAGAATCTGGCGGCTCCTGCACCTGAGACGCAGGCATCCTCGGCCCCGGCTTCGCCGGAGGTGGCTTCTGCCGCCGCAGCACCGATGCCTGAGCGTCCTGCTGCGCCACGCCCCCAGGAACAGCCCCGTCAAGAGCCTGGTGCCCCGGTGCAGCAGCCAGCGACTCCGGAATCGGCTCCGAGCTGGGGTGCGCCGCAGGCTGAGGCGGAACCCGCATCGGCTCCGGCCCCATTGGGACGGATGAGCCGCTACCAGCAGCTGATGGATCAGGCGAAGAACGCACCCAGTGCGCCAGCGCCTGCCCAAGCGGCTACCGGTTGGGGCGGCCAGGCTTCGAGGCCAGCTCCCGCTCCCGTGCAGGAACCCGAGGAATTCGTCCCGAGCGACGATGACATCGAGGTCGAGGACTCGGCACTGATCGGCGTTCCTGCGGTAGAACGCTTGCTCGGCGGAATGGTTATCGAGCAACGCGACGTTAACGGGAATGTAGTGGAGATCAAGCGAAGCTTGTAGCCGGCACCACGGCCAACTGTCGCAGTGAGACACTAGGGTGTACCAAGGAACAATTTCACGGTATTAAAGCAAGGTAGAAAGTAGGCGCACGTGTACGAAGGTGCTGTACAGGAACTGATCGACGAGCTCGGTCGCTTGCCTGGCATCGGCCCGAAATCGGCTCAGCGCATTGCTTTCCACATTCTTGATGCCGATGCCGAGGACATGACCCGGCTGGCCGCCTCGATCCAGCTGGTCAAGGAAAAGGTGAAGTTCTGCGAGATCTGCTTCAACATCTCGGAGCAGGAAATCTGCGCCATCTGCCGCGATGAGCGTCGCGATGGAACCAAGATCTGCATCGTCGAAGAGTCCAAGGACGTGCTGGCCATCGAACGCACCCGCGCGTTCTCCGGCAAGTACCACGTGCTGGGCGGCTCCATCAATCCACTAGCGGGCATCGGTCCGGAACAGCTTCACATCCGCGAACTGGTTACGCGCTTGGCCGATGATTCGATCACCGAATTGATCCTAGCCACTGACCCTAACCTTGAGGGCGAAGCCACCGCCGTGTACCTGGTGCGTGCTCTGGCTCCCCTGGGGATTCACATCACCCGCTTGGCTTCTGGCCTGCCGGTTGGCGGCGACTTGGAGTACGCCGATGAGGTGACTTTGGCTCGTGCCTTCGAAGGACGCCGCGCCGCTGGCCGCACCGCTCCGGGGCCGGCCCGGCTCAAGGCCGAAAAGCAGGAGGCCACGGAGAAGGCTGAGCAGGAAGAATCCGAAGAGCCTGCACAGAAGCCCAAGGCCCAGCTTCCCGAGCCACGCCTGCTGCACGTTGGCGGCAAGCCGGTTGATTCCGGCACCGGGCGTGAGGCTTCTTCGCATCCTGTGGTTCCCGAGATGGATAACCGCCGCAGCCAATAGTTTTATTGCGTTTCAACGCTCTGCGCCCTGCTGATTTATCGGCCTGGGCGCAGAGCGTTTTTCCTTGCTGGCGTCGGGATGTGTCATAAAGCACGCTTAGTTGATAATCGTCAACTATCGCCGTATAGTTGACATCAATCAACCATTCAGGCCTTAATTCCTGACCCTATTTTTTGGAGCTTCCATGACCGCAACCGCACCGGTCGCCAAGCCCAAGATGACCCACCGCGAAATCCTCACTGCCCTCACGGGCATTTTGATGGGCATGTTCGTCTCCATCTTGGCCAGCACCGTAGTTTCCAGCTCGCTGCCTGTGATCGTTTCCGATCTCAACGGCAGCCAGACCGCCTTCACCTGGGTAGTCACAGCCACCCTGCTGGCAACCACCATTTCCACCCCGATCTGGGGCAAGCTCGCCGACCTGGGCAACCGCAAGCTGCTCTTGCAGATTGCGCTGGGCATCTTCGTCCTCGCCTCGGCCGCAGCAGGCTTCTCGCAGAACACCAGCTTCCTGATCGCCATGCGCGTTATCCAGGGCCTGGCCGGCGGCGGCGTGGGCGCCTTGGCCCAGATCGTCATGGCCGACTTCCTCTCCCCTCGCGAACGCGGCAAGTACATGGGCCTGTTCGGCGCAGTCATGGCCGTCGGCACCGTAGGCGGCCCGTTGATCGGCGGCTTCGTCACCGACGCCATCAACTGGCGCTGGAACTTCTTCATTGCCCTGCCTTTCGCCGTCGCTGCGGTCATCTTGATCCAGCGCACGCTGCACCTGCCAGCCATCCCCAAGCGCAAGGTCAAGATCGACTACTGGGGCATTCTCCTGCTTTCCGCAGGTGTCTCGCTGCTGCTGATCTGGATGTCTCTGGGCGGCTCGCAGTTCGAATGGGCATCGATGACCAGCTACCTGATGATTTCCGGTGCTGTAGTCATGCTGGCGCTGTTCGTTGTAGTGGAAGCCAAGTCTTCTGAGCCGCTGCTCAGCCTGGGCCTGTTCAAGAACCGCACCTTCACCTACGCGGTCATCGCTTCGCTGGCCGTTGGCGTTTCGATGTTCGGCACCTCGGTGTTCCTCAGCCAGTACATGATCATGGCACGCGGGGCTTCGGCCACCATGGCCGGCCTGATGACTTTCCCATTGATGGGCGGCCTGCTGGTCATTTCCACCATCGGCGGTGCGATGATCTCGCGCACCGGCAAGTGGAAGGCGCTGGTAGTCACCGGTTCGGTGCTGATCGTAATCGGGCTGTTCCTGTTGGGAACCATCCACTACGACACCAACTACGCGCTGGTAGCCACCTACATGTTCATCCTCGGTGCCGGAATGGGTCTGGTCATGCAAAATATGGTGCTGGTGGTGCAGAACTCGGTCCACGTCAAGGAACTGGGTGTTGCTTCGTCAGCTGTCAACTTCTTCCGCACCTTGGGCGGTACTGCGGGTACCGCTGGCTTGGGCGCCGTGCTGGCAGCCACCGTGCCGAACATGATCGCCGATCGCCAGTCTGACCTAGCCGCCGCCTTGGCGACCATAGGAGACCAAGCCAAGGAGCTGACTGCGGCGTTGGGATCGGGCACCCTGCCTTCGGTAGCCACGATGCCAGAACCAGTCCGAGTGATTTTCGAATCCATCTACGGTGATGCAGTGCCTTCGCTGTTCACCCTTGCCGCACCGCTGTCCCTGATCGTCGTCATCGCTGTTTGCCTGATCCCCAACCAGTCGCTGAAGACCCAGACCGCAACCGAACGCATGCAGGATCTCGCCGCTGAGGACCAGGGCGGAACCAAGCCAGAATCGCCAGCTGGCAGCTAGGAGATCCGGTGCAGATTTCAAGCGAGGCCGAAGCGGTTTGCACCGCAGAGCGGCCCGACCTCTACGCCTCAGCCGAACGGGAATTGTTTTCGCTGATTGCTCTGGCCGCACGAGCCAAGCGGGAACTGGCCACTCGGTTGGACAGCCGGCTGACTCCGGGATACCTGCCCGTGCTGGGGCTGGTCTTGCGCAGCCGGCGCATCACCCAGTCTGAAATCTGCGAACGCCTACTGCTGGACAAGGCCGCGTTATCGCGCATGATCACCAAGCTGGAACAGCTGGATCTGGTCAAGCGTGAAGTCGATGTTGATGACCGGCGGGTCTTCCACCTTATTCCGACCGATTTCGCTCTGGAACGGTGGCATGTGTGCTTCCAGGGGTGGCGCGAGGAGCTCCGTTCGCGCATGACCAACTGGGACGATGAGGATCTGTCAGCACTCATCGATCTCCTGAATCGATTGAATTTGGAAATCGAGTCCCTCTAGATCGCTTCGGCGAACGGCCGGTTTTCTCGGAAATTACCGAGAAGGCCGGCTTTCTTCGTTTACAGACCATTCGGGAGTGCAGGGCAACCGGGCTCACGGCCATCTTGTCGGGACCTGTTGCTACATTCTGGGACATGAGCGAAGTGCAGAGCAGGTCCGAAAAAATCGAAAACCACACCGGCACAAGCATGAACGAATGGGCCGGCACGCTGGAGGCGGCCGGAATGAGCGGCATGATGCACAAAGAGCAGGTGCAGATGCTGCTTCCGCTGATGCGCGACAAGCAGGAGAACGAAAGGCTGCTCTGGGCCCGGCATATCGCTTCGGAATACCGCCAGTTCTAGCCAGGGCTTTAGACTTTCTCCATGGCGACCAAAAGCAGCAATATCCCGGCCATTGCCAATGCCACCGGAATTGGGTGGGACCAGTGGTGCACCAGGTTGCGCGCAGGTGGAGCCGATGGCCTGACGCACAAGGCGATAGCCGAACTGGCTTTCACGCACATGGGACCAGCGGTCGATAATCCAGACTGGTGGGCCCAGTCGGTGGCCGTTGCCTACGAGCAGCAGATTGGACGTCGTCTTCCTGGTCAAGCACAAGACGGCACCTTCAACGGCTCGGTAAGCAGTACCGTCGATGCGCAGCTGGATACCGCATTGGAACGCTGGGTCGCCTGCGTTCAAAACCGCGATGAGTTCAATGGCTGCCAGCTTTCGCAGCCTGCGCGCATCAGCGGTTCAGGACGATGGCGCTATTGGCGCGCTGACTTCAGCGATGGCACCAAGACACAGGTGGACATTGGCCTCAAGGGCGAAAAATCCTCTCTTGCCATAAATATTACTAAGGCTGAGTCGCCTGAGCAGGTGTCTGATTGGAAGCAGTTTTGGCGACAAATCTTGGTTGAATTCAAGGGATAGCCACTGCTTTCCAACAACTCGCACTGTGGTTCCTAGGCAATATGACCAATGGTTACCGTCACGACTAGGACATGTTGCCTGCTAGCTGTCACAATATTTATCTGGTAGATGTCTCGCGCCAAAGTACTATCCAAAACCACCGGCGGCGAGGCACAGCTTTCAACAGGTGGAGTGAGTGCCCATGGGCCTAATTGTTCAAAAATTTGGCGGTTCTTCCGTTTCAGATGCCGAAGGCATCAAGCGTGTAGCGCGTCGAATTATTGATACTAAATCCAAGGGCCATGACGTCGTCGTCGTTGTTTCGGCAATGGGCGATACCACCGATGACCTGCTCGATCTGGCTGGCCAGCTCACTGATGAAGCTCCAGCACGCGAGATGGACATGCTGCTCTCCGCTGGTGAACGCATCTCGATGTCGTTGCTTGCGATGGCAATCAACCAGTTCGGTGAGCAAGCTGCTTCTTTCACCGGCTCGCAGGCCGGTTTGATCACCGATTCCACCCATGGCAAGGCACGCATCATGGAGGTCTCGCCGCAGCGGGTACGCCGTGCCATCGACCGTGGCTTCATCGCGATCGTCGCCGGTTTCCAGGGCATGAGCAAGGAATCCAAAAACATCACCACCATGGGTCGTGGCGGCTCTGACACCACCGCAGTGGCGCTGGCCGCAGCTCTAGGCGCCGATGTCTGCGAAATCTACACCGACGTGGACGGCATCTACACCGCTGATCCGCGCGTAGTGCACTCGGCCAAAAAGATCGAGACGATCACCAGCGAAGAAATGCTGGAAATGGCCGCCAGTGGCTCAAAGATCTTGCATCTGCGTTGCGTGGAATACGCCCGCCGTTTCGGCGTGCCACTGCATGTGCGCTCTTCATTCAGCACCAACGAGGGCACCTGGGTGCTCCCGGATCCCGAAGACAAAATCAAAATTCAAGAGGGAGAACCCTTGGAACAGCCAATCATCTCAGGTGTCGCCCACGACCACTCCGAAGCCAAGGTCACCATCATTGGCGTGCCTGATATCCCGGGCAAGGCAGCACAGATCTTCGGTGTCATCGCCGCGGCGCAGGCCAACATCGACATGATCGTGCAGAACATCTCGACCCGCGGTTCGGGTGCCACCGACATCTCCTTCACGCTGCCGATGACCGAAACCAAGCATGTGCTTGAAGCGCTGAACACCGCCAAGCCGGAAATTGGCTTCGAGGATATCGAGCATAACGACGAGGTTGGCAAGCTCTCGCTGATCGGCGCTGGCATGCGCTCGAACCCAGGGGTGTCCTTCACCTTCTTCGAAGCGCTGCACCGCGCAGGCGTTAACGTGGACATGATTTCCACTTCCGAGATCCGCATCTCCGTGGTCACCGACGCTGACAAGCTCAACGACGCAGTGCGCGCCATCCACACCGCGTTTGATCTGGATACCGATGTGGAAGCCACCGTCTACGGCGGCACCGGCCGCTAGCCGGCAGCAAGACATAGCGAAGAACGCCTGCGGAACTTTTCAGTTCCGCAGGCGTTCTTCGCTTAATCAGCTACTTGGCAGGTTCCAGCGTCTTGGTGTAGACGGTTTCGCCCAGCCCGTTGCGCAAAGTCACGGTGAACAGATCCTGCTCGTCCAAATCAACATGGCCGAAGAACTGCCCCTTGCCATCGCGAGGCGACTGGTTGGTGGTACCGGCCTTGGAGAACTCGACCTTCGGGCCGAAGGTGCCATCCATTTCATTTGGCCCGAAGGAACCGGCGTTGACCGGGCCGGCCACGAATTCCCAGAACTCGTTGAACTCGCGGAAGGCGGCGCGCTCTGGCGAATAGTGGTGGGCCGCGCAGTAGTGCACGTCGGCAGTCAGGAAGACCACATTCTTGATGCCGCGGTCCTTGATGGCCTTGAGCAATCGCGCCAGTTCCAGTTCGCGGCCTAGTGGTGCGCCGTGGTCTGCATTGGAAATGGATTCCTGGGCCTTGCCATCGGGAACAATGATGCCCAGCGGCAGATCGTTGAGGATGACCTTCCAGGTGGCCTTGGACTTGGCCAGCCCGTCCACCAGCCAGTTCAGCTGTTCCTCGCCGAGGATCGCGGTGGCCTTCTCTTCCATTCCGGCGGTGTTCTCCGACTTGTAGCTGCGCATGTCCAGCGCGAAGAGGTCCAGTGCCGGGCCTCGGGAGATTTTGCGGTAGATGCGGGCAGCCTCGAATCCGGTGCCGCCGTTCATGGCGCGCGGGTCGGCGATCGGCTGGTATTCCTGCCAGGCCTGGCGGCCGCGAGCAGCCAATGTGTTGATATCGCGCACGGTGTAGCGCTCATCTTGGATAACCTCGCCTGGCCACCAGTTATTGTGGGTTTCGTGGTCATCCCACTGGGCAATCACCGGAACTTCGGCATACATGGCCCGCACGTTGTGGTCCATCAGGTTGTAGCGGTGCCGGCCGCGGTACTCGTCCAGGGTTTCGGCCACCTTGGAGACTTCTTCGGTGACCAGGTTGCGCCAAATCTGGCCGTCAGGTTCCATGACCTCCCCGGCAATCGGGCCGTCGGCATATATCGTGTCGCCGCTGTGCACGAAGAAATCCGGCTTTGTCGCATGCATGGCCGCGTAGGCGCGCATTCCGCCGATTTCTTCATTGATGCCCCAGCCCTGGCCAGCCGTATCGCCGGACCAGACAAAGCTCTGGGCCCGGGAGGCATCTTGATTGCGGCGACCGGTCAGTGCAGGTGCGGTGCTGAACCAGCCGTTCTGCATCTCGCCCAGGGTTCCGTTTTCGTCTTCGAAGCCGATACTGACGGCGAAGCGCGTCCCGGCAGGCAGATGCTGGGCATTGATCTTTGCAGTGAAGTCGGTGGTCTCGCGGGCGTAGGCGCCGCGCAAAGTCTTGGCGAATGATCCGCGGCCCCGGATGATATTTCCAGTTTCGTCTACCGCGCGCAGTTGAGCACGCAAGCGGCCCTCGCCGGAGCTGCGGGCCCAGAACACGGCATTGCTGGTGGAGACATCACCCATGGAAAACCCGCTGGTCAGGCCAAGTCGGGAACGCACTAGACGGGGGCTGCTGGATGCCAGCGCTGCTCCAGTCGGCCCGACCAGGGTTAGGGCGCTTGCACCGAGCGCACCGGTGAGCAATTTGCGACGCGAAATACTAGTCATGCGTCTGAGTGTTCAGGACTCGATCAACCGTTGCCTTGAGCCGAGATGAACACAAAAAGAAATTAATTCCGGGTCGTTGGCAACGGCAATCCAATGGCTATGAACGAGCGAGCACACCTGCGTGAATTTTCAAGCCGCTTTGGATTCATCCAGCCCGCCACCGAAACGCCGAATGCTGGCAGACTTGGAAAATGGGTTCAACACGAGTGATTTCCGGCCCGCCGCCGGCGGATCATCCTATTCCCCCAGCGGTGCGCGCCGCAGCTGGTCCTGAAGAAATCGAGGGTATATGGCAGAACGCTCTTGGCGGAGTCACTTACCGCATCGGAAATGGCGAGCGGACGCGCTTCGCCAAGTGGTCGCCGGGATGCCCTCCCGAAGAAG
This sequence comes from Glutamicibacter sp. MCAF14, assembly GCF_052114325.1. Lineage (NCBI taxonomy): Bacteria > Bacillati > Actinomycetota > Actinomycetes > Micrococcales > Micrococcaceae > Glutamicibacter > Glutamicibacter sp. MCAF14. The sequence goes on from NZ_JBFREO010000005.1 coordinate 178,051, forward strand.
AATGCGATCTGACGGCTGAAGCCCAGCGCATGAGCTGGGCAGGAGAATTCATTCGGGTCCCGGAAGTACTCTCCTGCGAGGACCACGCTGACGGCCAGCTGCTCATCACCGCTGCATTGCGCGGGCACAGTGCAGCCAGCAGCCTGGGCAAAAGCGACCCTGCACGCTCAGCCCGCGCTGTCGGCCAGGGACTGCGGCAAATGCACGATGCTTTGCCCGTTGGAGCATGCCCTTTCGACTGGGACCTGGAATCCCGTATTCAGCACCTTCCAGCCGGGCAGCGGGCTGAATTGCTCGCCGAGGCCCCGGAACTGGATCTTGTGGTGTGCCATGGCGATGCGTGCTTGCCAAACACGATCATCACCGACGACCATGCTTTCAGCGCGCATGTGGATATGGGCAAGCTGGGACTCGCAGACCGCTGGGCGGATCTGGCAATTGCCGCGTGGAGCACCGAGTGGAACTACGGGCCTGCTTTCGAACAGTACGTCTACGCCGGCTACTGCATCGAACCGGATGAACGGAAAATCGCGTTCTACCGCGGGGTCTGGGACGCCACGTAGGATGCCATCGCGCTAACGCGCCACGTACCGATGCTCAGGTCGGCCGCGGGTTCCGTATCCAAGCTGCAGCTCCAAGGATTCGTTGGCCACGAGTGCTGCCAAATAGCGTTGTGCTGTCGCACGGGCAACACCGACGGCTTCTGCAACTTCGGCAACGCTCATCGGTTCGGCAGATTCTTTCACGCATGAAAGCACTGCTTGTTCGGTCGGGGCGGCACCCACTGACGCATTGGTTTCCTCTCCACCTTGGAGCGACCGGTACAACCTGTCTACGCCCTGCTGGTTGAACTCCCCGGTCCCTGCCAATTGGCGGCGGTAGCGCGCCCAGCCTTTGAGCTTGGAAGCCAAGGTCTTGGCGTCGAAAGGCTTGATGATGAAGGCCAGCGCGCCTGAGCGCAGCGCCTTATCGATGTTCTTCGGTTCGATCGCCGCGGAGATCATGATCGCATCGACATCGAGTTCTCTGAGAAGCTCGATTCCACTCACATGCGGCAGGTAGAGGTCCAGCAAGACCAAATCGGGTTTCAAGCTCTGCACCAGTTTGGGGATCACGCGCGGATCCTGCACAGGTTCCAAAGCATGGAACCCGGGGATGGCATTGACCATCTCCGCATGCAGTTCACCGACCCGGAAGTCGTCGTCAACGATCAGCACCCGATAGTTTCCGCTGCTGTTCTCGTTCAAAGTTGCGCTCCTTCACTGTGGTCGTTCTCTGAAATGGCTGGCTCTACCAGCACGGCGGGAAGCCTGGCTGCAATAACTGCCCCGGCTCCGCCGGAGCCGCGGTCAGCGATCCAGACATCCCCGCTGCGGGCTTGGGCCAGCCGTTTGATCAGCGGCAGCCCTACGCCTTGTCCATGCTCATTGCCCAGGTGGGATCCGGTACTGACGTCCCGCGCGAAGATATCCTCGTCAGTGGTGATGCCAGGTCCTGAATCTGCCACGGCAATGTGCAAGGTGTTCCCCTCGGACAGCAAGTCGATTTCCACCCAGGGTTCTGCATCCGTGCGAAGAGCCGCGGTGAAGGCGTTATCCAGCAGATTGCCCAGGACTGCAGTGGCATCCTGGGCATCGTGCGCCGAGGCAATATGGCCGAAAAGCATGGACTGCCCAGACACCCGCAGCTCGATGCCCAGCTCGTGGGAGCGCACCGCTTTCGCCGAAATGAATGCCGCGAGGTAAGCGTCATGGATGGCCTCCAGCCCAGGAACCTGGGCGATCTTCGGCCCGGCTTCCGTCACCTCGCGCAGGTAGTCTTCAGCCTGTTCAATCTTGCCCAGGTTGATCAGCCCGAGGACCGCATGCATGCGGTTGGCGAATTCATGGCGTTGCGCGCGCAGCGCGTCGGCCATGTCCTGGACCGCGTCGAGCTTGGTACCCAGCGCTTCCAAGGTGGTGACATCATGCAGCAGCACGACCAGCCCGAGATCTACCCCATCACGGTCGACCTTGGTCACGCGGGCAATGAGCGAGTTGCCATTTGCACTGAAACGGACAGGTGCCGGGTCGCATTCCTTGATCGCCTTGACCAGCCGGTGATCCAAGCCAGCGGATTCGAAGTGGCGGCCCACCACGTCTTCCAATTCGGTGCGGTGCGGCAGCCCCAGCAACTGCCTGGCGGCCTTGTTGCGCACGGTAATCCGCTTGTCTGCGCCAATGCCCATGACCCCTTCGGTGACGCCGTAGAGCACTGCCTGCTGATCCCTGACTAGCTGGGCGATTTCGTTCGGTTCCAGTCCTAATGTCTGGCGTTTCAAGCGGCGTACGGTCACTCGTCCGGCGAACACCGCCAGGGCCGCGGAGAGCGCCGCGAACAATACGATCCAGGCGAAGGATCCAAGCAGTGCCCCGGTCAAGGAGTCAGTGGTCACGCCCACGGAAACTTCACCGACAACGGCGCCCGCGTTGCTGTAGATCGGGACCTTGGCGCGGACTGATTCCCCAAGAGTTCCGTGTTCCCGCGAGACCGCTTCGATACCTTCCAAGGCGACCGGGTCGGTGGATACCATCTTGCCCAGTTCTTCCGGGTTCGGATGGCTCAAGCGCAGTCCGCGGTCTTCGGTAATCACCACGAAATAGGCTTGCTCCTGCCCGATGACAGCGTCAGCGAGACGTTGCAGCTCCCCCTCGGCGAGCGCTTGCGGATCCAGCTTGTCCTGCTGGGCATAGCGTGAAACCTGCTCAACGACTTCCGGCAGTACCGCCACGGTGCGGGCGATGGTCAGCGAAGTGTCTTCCGCTTTCGAATACACCCGGTCATAGCTGGCGAAAAGCGTTCCTGCGGTAACCAGGACAATCAAGACACCTACGACCAGGAATTGCAGTCGCATGATGCGGGAGGCGAAATGCCGGGTACCGGCGCCAGAACGGAACATGCCACCCAGCATAAACCCATCTTTCCGCACTCGTGAGTTTAATGAGCAAAAAGATGGCAAAGAACTTAACCGTTCAACAATAAGCACAAGACGCGCAACGTGAGCACCGCCACGTACCTTGGGTTAGTGCCTCGCCCGGCTTGCGGGGCCAAAGGATTCACTCACACTGAAATGGAGGTCGGGTCAATGCTTGTTGCACTCGGATTCCTCATGGTCGCCACCTTCATGGTGCTGATCATGACAAAGCGCATGACGCCCCTGCTGGCATTGATTCTGGTACCGACCATCTTCGGCTTGTTCGCCGGTGCCGGATTCGGCCTAGGCGATATGGTCATGGACGCAGTCAAGGACATGTCCGGCACCGCGGCCCTGCTGATGTTCGCGATCATGTACTTCGGCATCATGATCGATGTCGGCCTGTTCGACCGCCTGGTCTCCGGCATCCAGAAACTGGTTGGCAACGACCCGGCCAAGGTCGTCATGGGCACCTCGCTGCTCACCGCGGTCATCTCCCTGGATGGCGATGGTTCCACCACCTTCATCGTGGTCACCGCCGCCATGCTGCCGATCTACCAGCGCCTGGGCATGAGCCCAGTGGTCCTGACCTGTGTCGCCGGCCTCACCAACGGCACTCTGAACATCGTTCCCTGGGGCGGCCCAACGGCCCGCGCCGCCGCGGCACTGGGTGTGGACGCTTCGGAAATTTTCGTGCCGATGCTGCCTTCGCTGGGTATTGCCCTCGTCGTCATTGCCCTATTCGCATGGCAGATGGGTGTTTCCGAGCGCCGTCGCCTGCAGCGCGAGCGTCCGGAAATCTGGGGCACCGAGCTCGGCGGCGGCAACGTAGCCGCCCCAACCGGAGGCAAGGCTCCGGGCGGCACCTCCCCTGCCGGGGGCAACCTGGCAGTTCTGGAATCCGTAGCCCGCAAGGGCGATGGCACCGAGTTCTCCACCATGGACGGCACCGTGCTGGATCCGGATCGCGAGACCCTGCGTCCCAAAACTTTCTACTTCAACCTTGCGTTGACTGTCGCCATCATGGTGCTGCTGGTGGTCGATGTCATGCCACTGTCCTACCTGTTCATGGTCGGCACGGCGATCGCCTTGGTCGTCAACTTCCCCAAGGTCTCCGACCAGGTGAAGATGATTGCCGCGCATTCCAGCGAAATCATCGCCGTGGTCTCCATGGTGCTCGGTGCAGCGGTTTTGACCGGCGTGCTTTCCGGCACCGGCATGGTCGATGCGATGAGCCAGTGGCTTGTGGATGTCATCCCGACCTCCATGGGCCCGTACATGGCGGTGCTCACCGGGCTGATCTCCATCCCGGCCACCTTCCTCATGAGCAACGATGCCTTCTACTTCGGTGTCTTGCCAGTTCTCGCCGAAGCCGGCGCGCACTTCGGTGTTCCAGCGGTGGATATGGCGCGCGCCTCCATCACCGGACAGCCGGTGCACATGCAGTCTCCGCTCGTTCCGGCCATCTTGTTGCTGGTGTCGCTCTCTCGTGTGGACTTGGGCGATCACCACAAGAAGGTGCTGTGGCGTGCGTTGGTGGTCTCCTTGGTCATGCTTGCTTCAGGCATGCTCCTCGGCGTCATCCACATGGGCTAACGCCCCTAGGACCGATGGTCCGTCGTCAGCCTGGCTCCGCGCCACCCGGATTTCTCGATTCGGGTAGCGCGGAGTCCGGTGTTTAAGCTGGGCCCGGCACCTTGAGTTGGACACTGATGGAGGCTCACCGGAAACCCCGCGTCCGGCATCCGATCAGCCAGCTCGGCTTCTCGTGGATTCTGCCACTTCGAGAAAGCCCACGCCGCCTCGTGCATCGCCACTGCCAGCGCGTTCCGGCCCGCCTCCCTTTGACGCTGAGAGCACCTAGCTGGCTTCTTGCTCAGGCGCCCAAGGGTTCGCGGACCGCACAAAGACAGCGACGCCAGGCTCGATCCAGAAGAAATCAATCATCAATGCTCCGGAATGCCCGCCGTTCCGCAGCCCGCGGCACCATCACCCGGATTCCGGTGCCCAGCGGCTACCGTTGCAGTTCCGGGGGCTCGCCAGCAGTCGGCGATGGCCAGCCAGCAACTGCCGGCCTAGCTTGCAGGCTTGTCGACGTTCCAGTTCGGAACCGTATTTTTACTCCTGGCGCCTTCGCAGCAATTCAGCGAGCAGGCACCACTGCCCGGGCCCAGCGCTTTGCTGCCGGAAATGGTTCTCTGCTCCGGCTCCTCTGCACGCACTTGAGCTGCCCGTTCCACAACCAGATCGACCAAGCCGCTGACAAAGGACGGCGAAATGCCGACGCTGTCGGCACGGAGAAACCCCATCCCCAACTCACGCGCCGTCTGTGCAGCTTCGGTGTCCAAATCGAATTTCACCTCCATGTGATCAGAGACGAAGCCGATCGGGACTACCAGTACCGCTTCGGTTCCGGAATCCGAAAGCTCGCGCATGCGGTCATTGATATCCGGTTCCAGCCAAGGAGTGTGCGCAGATCCGGAACGGGAGCAGAACACCAGCTCGGCGTCTAGTTGCTCTTCTCCATCTAATTCCGCGCTAAGCCACTTCATGAGCTCTTCATGCTGTCCCTGGTAGCCAGCGGTGAACTTCTCCGATGATTTCTGCATCGAAGTCGGAATCGAATGAGTTACGAATAGGATCTTATGGCGACTGCGGTCCAGACCGCCGACAAGCTGCCTCAACTCGCCCAGCCCTCTCCGGAGGCAATCCAGCTGTGCCTGGGCGAATCCCGGGTGGTTATAGTACTGACGCACTTTATCAATCACCACCTCGATGCCTTGTTCTTCCAGTGCGGCCACGGCACCTGCAAAATCCTCCCGGTATTGCCGGCAGGAGGAATACGAGGAGTATGCCGAAGTGTCAATGGCCAGGAACCTGCGCGAGCCGTGCATGCGCGCATGGTTACCAACTACCTCAGCGAGATACGGTTGCCAATTCCGGTTGCCCCAGAGCAACGGCGTATCGATGCCGCGGGCCGCGAATTCATCGCGCAAGGCCCGCACCAAGGCCTGGTTTTGCTCGTTGATCGGGGACTTTCCGCCGAACATGTAGTAGTGCTCGCCCACCTCTTCGAGACGCTCATCGGGAATCCCTCGTCCCCGGGTAACGTTCTGCAGGAAAGGAAGGACATCAGCTGGCTTCTCCGGTCCGCCAAAGGACATAAGCAAGATTGCATCAAACGGGGCTACCGACATGTTTCCCATCGGGATCTTCCACACTTTCTCCTGGAACAAATGCCAGCATGGGCAAATTCCTCCCAGAGCCGGCAGATGCAACATTTACCTAGATTAGCTATTATCTAGCCAGGCTAATGATAATCCCCCTGCCAGCTTATCTCCAACGCGCCGGCACCCGGGTGCTCGCGCCCGGTTCCCGTGCAGCAGTCCAGCGCTGGAATCCCCGCAGCATGGCGGGGCTCCAGCAGCTAGCTGGCGCCAAGGCTATGAGCTAACTCGAGCTCAATCCGCTCATTTCGGAATTGGTGGCCGCCATCGAGCAACTTGCGCGGGACGATCCGCTGGTCGGCCATGGCCAGCAGTTGGGAGCCTTGGGCGCCAAGCACCAATTTCGGGGCCGCACCGGGAACTGGAATTACTGCGGGGCGTCGCACTGCGCGGGCCAAGGCACGGGTGAATTCGGCGTTGCTGACCGGCTGCGGTGCAACCGCATTGACAGGGCCAGCCAATTGCGAATCCCATAGCGCGCGATGGTAGATGTCCAGCAGGTCATCAAGCCCGATCCACGAAAGCATCTGCTGTCCCCCGCCCAAAGGCCCACCCAGGCCTGCGGTGAATATCGGGCGCAGAACAGCGAGCATGCCGCCCTTGGGGCTCAGCACGACACCGGTACGGATCTGCACCCGGCGCATTGAACCGCCGCCTTCCCGGGCGGCTTGCTCCCAGCGCTGCACGACGCCAGAGAGGAAGTCCTGGTTGCTGGCCGGCGCGGAATCGGACTCATCCAGCGGGTCCGGTCCGGCTGAGGCGCCATAGAACCCGATGGCCGAGGAACTGATGAAGGTGCGGACACCTGAACGTGCCGCGAGAAGGGCGAGGGAGCGGGTGGGCTCGATCCTACTGGACTCAATCGCCTGGCGATGGGCCTGGCTGAACCGTCCGAAGATGCTGGCCCCAGCCAAGTGGATGACTGCATCGCACCCCTCCAGCAGGTCTTTGTCGGGATCTGCGGGATCCCAGCGCCGTTCGCTTGCCGTGTGCGGCGCGTGCCGCACGAGCTTAATGATCCGGTGCCCTCCGGTGGACAAGAAGGCGCATAAGGCCTGGCCGACCAGTCCGCTTGAACCGGTTACGGCGATCACCAGCGGTTCCAGCCCGGCCTGCGCCCCACGGTGGTGGGCGGCAAAGTCGTTCGCCAACTGGCGATGCCGGTAGGCGAGCATGGATTCGATCTGCCGGCCGGGCATATTCGACTCGATGCAGTCGCGCACGGTGGTGGACTCCGGGCCAGCGGGCTCGAAGTAATGCTCGTGCCGCCACCGCACCACGCGCGCAGGAATGCCGCGCAGCCCTTCGGGTTCGAGCTGGTCGACGAAGCTGCGGTTCTCCGAGAAACCTTCGGGCTGGTGCTTGGCATTCCACAGCAATCCGCCGGGAAGACCCAAAACGGCTGTTCCATCCTTCAGCGAGGTCGCTTCCTCCATGACTTTCAGCGGAAGCCACGGCGGCAAGAGCCGCTGAATGGCACCAGGTCGGGAGAACCAGTCGAAGACGACAGGTGCAGATGCGGGTAGCTGGCTGGAGCGGTTGAGCGTCATGGCCCCATAGTATTCGCAGGGGCTACCTTTGCCCCGCAGCTTTCAGGCTTCATCCATAAATTGCGCTGGCGCCGGCTCATTACCCACCAAGATTTCAGGCTCCTGGAAACTGCCTCGGCAGAAGGGAATTTATGCAGTCCAGGCCCTACTCCCGATACCACACGGGAAGATAGTCCAACGGCGCATCTTCGCCCACTCGCCCGTCAACTGCCTCGCGCAAGAGATCTGCATGCCCTGCATGCCGGCCGTACTCTTCGACCAGGTCGCAGATGATTCTGCGAACCGACACATGCTTGCCGTCGAACTCCAACCCGGAATCCGTATCCAGAGCCCCTTCCTCGATGAGTGATTGCTGGATTTTCCGGCTCTTGGCCACAGCCTCGTCGTAGCGCTGATAAAGGATTTCCGGATCGTCGTTCAAATCCACGTCGAAATGCTCACGCCCGTCGGCAGTGAGCGCGAGGAGTACCTCGGGGCGCTGCCGCGCGATGAAATAGGTGAATTTCTCATCTTCGACAAGAGCCAGGTGCTGCAGCAATCCACCTAGGCTCAGCTGGCTGCTGGGCAGCTTGATTGCCAGCTGGCCGATGTCCAGCTTGTCTGCCTTGTACCGGAAGGTGGTGCGCAGCCTGTCGAGCACTCCAAACAGGTGCTGCGCTTCCGTACCGCTCATTGGCGGTTCCCACAGTGGTAGATTTTCCATCGCTTAGCTCCATCGCAAGAAGTGTGAGTTGGCGTACCAAACTGGTTTCACCGGCCCATGAATTGAATAATGAGAAGTATGCCCCTAACCGCCACCATTTTGGACCCCTCGCAGTGGACGCCTCGTGCTGTTGAGCATGAAGCGCGCGCGAGGGCCTTTGGCGAGCCATTCGTGGATCGGCGCATGAAGGGCAAGAAGCACCCTATCGAGGACTTCCTTTTCACCTACTACACGCAAAAACCGGGACAGCTCTACCGCTGGCATCCGGGGATGGCCGTGGTACTAGTTGGCCACGAGGCTCGGGAGCGTGGAACTTGGAAGTTCTATCGCAGCGTCCAGACATCCAGCGGTCCCGGATACGAATTTGATGCACAAGCTTTCGGCCAGGCCCGGGCTCGGGCTATTGAATTCGCTCGCATCATCCTGGCCGGCACCGCGCAACGCCCAGGCAATTTCTCCTGCTTCGGGCTTCACGAGTGGGCCATGGCCTACAAGTCAGAAGCCAACGGCATCCGCCATGAATATCTGCCCTTGCGCCTGGGGGCGCAAGGCACCGACGAAGTAGTTGAAACGCATAAGATCAGGTGCACCCACTTTGATGCTTTCCGCTTCTACACTCCCCAGGCCACCGACCTGAATGAAGTGCAACCAACCCGGGAAACCCAGCGCGATCTCGAGCAGCCTGCTTGCTTGCACGCCAATATGGATCTGTATAAATGGGCTTACAAGCTGTCTCCGGCGGTACCCAGTGAATTAGTCATGGACTGCTTCGAACTCGCATGGGATATCCGCACCATGGATATGCAAGCTTCCCCTTATGACTTGGCCGATTGGGGTCATGATCCGATTCGCATTGAAACCCCCGAGGGCAAGGCTACGTACGTGCGAATGCAAAAAGAGTTTGCCGCACGTGCCGATTCATTGCGCTTGTCGCTACTGGAAATTGCCAATAGCCTCCCAATCCCCCGAGAAGACTAGACCTGACCACCGGGTCGAGGCCACGATGGAGCCATGGGTACTACTCGGAGTTTTCGTCTGGTTTTGGCCTGTATCGGGGCCAGCTCCCTGGGCTTGTGCTTGGCTTCTTGCTCCACGAGCACCACGGTTGGATCGCAAACCCGCTTGGACATCACCATTCGCGCTGATGGCAGCGAAATTTCGCAGCAGTATTTATTGGAATGCGATGGCGAGCAATCCACTGATGCCAGTACCTTGCCCGATGCTTCCAAAGCTTGCTTGCAATTGGCACTTGATCCCAGCGTGATTACTGAAGAAATTGATCCCCAGCAAGCCTGTACGGAAATTTATGGGGGTCCGCAACGGGCGGAAATCGAGGGAACTTTGCATGGCGATCCGGTGAATGCCAATTTTTCTCGGCACAATGGTTGCGCCATTGAGCGTTGGGAAAGCGCCTCGTTTCTGCTTGGATCCGTAAATTCATGAGGCAATAGATGCGAAAATACGCACGAAGAAATTAGAATAGTTTGACTATGGAGTTTTTCCTGCTGGTTATCGCGCTACTTTTCGCCACCATTCTGATTGTCGGCATCGGAGAACGGATCAAGCTGCCCTATCCGATCCTCATGCTGATCTTTGCGACGCTGGCGGGCTTCTTGCCATTCATGCCCAAAATGCATATCGAGCCTGCTCTGATCTTGCCGATCTTCTTGCCTCCGTTGCTTTTCGCTACAGCTCAGCGAAGCAGCTGGTCGGTGTTCCGCTTCCGTTGGAAAGCACTGATTCGCTTGGCAGTAGTGCTCATTGTGGTGACTGCAGGCACTGTCGCTGCGACGGCGTTGGCATTCTCCCCGATTGCTTCAATTCCACTGGCTCTGGCTCTTGGCGCAGTCGTTGCTCCACCTGACCCGGTTGCCGTGGATGCGATCGCTACGAAGGTCAAGATGCCGCGGCGTTTAACCTCGTTGCTGGAAACGGAAGGCCTTTTCAACGATGCCATGGCAATCGTGCTCTTCCAGCTTGCAGTACAGGCAACCGTGGACAAGACTCAGGTTGGACTGGAAATCATTCCACAATTCCTCATCGGAGCTGCCGGAGCTGTAGCGCTCGGTCTGGCAATGGGATGGGCTATTGGTGCCCTGAACCGTTTCGTACCTAACTTGGCTGCGCGTTGCGCCGCCACCTTGGTAGCCCCGTATGCGGTCTACGTGATCGCTGAAGAGTTGCATACTTCCGGTGTGATTGCTGTAGTGGTGACAGCATTGGAAATGGTAAGGCGCGACCGTCCCCAGGACTCTGCCGAACGGCTGACCCGCCAATCCTTCTGGGAAGTGCTGGAACTGCTCGCAACGGGTTTGGCCTTCGGGTTGATGGGCATCGAAATGAACCAGGTCATCCAGGAAGAAGGCAGAAACCTGATTGGCTTCATTCCAGGCATCGCTGCCATCTGTTTTGTGGTCATCGCTGTACGCGCATTGTGGATGCTGGGCACTTACTACCTGCCCAATCGGAAGAACCCGAAAATTCCTGCACGCAAGGATGCCTTGGTGCTTACGTGGTGCGGCATGCGCGGGTTGGCTACCTTGGCTCTGGCTTTGGCGTTGCCTAAGGTCACAGCCGACGGCTCGCCCATCGAGGGGCGCAACTTCATCGTTGCGGCAGCTTGCACGGTCTTGCTGTGCACCTTGGTAGTGCCAGGCCTGACCTTGCCCTCCTTGATGCGCGTGCTGAAATTGCGCAATAACGAGCAAGACACCAAGCGTGCCAAGCGGAATTTGGCACGGCGTGCTGAAGCTGTTGCGCTTTCAGCATTAAAAAAGAATCTTGACCTGCAAGAACTTCCCGAAAACTACCAGCAGGCAGTGCGCCGCAGAATGAATTCGCTTCACACCATCTTGGCCAAGGACCCGGATCCGCACGATGCTATTTCCGATGAGAAGTACACCCAGGTTCGCGCCGTCATCGCCAAGGCTGATTCCATCCAGGCCATCGCCTTGGAAGCAGCTCGCGACGAGCTTCTCAAGGCCCGTCGCGAACCGAACGTCGATCCGCATTTGGTGGACGAGATCGTCGGACGCCTTGACCGGCGCACCGCGACCTTGGACCGCTAGGCGGCCTTGCGTTCCAGCTTCACGATGACCTCGTAGTGGTTGGTCTGCGGGAACATGTCCATCACCCGGGCCAGCGTCGGAGTGTAGTTCTCAAGACGTTCCAGATCCCGGGCAAGGGACTTGGCGTTGCAGCTGGAGTAGATGATCTGCTGGACATCGGAACCGTTGAGCCACGTGGACAAGTCGGCCGTGATTCCACGGCGTGGAGGATTCACGATGACTGCTTCTGGTGCCCAACCGGCACCCAGTGCAAATTCTGTTGCATCCTGGGCCTTGAAGTGAATGTCATCAAGTTCCATGGCTTTGGCGCTGGTCTCTGCCGCTTCTACAGCTTCTGTACTGGTTTCGATGCCGTACACGGTGCGGTCCTCGGCTGCGCAATGCAATGCGAAACCGCCCACCCCGCTGTACAGGTCCCACACGCTTTCCGGGTTGGCATCATTGATCCATTGGCGGGCTTGCCGGTACAGGGCCGCCGCGACCTCGCTATTGGTTTGGAAAAATCCCTGCGGACGCAAATGCATCGGTACGCCGTTCAAACCGAATTCCAAAGTCGTGCGGCGGGTAAGGATTATTTCTTCCTCGCCTTCAAGCACCGCCTTGTGCTCTGGCAGGAAGTTCACCGACACCACGCTGTGGCGTGGAAGCTGTTCAAGGAACTGCGGCAGTGAATCGCGCAGTGCAACAAAGTGCTTTTTGGTGCGCAGCACCCAGCGGACCATCACCGAGCCGGTGTCCGAAAGGGTGAGAATCACATGCTTGAGTTCGCCCTTGCGCTTGGGAACGTCGTAGGGAATGAGCTTGAGCTCATGGATGAATCGCTCAATGAGCGGGAACACGGCACGCAGCTGGTCTGCAACCACACCGCAGTGGCGCAGATCGATGCCGCGGCCCTCCGCATCCAAGATGCCGATGGTCGGCTTGTCGGTGGTTCCGGAAATGACCATTTTGGCCTTATTGCGGAAGCCTTGTTCGCTGCTGGCTTGGGCGGGAAGAAATTCCAGGTCCGGAAAATCTGCGAGCAGTCGCTTGCAATCCTCGACCTTTGATTGCAGTTGCTGGGCATAGGGCACCGTCATCAGGGTGCAAGAGCGGCAGCGGGAGGCAGAAAAGTAAAGGCATTCCATGGTACTTATGATTTTAGCGAAGATCCACTGGAACCCAGCACCGAGGACTCTCGCTGCCTATTGACCGCAAATTTTCAGCTTTGGCCGATAGGCTCACGAGTGATCAAATCTTATTGAGCAAAACCCCGAACGGCTGACCCCATTCTGGGAATGGTTAGTTGAACCGCGAAAGGACAGATGGCACTACATTCCGGGCTATCCGCGCAACGCCGCGGCATTGCATTGATTGCGCTTCCCCTCGCTGCAGCGATCGGCGTCTGCACTGGTTGCGCGCCGTCCTCGCCCCAAGCCCAAGAAGCTGTATCCGATCCGGTTCCTGCCACTTCGTCCAGCATCTCACCGCCGAAGGCCACCCCCAGCCTCGGCAATTCGCCAGCCAGCTCCCGCGGTCAGCAATCTGCTTCTTCCCAGCCCAACACCATCGCTCCAACCAAGGCGCCCAGCAGTACAGCTGCTAAAACCTCCAGCGTTGCTGAAACGCCGAAAAGCTCTGAAACCTCGCTTTCGCCTCTCGCCACCGGCGCTAAAACCGGTGCTGCCCTCAAGGCGCTGCCCAGCTCAGCGGCTCCCATGTCCAAGGCCACCGCACAGCTCTTCGCTGCGGTGAATGCCGGCAAGCCAAAGGGCGTCAAGGCTGCCATCAAAAACGGTGCCGATCTCAGCGCGAAAGACGAGTCCGGCCGCACCGCGCTGATGCGTGCGGTCATCAAGAAGAATCCTGCAATCGCCAAGGAGCTTTTCGAAGCGGGTGCTGATCCAGATGTGAAGGATGACTTCTACGAGTCGGCATTCCTGCGGGCCAGCGCCAATGGCCAGGTGGCAACCTTGAAGCTTTTCATTGACGGCGGGGCGGACATTACCGCGGTGAACCGCATGGGCGGCACCGCACTGACGGTTGCGAGCGAGAATGGCCAGGTTCAGGCCGTACGCCACCTGCTGCGCACCGATATTCCCGTGGATCACGTCAACGACTTGGGGTGGACTGCCCTGCACGAAACCATCGTTCTGGGCCAGGGCACCAACAATGCCATCACCATTGCTCGATTGCTGATCACCAACGGGGCCAACCCGAATCTGAAGGACCATTCCGGCTCCGATGCGTTCAAACTCGCCCGCGAACGCCAGCAGAACCAGATGCTGACCATGCTGCAGGCCGCCAGCAAGCGATAATCGCTTAAAGTGCGTCGAGGTAGTACCAGGCGCCGTCTTGCTTCACGAACGTGCTGACCTCGTGCTGTTGCGCGTCAATGCGGCCATCGAGGTAGTGCGCAGCAAATTCCACCACTCCGCGTGAAGCAGCCGCACCGCCGGCGCGGGTAGAAATGATTTCCAACCCGGTCCAGCGCATTTGCGGATCCAATTCCATTTCTTTAGGCCGCGTGCTCTCATGCCAGGTCGCCAGCAAATACCCGGCCAATCCCAGCACGAAAGCGCTGTAGCGCGAGCGCATCAACTCCTCTGCACTGGATGGCAGCAGGGAACCATCTTTTCTTCCGTCATGAAACGGCTTGCAGCAGTTCTCGTAGGAAAGCTCCCCGGCTTCCAAAACACGGCAGGCGCAGATCGTTTGACTAGTGTTTTTCACAGTTTCAGCATACGCGCCAAGGACGAACCCGTGCCCCATGAGCCTAAGATCACATGACTTAAAGCACGGGATATCGGTGCTATCGCGCACAGGCACGTTTTCCGCATCACATTCACGGGTAGACTATGAAGGCAAGCTCGCGGAGCGCCAAATCCCCCTGGTGTGAGACGGCATCTCCGTGTGGCATTTAACTTAACCTCGCCAACAGGAGATATGCCGGATGCCCCGCATCGTTGTAGATGTCATGCTCAAGCCAGAAATCCTTGACCCTCAGGGCAAGGCCATCGCGGGAGCTCTTCCCCGCCTAGGCTTCACCTCCTTCGAAGCTGTCCGCCAGGGCAAGCGCTTTGAACTGTCCGTGGACGGCGAGGTGACCGAAGAAATCCTCGCCCAGGCTCGCGAGGCTGCAGAAACCCTGCTTTCCAACCCGGTGATCGAAGATGTCGTCAACGTCGAGGTATTCGAAGACTAATGAGCGCCGAACTTCCCCTGATTGGCGACTATTCAACGCCAAGCACTGAACTTTCCGGAGCGCGCATCGGCGTGGTGACCTTCCCGGGCACCCTCGATGACCGCGACGCCACTCGCGCCGTGCGCGCAGCCGGTGCCGAAGCGGTGTCCCTGTGGCACGCCGACACCGACCTGCAGGATGTCGACGCCGTGGTGATCCCCGGCGGCTTCTCCTACGGCGACTACCTGCGCGCCGGCGCGATCTCCCGCTTCGCACCGATGATGGCGAAGATCGCAGATGCCGCGAACTCCGATGCCAAGCTGCCCGTGCTGGGCATCTGCAACGGTTTCCAGATCCTCACCGAGTCGCACCTGCTGCCCGGATCGATGATCAAGAACGACCACCTGAAGTTCATCTGCCGCGATCAGCTGCTGCGCGTGGAGAACAACCAGACCGCATGGACCAACGGCTTCGAAGCAGGCCAGGAAATCACCATCGTGCTGAAGAACCAGGATGGCCAGTACGTGGCCGACGAGAAGGTCCTGGACGAGCTCGAAGCGGAAAACCGCATCGCGTTCTCCTACGTGGGCTGGAACCCGAACGGCTCGCGCCGCTCGATCGCCGGCGTGAGCAACAAGGCCGGCAACGTTGTCGGCCTGATGCCGCACCCGGAGCACGCCATTGAGGCCGGCTTCGGCCCGGACCACCGCGGCACCGACGGGCTGGCATTCTTCACCAGCGTTCTGACCCACCTTGTTGGAGGCAAAAAGTGAGCCAGGAAGCCACTAAGGAATTCAATATCGACACCGTCGATAACGCAGCGGGCACCCCGGATGTAGAACTGCCATGGGCAGAGCTGGGCCTGAAGGACAACGAGTTCGCCGAGATCGTGAAGATCCTGGGCCGTCGTCCGACCGCCGCTGAATTGGCCATGTACTCGGTCATGTGGTCCGAGCACTGCTCGTACAAGTCCACCAAGAACCACCTGCGCCAGTTCGGCCAGAAGGTTACCCCGGAAATGAAGAAGGACCTGATGGTCGGCATGGGCGAAAACGCCGGTGTCACCGACCTGGGCGACGGCTGGGCCGTGACCTTCAAGATCGAGTCCCACAACTCGCCTTCCTACGTCGAGCCGTACCAGGGTGCCGCTACCGGCATCGGCGGCATCGTGCGCGACATCATCTCCATGGGCGCCCGCCCGATCGCCGTGATGGATCCGCTGCGTTTCGGCGCGATCGACCACGAGGACTCGCAGCGCGTCGTGCACGGCGTGGTCTCGGGCATCGGCGGCTACGGCAACTCGCTGGGCCTGCCGAACATCGGCGGCGAAACCGTCTTCGACCCGATCTACCAGGGCAACCCGCTGGTCAACGCACTGGCCGTGGGCGCACTGCGCCACGAAGACCTGCGCCTGGCCAACGCCTCGGGCGTGGGCAACAAGGTCGTGCTCTTCGGTGCGCGCACCGGTGGCGACGGCATCGGCGGCGCGTCGGTGCTGGCCAGCGAGTCCTTCGACGACACCAAGCCTTCCAAGCGCCCTGCGGTGCAGGTGGGCGACCCGTTCGCCGAGAAGGTGCTCATCGAGTGCTGCCTGGAGCTGTTCAAGGCCTCGCTGGTCGAGGGCATCCAGGATCTGGGCGCTGCAGGCATCTCCTGCGCAACCAGCGAACTGGCATCCAACGGCGAAGGCGGCATGCAGGTAGAGCTGACCAACGTGCTGCTGCGCGATTCCACCCTGACCCCGGGCGAAATCCTGATGTCGGAGTCCCAGGAACGCATGATGGCCGTCGTCACCCCGGAGAACATTGAAGCGTTCGAGGCTGTCATGGCCAAGTGGAACGTGGAGTACTCCTGGCTGGGCGAGGTCACCGACACCGACCGCTTGATCATCACCTGGGATGGCGAAGTCATCGTGGACGTGGATCCGAAGACCGTCGCCCACGACGGCCCGGTCTACGACCGCCCGTACGCCCGTCCGCAATGGCAGGATGCGCTGCAGGCTGACACCTTCAAGTCCTCGGAAGCCGGCAAGAACCTGCCTGCGACCGGCGACGAGCTGAAGGCCGCCACCTTGGAGCTGATTGCCAGCCCGAACATGTGCGACAAGTCCTGGATCACCAACCAGTACGACCGCTACGTCGGCGGCAACACCGCGCTGGCCGCCCCGGATGATGCCGGCGTGGTCCGCATCGACGAGTCCACCGGCCTGGGCGTTGCCATCGCTACCGATGCCAACGGCCGCTACACCTACCTGGACCCATACGCCGGCGCCCAGCTGGCACTGGCCGAATCCTACCGCAACGTCGCCACCTCCGGCGCGATCCCTGCGGCTGTTTCGGACTGCCTGAACTACGGTTCCCCAGAGGATCCGGATGTCATGTGGCAGCTGGCCGAGGGTATCCGCGGCCTGTCCGATGCCTGCATGGAGCTTGGTGTTCCGGTCACCGGCGGCAACGTCTCGCTGTACAACCAGACCGGCAACAAGGCCATCCACCCGACCCCGGTGGTGGCGACCCTTGGCAAGTTCGACGACGTGGCACGCCGCACCCCATCGGGTTGGCGCGAAGAGGCAGATGGCCAGGCCATCTACCTGATCGGCACCACCGAAGATGAGCTGGACGGCTCGGAGTTCGCCAACTTGCGCGGACACCTGGGCGGCACCCCGCCAAAGGTTGATCTGGCTGCCGAGAAGGAACTGGGCGCCATCTTGATCAACGCCAGCCGCGACGGCATGATCGATGCCGCTCACGACCTGTCCGAGGGCGGCCTGGCCGCTGCCCTGTCCGAGATGGTCTTGCGCTACGGCGTGGGCGCTCGCGTGGCGCTGAACGAGGTCAAGGAGCGCGACGGTATCGACTCGTTCACCGCGTTGTTCTCCGAGTCCCAGGCTCGCGCCTTGGTTGCGGTTCCACGCAGCGAAGAGGTCCGCTTCAACGACATGACCGGCGCTCGCGGCGTGACCGTGGCCCGCTTGGGCATTGTCGATGCGCAGTCCGGCGCCTTGGAAGTCCAAGGCGAATTCACCGTTTCGGTGGATGAGCTGCGCGAGGCTTCTGAAGGCACCATGAAGAAGTACTTCGGCTAGGCCTTAGCCCAACACGCAAACGGTGGTTCTCCCCCTGGGGAGAACCACCGTTTTTGTTTTCGCAGATTATTTGGCGCTGAGTACTTTTTCGATTTTTTCTCCTTCCACCAGGATTTCGGCTTCTCCGGTTCCCGCAGCGGTCATCGCGGTGTACTTCAATTGACCAATGATGCGCGGATCATCGCAGGTGCCCCCCGGAGCTCACGGTTCCGTTCAGCTCAACGGTCACTACATCCCCATCTACTACCGATGATGCATAGCTGAGGTCAGAGCCGGCCAGGGCATTGCGCAGCCCCGATCCTCCGACTTCTTCCTTGTCGTCGGCCAGCAGGACGGTGATGGCGGCTTCGACCTGGTTGGTGAATTCCTCCGGACCGGTTTCAGTTGAGACCAGGGAGTCGCCGCAGCCGATCTTCGGGCCCGATTTTCCCTCATCGCCTACGGCAACATAGAACAGCGCCAGCGCAGCGGTCGTTGGTTCCGCGGAGCTTTCAGTTGCCGGCGTGCTGCTTGCGCTCGGAGCTGCAGTTTTTTCATTGGTTGGCGCAGCTGCGCTTTCAGTTATTTCTCCGTCGGTGCCCGTGCTGCAACCGGCGATGAGAATAAGCGCGCCCCAGGCCAGTGCCAGTGGTGCTGCACGGTTTCGCTTCGGTAGCATATCTTCTCCTCCTCGCGAGGCTCTTGCAAGTAGTCCCCCAACCGTAGCGGTGAGTGGCAAACCGGTTCCAGCACGAATCCGTTGCAGTTCGGCCCCTTTGCGGCACCAACGCCGCTGAGCTGCCAGCACCTATACTTATAGTTGACACGTCAATGATATTGAGTCATAATTGATGTATCAACTAAATTTAGGAAGCAGGGAGCGCGCAATGGATTCCTTCGAGAACATCGAATTCGGCCTCGACACCTTCGGCGACGTGCCAAGCGACAAGTCGGGCAAGCTGGTTACCCATGCCCAGGGAATCCGCGCCACGGTGCAAGAAGCCATCGCAGCTGACCAGTCGGGCGTAGATGTGATTGCCGTCGGCGAGCACCACCGCCCGGAATACGCCATCTCCAGCCCCGAGACCGTTCTAGCGGGCATCGCCACCGCCACCCAGAACATCCGTCTGGGTTCCGGAGTGACCGTGCTATCCTCAGATGACCCGGTGCGCGTATACCAGCGCTTCGCAACCGTGGACGCACTATCCAACGGACGCGCCGAGGTAATGCTGGGACGCGGCTCCTTCACCGAGTCCTTCCCGCTGTTCGGCCATGACATGGCGGATTACGAACTGCTCTTCGACGAGAAGATCGATCTGTTCCACAAGCTCCTGGACGAGAAGCCGGTGACCTGGCAGGGAACCAAGCGCGCACCGCTGACCGATATGGATGTCTTCCCGAAGACCGAATCCGGCCGCTTGAACACCTGGGTGGGCGTAGGCGGCTCCCCGCAGTCAGTCATCCGCACCGCCCACTACGGTTTCCGCATGATGCTCGCCGTAATTGGCGGCTCACCGGAACGCTTCGCACCCTATGTCGACCTGTACCGCCGGGCCAACGACCAGTTCGGCCACCCAACCCTGCCAGTGGGCCTGCACTCCCCCGGCTTCGTGGCAGAGACCGACGAGTTGGCCCGCGAGCACATGTTCGACGCCTACAAGGAGCAACGTGACCGCATCGGCGCAACGCGCGGATGGAGCCCAATGAGCCGTGGCGAATTCGAACACGAAATCAGCGAGGGCTCGCTGTACGTCGGGTCGCCGGAAACCGTGGCCCGCAAGATCACCAAGACCATCAAGTCCCTGGACATCGGGCGTTTCGATTTGATCTACTCCGGCGGCGCAGTGGAAGCTGGCGCCCGCTTGCGTGCCGTAGAGCTCTACGGCGAGAAGGTCATCCCGCTAGTGCGCGAAATGCTCGCAGAGCACTAATCACGCACTCGAAGAACAAGCTTGGAGCAGAGAACATGACACAGCAGACCATCGGCATTCTGGGTGCAGGAAAGATCGGCACCGTGCTTGCCCGCCGTGCCTTGCAGGCCGGATACAAGGTGCTCATCGCCGGTTCTGGCGACCCTGGACCCATTGCCCTGACCATCGAAATCCTGACCCCGGGCGCAGTGGCCGTGGACAAGGCCACTGCCGCACGGGACGCTGACGTGGTCATCCTGGCATTGCCACTGGGCAAGTACCAGAATATTCCTGCCTCCGAGCTTGAAGGCAAGCTGGTCATCGATGCCATGAACTATTGGTGGGAAACCGACGGCATTCGCGAGGATTTGAACGATCCGACGGTCTCCACCAGCACGCTGATCCAGCAGTTCCTTCCCGGCTCGCGGATCGTCAAGGCTTTCAACCACATGGGCTACCACGATCTGGAGGACGAGTCCCGTCCAGCTGGAGCCGAGGGCCGCAAGGCCATCGCAGTGGCTGGGCAGCTGGACTCCGACGTTGCCCAGGTGGCGAGGATTGTTGACGATTTCGGCTTTGATCCGCTTTTAATCGGCTCATTGGACGAGGGCTTGCGCCTGCAGCCAGGCAACCCTGCCTTCGGGGCGAACAAGCCGCGGGCCGAGCTGGATGAGCTGATCGGAGCGGCGCAGGTCCAGGCTTCAGCCTAGGAGTCCGAGCACTTCGTTCAGCGCTTCGGTGGATGAAGGGTGGGTGAAGATCTGGTCCCGGAGCGCGCTAGCCGTGAGGCCCATCCGCATGGCCAAGGCCACCAGGTTGATGACCTCCTGGGAGTCCACGTGCATCAGTGCGGCCCCCAGGATCAGGTCGCTGCGTGCATCGACGACGAACTTGATGATGCCGCGCGGATCGCCCACGATCTTGGGGCGCGGCATCGCGGCGATCTCGGAAACCTTCTTCACCGCGATCCTGGTCTCGACCCCCTGATGCGCGGCCTGCTCCTCGCTCAAGCCAACGCGAGCCAGCGGCGGGGTGGTGAATATGGTGAAGGGAACGGCAACACGGTCGTTCGTGCTGCGTGAGCCATCCCCCAGCAGCTGGCTGGCCACGACCCGGTGGTCATCCAGCGAGACATAGGTGAACTGCGGACCGCCGTTGGCATCGCCCAGGGCGTAGATGCCCTCGATATTGGTGGCCAGGAACTCGTCAACCGCGACTTCCCCGCGAGAGCCCGTCTGGACCCCGGCGGCTTCCAGCCCCAGGCCGGCAGTATTCGGCACGCGCCCGAGCGCAATCAGCACGGCATCCGCCTGCAGCTGGTGCACCTCGCCCTGGCGCTCGTAGATGACAGTGGCGCCTTGCTCGTCCTGGCTGATCGAATGCACCGAAACCGAACTGATGATCACGGCTCCGGTGTCTTCCAGACATGATTCGACTTCCCTGGCCACATCCGGGTCTTCCTTGGACAATGCACGGCTTCCGCGATCCAGTACGGTGACTTTCGATCCGAACTGAGCAGACATCGAGGCGAACTCGATGCCGACATATCCCCCCGCCCACCACAGCCAGGGCCCTGGGCAGCTGGGCATGCTGGATCGTGGTGGAATCATGCACCCGCGCGCCGATCTGCGCTCCTTCGATGTCCGGGATCGCAGGCAGCGCGCCGGTGTTGATAATGATCTTCCCTGCGCTCAGTTCCAGCTCTTCGGAACCGGCAGTGACCTTGATGCTTAGAGGGAACGTCCGCGGGCAGCCGATTCGATGAGGTTATCCCCTGGCAGCGCACTGCCCGATGCCACCGCGCTGGCCCATGCTGCGGTCGACGCCGCCGAGGCCCAATTAGAGTTCAGCACGGCCATCAGGGTTTCATGCACCTGCCGGGCGGGGATGGAACCTGCGGCATTGGCGATGCCGATGGCGCCGGTGGCGTCCGAGAGCACTTCTACCGAGAAGCCCAGCGGCTCGGCGGTAGCGGCAGAGCCAATAACGCAATTATTGGTCATGTACCCAATCAGGGTCATCGTGTCGATTCCGCGCTCGCGCAGCCACTCTTCCAGCCCGGTTCCGGCGAAGATGCTGGCGTAGCTCTTGGCGAACTTGTGGTTGGCCGCTTCCACCCGTGCCAGTACCTGCGGGTGCAGCGCAAAGGTAGAGGATTCGGGCGCGAAGACGGGGAATCCTGCCGGTGCCTGGTGCTGCACGACGACGACCGGGATCCCGGCCTTCGCCGCTTCGTCCATGGCGCTGGCGATGGCGACTACCGTCTGTTCCCGATCCGGGTACTGGATCTGCAGCAGACCATCAAAGTATTCCTGCTGCACGTCGATGACGATCAGCGCTCTGCGTGGTGCGGACATGTTGTATTCCTCTTTCTTATTTGTCATTTTGGCACCTTCAGGTGCCAGGTGGTCCAGGATTATTCGCCCGGCTGGTAGTGCCGGGCCATGAGCTGCACGGTTTGCACAGCTGCGCCAAGGGCATGGCTTCCGGTGACCATCATCAGCTCATCCGCTCCGGTCCGCTGCTGCAGCGCCTCGAGGCGCTGCGCCACATGGGAAGGAGTGCCGGCCAGGGTGCGGTTGGTGTACATGTCCAGGATGGCCCGCTCATTGAGCGTGGCAGGGTATTCCGCGACTTCCTGGGCGGATAGCAGCGCATATGGCTCGCGCTTGAACATCCGCAGCATCGCCATGGCCCCCGTGGAGGCCTCTGCACGGGCGTATTCGGGGTCTTCGGCCGTAATGGCACTCAAGCTGACCAGCACGTAGGGACGGTTGAGCACTGCTGAGGGCACGAAATTTTCTCGGTAGATGCGCAGCGCGGTGTCGATATCGGCGTCGCCGAACTGCAGGGCGAACGCGTAGGGGCGGCCCAGCCGCGCGGCCAGCTGCGCCGAATACGGAGAAGAACCCAGGATCCACAACGGGGTCTGCGTTTCTGGTGCCGGCAGGCGGTTCTGCTCGTTCTGCCACGGGCCCGGCACGGCATGGACTCCACTGTATGGGTGCCCTGCAGGGAAATCGTCATTCAGGAATCCCATGAGCTCGGACAGCTGCTCGTCGAAGGTTCCGTTGGCTCCGGTTCCGCGGCGTAGCGCGGCCGCGGTGTCCCCGTCGGTGCCCGGCGCGCGCCCGACCCCCAGATCGATGCGCCCCGGGGCCAGAGCTTCGAGCATGCCGATCTGCTCCGCGATCACTAGCGGAGCGTGGTTGGGCAGCATTACTCCGCCGGCACCCAACCTGATCCGCTGGGTGTCAGCGGTGAGCCGGGCCATCATCAGCAGAGGCGATGCCACGGACAGCGCGGGCATGGCGTGGTGCTCGGACATCCAGAAACGGTGGTATCCGTGCTGGTCCGCGGCCTTGGCGATGTCGATGGTGTCATTCAGGCCCTGCTGGGCGGTTTGCCCTACGCCGGGACCTCCCCCGGTATGAACCGATAGGGCAAAGGGAGCGGAGCCGAAACGTGCCGCTGGCTGCAAGGTCGACCTCTTTTCTCATGTTATTTCTATTTTTTACCGTGATGCATACCCTAGCAGGTGATCACGGTAAAGCAATACTGATAACATGAGGAATATGTCCCAGATGCCTCTTCCCCCGAGCCCCGGAGCAGCGCAGCACTGCAGCATCGATCTGGCCAATAGCGAAATCCACCTGCCCGGAGGCAAGAGCTTCGATGCGCTGGCCAACCCGCAGGGCACCACGCAATGGCTCATCGCGCGGGGCCTCGTGCCCCAGGATGCAGCACTGCAAAGCTATTGCCAGAATCGGCTAGTCAACCTGCGCAGCCAGATCAGGAGAGCATTCCACGCCAGCATCTCGGGCACGCCTGTGGCCCCGGAAATACTGCAGGGCATCAATGCCGCGCTCTTGGCGGCGCCGAGCACCCCATTGCTGCACCAAGAGCAGGGCAAGGGATTCTTCCGCGCAATGGAACACCCCGCGACGCAATTGACTGAGCACGCCATGTCACGGCTTGCTGAGGACGCGGCAGTTCTGCTGAGCAGCGAAGAAGCGGGCCTGCTGGCCCAATGCGAGGCCGAGCCATGCAACCGCTACCTGCTCAAGACCCATGGCCGCCGGCATTGGTGCTCCACGCGTTGCGGCGATCGAGTGCGGGCAGCCCGCTCGTACGCGAAGAAAAAGAGCCAGCAGGATTCTCCTGCCTCATAAGCCATGGCGCGAGGAATTCCGTCCGGCGATGCCGCCAAGTATATTGCATGCCGCAGCAAGCGCCTTGCAGCATGGAAAACTGAAAGGCTCCCACCATCCGAGGATGCTGGGAGCCTTAGGCACTGCGAGTGAAAAACCTAGATCTTCTTCACGATGGACGACTTCAATTCCATCTGGCCGAAGCCATCGACCTTGGCGGCGATATCGTGGTCGCCCGAGCCCTGGACCAGACGGATATTGCGTACCTTGGTTCCGGCCTTCAGCGCGCTTTGCGCGCCCTTGACCTTCATGGTCTTGGTGATGCTGACAGTATCGCCGTCCTGCAGCACGTTGCCTACGGCGTCCTTGATGACCGCTTCAGCGGCTTCGGTTTCTTCAACCTCAGCATTCCATTCGTGCGCGCACTCCGGGCAGAGCAGCAGTGCATCCATTTCGTAGGTGTACTGGCTGGAGCATTCTGGGCACGGTGGCAAAGTATCAGGCATGGAGCTTATTTTAGTGAGCATCCACTCCTCTTGTCGAATGAATCGAATATCGAATAATCCGCGGAATTCCGGGGCAGGATTGCCCATTGCCCCAGACCATATTGGGTGGCTGGAATTCGGCTTAAAACTACTTGTTTTCCACCTCGACTATCCCCCATACTCAGGCATACAGGCTGGTGCTCACACTGGCCAGGTTAGGGGCATAGCATGTCTAAGCATCACAAGTACAAGAGCTACGGTCCGCAGTACGCAGTGACGCCGCGCGAAGGGCTCACCTTGGAAATCCTCGCTCAGGCTGAAAAAGCAGGAGCCAAAGCAGGACATGCCGTAGCCAAGGAACAGCTATACCGAAGCATTGGCAACAGCTCGGCACTCAACGAACAGCAAACCGGCGAGCTGTTGGCCGCGGCTGAACGGGCCGGTGCCGCGGCTGCCCTCAGTGCTGCACGCAAGGTGCTGGACAAGACGCTGCGCACGTCCTTCAAGCATTACCAGCACGCTCCATCGCATGCTCCTGCACCTGCATCACCTGTTGATCCCCCGCCCTGGGCTCCTACCGAGACAGACAGCTATGAGGAACCACTAGCCCAGCACGTCCCTGCCCTTGGACATGTGGAATATCCAATGAAAAAGGTTGATCAGCACGTTTTGACGATTACCCGGATCGAGCGATTGAACGATCAGATGGTGCGGATCATGGCCGGTGCCCCTGATTTGGATGGCTACCGCTCCAATGGAGCTATCGATGAGTATGTGAAAGTTTTTGTCGCCGACTCTGCCCTCGGTTTAGTTCCCCCCTATGACCTGCGGGACTTGCGGCGCCGGCTTCCCCGCGAACAAGTGCCGCGCTCCAAGTCCTACACAGTACGTTGGATCGACGCGCTCGTGCCAGAAATAGCCATCGACTTCGTCGTCCACGGCGAGCCGGGAACTGTAGGACATTGGGCGGGGACTGTGCAGCCCGGGGCCCCGTTAGTTATTTCACCGTCCCGAAGCAAGTCTTCGGTTTCACTGAATGCCGACTACTACGTGTTGGCCGCGGACGAGGCAGGTATCCCCGCAATCAGCAAAGCCCTAGAGGCCTTGCACCCAGAATCGCAAGGCGTAGCTCTGCTCGAAGTTGCCGATCAAAATGCAATGTTTGACGTGAAACATCCTCCAGGCGTTGTTTTGCGTTGGCTCTCGCGCGATGGTGCTCCCGCAGGCCGAAGCACTGTGCTTGCCGACGCACTCGTCTCGTTTCCATTGCCTCATTCCCGGATTGGGGTAATCGCTCATGCTGAGCGCTCCGCAGTCAAGGAAATCAGCCGGGTTGTACAGCGATGGAACCTGGACAAGCGAGCCACCCACCTTTCTTCCTACTGGACCCTGCGCGAGGGCAGAATGCGCCGCTAGAAGTTTAATCAGCTCATTCTTCAGCATCACCCCTGCTTGCACTGGGTCAAGCACCCGAAAGCCGGATAACCTTGGAAGAATCACATCTGACTTGGGTAATCAAGGATTGTTCATGGCTCAGCCCAGTAGCACCAACAACTTCGCGCGCTTACTCGGTGGTGTGTTGCTGATCGCCATCGGACTCGTTCTGGTATTCAACTCGGCGAGCGCGGTGCGGTTGATCATTTGGCTTTTGGCGGCCGGTCTTGTGATCTCGGGCCTGCTGCGCTTTGCCGAATTGAGAGATGGTTCCGTACGCCGTTGGCCGCTGATGCTCGCCGGCGGGCTGCTGGTATTCAGTGGCATCGGACTGCCGTTCTGGCATGGGGCCAGTTTGCCGGTCCTAGCACTGGCTGTATCACTGGTGCTTCTCGTTGGCGGAGTGCTTCGACTAGCTGCCGTATTCCGTGGGCGGCAGAAGTATTGCTTTCGTGGCGCCCTGACTGCTCTGACCGGCATCTTCGGCGCCGTTTTGGTGATCTTTTGGCCACGACTCTCATTGTGGGTGCTTGGTGTCGCGTTTGGCGGCTGGCTGTTTCTTCTGGGCGTGCGCTGCTTGCACCCTGCCTTCGAGCATCCGGTGCGGAAGATTCCTGCTTGGATGCGCACGGCCGGCCAGGCTGGCCTGACGGGGTTGAGCGCACTGGGGCTCGCAGCCGTACTCGGTTTGGGAACAGCCACCGCGTACCTCCATAGCCAAAATCAGCTGGCCGCCGCGGATGATTTCTACTTGCCACCGGCCAGCGTTCCTGCTGCGCATGGTCAGTTGCTACGGGCTGAGCCGCTGGAAGCTAATACGCTGCCGAATACGCTGGCCTGGCGGATCATCTATACGACGCAAGGCCCTGACGGCGCTGCCGCCGTTGCTTCGGGCGTGGTGACCATTGCCGATTCTGCCAAGGGAACTTTGCCGGTGATTTCTTGGGCCAACGGCACCAAAGGAGTTACTTCCCAGTGCGCACTGTCCATGGCAGCAAATCCTTACGATGATGGTCCAGCACGAGCCCGTGAAACGATGCTGGCTGACGGATGGGCAATCGTTGCCACCGATTACATCGGGTTGGGCACCGCTGGGCCCCACCCCTATTTGATTCCTGCTGCCGAAGCCAACGCGGTGCTTGACGCTACACTCGCAGCACGCCAACTGCAGGACTTGGGTTCACACGGTGTCCAGCTAGGAGACTCCAGTGTGGTGTGGGGCCACTCCCAAGGTGGTCACGCGGCCTTGGCCACAGCAGAATCCGCTTTGGATTACGCACCAGATCTGGACATTCTCGGCGTTGCCGCCATGGCGCCGGCAACTGATCTGCCGAATTTAGCCGAGTCGGTTGCCGATACCTCGGCAGGGAAAATCATTTCCAGCTATATCGCCTACAGCTGGAATCAGCTGTATCCAGCACTGGGGATTGAAAAGCGTTTAACTGCAAGATCACGGATGGCGGTGAATCAGCTATCGCAGAATTGTTTCTCAGGTACAGGAGCACTGACTGGGCTTGCCCAGTCAAGCCAGCTATTCGAACCAATTTTCACCCCAGCGGAACTCGACGGACAGCTGCACGCAATATTGCTGCGCAACTCTTCGGTCATGCCTGTTGATTACCCTGTATTCATTGCCCAAGGAGCTGAGGACTCCTTAGTGCTGCCCTGGATGCAACGTGAATTCTTCAAGCGTTCATGTACCTCTGATGTTCATGCCGGCTACCTCGAATACGCAGGACTGGACCACATGCCGTTGGTGGGGACAGGGTCTGCGCTCAACCAGGATCTCGTGGCTTACACCCGTTCATTGCTTGACGGGATTCCTGACTTCCCCGAAGACGCCACCCTGTGCAAGAAATAGCCGTTCGCGCAATCAGCCTGATCCCTGTCATTCTGAGCCAGGTCGCTCGCCGATAGATGGGGACCATAAAATGGTTCATAACTGATGTCCATTCATTCATAGCCGTTCTATGCCGTCGAGCCATTTTCGGCCATCGGTCCAGGAGATTCTTAGTGCGTCCCATCTTGTCTCGAACTGCAGTTGCTTTTTGCATCGGCGCCTTTGCTGTTTCGTTCAGCTCCTGTGGGAGTACGCCTACCGAGACGGAGCGAGACGCTGGTACCGCGGTATTCGAGGTCGGGCATTGGCCACGCACGTTCACTGATTCGACGGACAACGCCATAGTGATTCCTGCGAAGCCTGAGCGCATCGTCTCGACCTCGGTAGCGCTCACTGGTTCGCTCTTGGCCTTGGACGCACCGGTCATTGCCAGTGCAACAGCACCCTCTGGGCCTGCCACTGATGACGATGGTTTCTTCAAGCAATGGGCTGATGTTGCTTCGGATCGAAAAGTTGATCCGCTCTATGAAATCGGGAAGTTTGATCTGGAGGAAATCAAGGACCAAAAACCTGATCTCATCGTTGTAGCGGCAACCGGGGCAGACTCAGAGAAAGATAGCCTAGGCTTCTTGCAGAAGATTGCACCAACCATTGTTGTGGACTACGCAGATAAGGATTGGGAGGAACTATCTGTATCGCTAGGGGAAGCCACCGGCACCGAGGAAAAAGCGCAACAGAACACTTCTGCCATCAATGACCGCGTTGCAACGCTAAAAGGCTTGGTGGCGATCCCATCCGGCACCACTGCATCGTTGCTTTCCTACTCGGCCCACGGCATCTCACCGCTCGCTAAAGCCACCGGACCACACGCGCAATTATTCAGAGGGCTCGGATTCTCCATGGTCTCGACGCCAAAGAAGTTCGACACTTCTACCCAGCCGAGAGAGGATTTCAGTTTCGTCAGTTACAACGACTTGCCAGCCACGCTCGTTGCTGATGCTACCTTCCTCTTGGCTGCAGATAAGAAGTCGACCACCGAATTCATCTCAGATGAATCCTTAGCCCAGCTGCCTTCGGTGCAAAGCGGCAGTGTCTTCGCGCTTGACGCTCCCCACCTGCTGGATTACTACGCTGCCCAGGAAATCTTGGACTATTTCGAACACGATTTTCCTGGCCTCACCTCTTCAGAACTTGAGTAGCAGTTCTCCTTGAGTCCAGCGGGTTCGATGTCACGTGGCAACACGGAGCACGCAAAGCCAAACGGTCGGTGCGACTGCCTATAGTTCAAAGCAGAGCTTCTTCGAGCTCAAGGCCCGACCACCTTAGGAGCAGTACTACCGCATGCGCTTGCTGCGTCGCACCATTTCTTTGTTCGCCCTTGTTTCCACTCTGGCTTTAAGCTCGTGCTCCGCTTTGGAGAACTTGGAGCTGCCACCTCTGCCTGATGCACAAGCAGCACCTGCATCAACCGCCGCAGAACAGCGTGAGTCTTATGCGGAATCCCTCGAATTGCTCAATGAAGTCGCGGTTAAAGGCAGGGCGCCAAAAACCGGTTACGAACGTTCAAAGTTCGGTAAGGGCTGGAAAGATCCCGATCGCAATGGGTGCGATGCTCGAAACGATATCCTCGCACGCGATTTAGTGAACGTAACTTACAAGTCGGCTTCCCGCCCCTGCGTGGTGCTCAGCGGAACTTTCGATGATCCGTACACGGGCAAGACCATTCAGTTCCAGCGCGGACAGCAGACCAGCACTGCAGTGCAGATCGATCACGTTGTCGCATTGTCCGACTCCTGGCAGAAGGGTGCCCAGCGATGGGACGCCGAAACCCGTTTGGAGTTCGCGAACGACCCATTGAACCTTTTGGCTTCCGATGGTCCGACCAATGCTTCCAAGGGGGATAAGGACGCAGCATCCTGGTTGCCGCCTAACAAGAGTTTCCGGTGCGCCTATGTTTCCCGGCAAACTCAGGTCAAGGCCAAGTACGACGTGTGGATGACCAAGGCGGAGCACGCCAAAATCAAGGACATCCTGACGTCCTGCATCTAGCAGAGTTGGATCTTCACAGGAAATATCCACCTTAAGACTTATCGTCAAATTGATGGATTTGTGGCAAGATTGATGTTATTCAATACGTTTGCGATTAAGTTCCGCGATGATTTGGCCAATTCCTCTACTGCAAAGGCGCATGATGATGAAGACACGAATCCCGGGAATCCTCCTGCTGATTTCCAGCGTGTGCTTATTCGCCTTTGCATTGTCCACGACACAGCGTGATACCGCCACCGCCTGCTGGGTGGTCTCCACCCTGATGTTCATTGGAGCAGCTATGCTGCTCCTGAGCTCGATCCTGGGAACCTCTACGGTCACCGCAGGAGATCCCCCGCACGAGCGCAGGAAATAACCGCCTGGATCTTCTTACGAAAGCAACCTCCGAGCCTTTGGCTTGGAGGTTGCTTTCGTTGTTTACCGACAGAACTTGCTACTTCTGCACCTGAAATTAACGCCAAAGCATCGACAGGTTCATTCAAATGCGATAGACATAGGGTTTGTCACACTCGTCACTTTTAGGAGTCCGCATGTCTGCATTCAGGCAGATGAGAAAACTCGGCATCGCGTCGCTGGCAACGATTTCGTTGGCCGCAACCGGTGCAGCAGCCGCCCAAGCTGCAAACACGCAGAACGCTACCGCTTCCCCAGCAGCGGAGACCGGCACGGTCACCGTCGATCTGGTGGGCATCAATGACTTCCACGGTCGCATTTCCGCTGACAGGGCCTCCGCAGGCGCTGCCGTGCTGGCTGGCGCTGTAGATGAATTGCGTGCCGCAAACGAAAACACTTTATTCGTCTCTGCGGGCGATAACATCGGCGCATCAACCTTTGCTTCGGCCTCGCAGGCTGACGAGCCGACCATCTCGGCATTGGGCGTTGGCGGACTGGATGTCTCAGCGGTCGGCAACCACGAATTCGACAAGGGCTTCGAGGATCTGACGGGGCGCGTTGTCGACAGCTACACCGCTTCCACCGGCGAAAACGGCGGCGACTTCGCACTGGGAGCCAACGTCTATGAGAAGGGCACGACAACCCCGGCCCTTCAAGAATATGCGATCCGCGAAGTCTCCGGCGTTTCCGTGGGCTTCATCGGCACGGTTACAGAAGATATGCCTTCGCTGGTATCACCCGAGGGCATTGCCGATCTGGAATTCGGCAGTGAACTAGAGGCAGCTAACCGTGTAGCCGCGCAGCTCTCCGATGGCGATGAGGCCAATGGCGAAGCTGAGGTTTTGGTACTGCTGACCCACAATGGGTCCGCTGGCGACCAGTGCGCAGATATTGCCACCGAAGACACCACTTATGGCAAGCTCGTTCGCGGCGCAAGCACCGAGATCGATGCCATCTTCTCGGGCCACACGCACCAGTCCTACGACTGCGAGATCGCAGAGCGTCCGGTAATCCAGGCCCACCAGTACGGCACCACCTTGGGCAAGGTCTCCTTGCAGGTGGACGCTGAAACAGGCGAGGTCACTGAAGCAGGCACCGAGCGCATTGAGTTGGTAAGCGAGGACGCTGCGGGCGAATGGACTGCCAACTTTGAGGCCAACACCGCGGTTGCAGACATCGTGAGCAAGGCTGAAGCCGAAGCTGAAGTAGTCGGCAGCGTGAAGGTCGGTGCAATTTCTGACGACATCCTTCGTGGCGGAGATGAACCAGGCTCGGACCGTGGCGTTGAATCGACGCTGGGTAATACCGTCGCTGATATCCACCTCTGGGCTACCTCCAATGAAGACTTCGCGGGAGAACCGGCAGAAATTGCCTTCATGAACCCAGGCGGCCTGCGTGCCGATCTGCTCTTCGGCGAAGATGGCGCGGTGACCTACAAGGACGCTGCAGAAGTACAGCCATTCGCCAACACCCTGATCACCTTCGACCTCACCGGAGCGCAGATCCGCGAGGCCCTGGAACAGCAGTGGCAGCCAGAAGGGTCGGAGCGCAGCAAGCTGCATCTGGGTATTTCCGAGGGGCTGTTCTACACCTACGTTGAGGATGCTGCCCAAGGCGAGCACATCAAGGACATCACCTTCCAAGGCGAGCCGCTGGACGAGGAAGCAACCTTCCGCGTCGCAGCCAACGCTTTCTTGGCTACCGGTGGCGATAACTTCGCTGCGTTCGCAGCCGGTGCCAATCATGCTGACTCCGGCCAGGTTGATCTGGACGCTACGGTGAACTACTTCAAGGCGCACGACGTTGTTGACCCGGCTCCGCTGGGCCGTGCAGTTCTGTTCGAGGCTGAGGAACCGACCGAGTCGCCGGATTCAACGGATCCGACCGAGGATTCAACTGCTCCGGACGAATCACCGGAATCGTCGGAGGAGGCGACCGATGATGCAACCGATTCACCGCAGTCTTCTGAGGAAGCAACTCAGTCCGCTGATTCATCGGAGAAACCACAGAGCGAGCAGAAGGACGATTCCAAAGATCAGAATACTGAGAACCTTGCTGACACCGGTTTCAATGCAAGTTGGATCGGCATCATCGCAGGCGCAGTTGTCCTGATTGGCATCGCCTTGCTGCTGATACGCCGCTTCGGCAACAAGGCCGGCCGCTAAAGGCTGCTGGCAAAGCTAAAGGGAAGAACCAAATGGTTCTTCCCTTTAGCTTTGCTTCTTTGCCAAGAACTAGTCGATGACCAGTTCGCCCATCGAGTCCCATCCTTCGCCATCTACCTTGCGGGAGACGATCTTCGGGGTGGAGACCAGGTGCGGACGCATTGATTCGATGCCCGCGGAGAAGTGCGCGGAGTTCACGTGAGCCGCAGCAGCTTCGTCATCACGGAAAGCTTCAACGAGAACAAATTCGTTTGGATCCTCGACGCTAACGGACCAATCGAAGAAGATGTTGCCCTCTTCAGCGCGGGTAGCGGCGGTGAATTCGGCAACCTGTTCCATGAAGTTCGCGGTGGATTCTGGCTTTACTTGGTATTTAACAACGATGAAGTACATGCCTCTAGTCTAGGCTTCCTTTGCTAATAGTCGCTTGCAAACGGATGTATTCTTTATCCCGTCCAGGCATGCCGTCGACCACAAGATCAAAGGAATCCTCGACGAGTTCGCGCATCAATTGCAGGTCGAGGCCCGCGCGGATGGAGTTCCAGTGCTTCTTGTTCATGTGATAGCCCGGTGAGATCTGCGCATGCTCACTGCGCTGCTGGTCTGCCAGCGCCGGTTCGCATTTCAAGTTCAGTACCAACTCACCGTGCAGGTGCATGAGCAAACCGAACATCTTGCCCTTGCTCGAATCACGCCCGGCCACCTTGAATACGGTGCTCTCCGGCCCAAAAGGATAATCCGCGTAAGCTCCTGGCATGCTCAGGCACAGCTGCGCCCACATGCTTTCCAATTCTTCGTCACCAGCTGCGTTTTCCATCCGTGCCTCACTACCGGAACGGATACTCGATCTTGGGGCAGGTATCCATCACTACATCCAATCCTGCGTCCTTGGCCCGCAGCGCAGCGGCCTCATCGACGACGCCCAGCTGCA
Organism: Glutamicibacter sp. MCAF14; assembly: GCF_052114325.1. Taxonomy (NCBI): domain Bacteria; kingdom Bacillati; phylum Actinomycetota; class Actinomycetes; order Micrococcales; family Micrococcaceae; genus Glutamicibacter; species Glutamicibacter sp. MCAF14. Next base: position 211,137 of record NZ_JBFREO010000005.1, read on the forward strand.
GCCATACCGCTTTGGCGCCAACGGCAATGGCCTGGTCAACGATGTCCCCGACCTTGGACGAATTCACAAAGCAGTCCACTACGTCAATGGGTCCGGGAATATCTGCAAGCTTCGCAAACCCCGGTTCTCCCATCACGGTTTCAGCGCTCAACGAGACCGGAATAATCTGCATGGATAGCTCATCACGCAAAAAACGTGCGATGGAAGGAGCCACGCGAGCCGGATTATTGGTCAGTCCGACAACTGCCCAGCGTCCAGGCGTGCTCAATAGCCTGGGTATCGTTTCGGGGTCATTTACGTGGTGGGTGTACATGCACGACACCATACCGCTTTATTGGCGCTCTGAACGCCTACAGGCCAAAAGAAGGGCAAGCGCCTAGGACCCATCCATAGCGCTTGCCCTTCAAGCTTTTGAATTTCACAGCTGCGGCTGGACTGCTTTCTCGGTAGCCGCAGCACTGTTATTCGAGAAGGCGCCGCGGTGCTTGGCTGCAGGATGATCCGCGGGCAGGTAATCACCACGGCCAAAGACCTTGTTGCGCAAGCTGCCCTGTGCATACTTCGTCTGTGCCAGTCCGCGACGGCGCAGTTCCGGCAGAACTCCCTCAATGAAGTTGTCGTACGATCCAGGCAGCACATGGTTCATGACGTTCAGCCCGTCGACTCCTGCATCCTGCCAGCGTTCGAGCTCATCAACTATCTGCTCCGGGGTGCCCACCAGCTGTTGCGCCTTGGCACGGTAATAGGCCAAGTCGCGCAGGGTCGGATTTCCGCCCGGTACCGAGGCACGGGCTGCTTCAAGCACGCCCTGCGCGCCCTCGGTCTGGATCTCGCCGATCGGGGTATCCAGCTCCAGTCCGCCAAGATCCACGCCGATTCCGCCGCCGATATGCGCAATGATGGCGTTCAAATCCAAGTATTCGTCGTATTCAGCTTCCAAGGCCTTGGCCTCGGCCTCGGTGGAACCGACGACAAAGGACAAGCCGGCAAAGACCTTGATGTCCTCCCGTTTTCGGCCGGCGGCAGCTAGGTTCTCGATCAGCTGGGCGTTCTTCTTCGCCACGTACTGCGCGTGCGGGGCAAAGAGGAAAGTCGCCTCGGCATGGGTGGCGGCGAACTGCGAGCCGCGAGGCGATGAACCGGCTTGGAAAAGGAACGGGGTGCGCTGGGCACTTGGCAAGGCCAAGTGCGGCCCATCAATGGAGTAGTACTCGCCTCGGTGGTTGATCTTATTGACCTTTGCCGGGTCGGCATAGACACCAGAAATCTTGTCGGCCAGCAACGCGTCGTCTTCCCAAGATCCCTCCCACAACTTGTAGGCGGCATCCACGTACTCTTCAGCCCAGCCGTACCGGTCATCGTGTCCAACCAGTTCCTGGCTGCCGAAGTTGCGGTGAGCATTTTCCAGCACGCTGGTGACGATGTTCCACGCTACGCGCCCCTGCGAAAGATGATCCAGGGTGGAGATCTGGCGGGCGAACTGGAATGGGTGGGCTTGGATAACCGAGCTGGTCATCGCCAGGCCGATGTCCTTGGTGCTGGCGGCCAACGCCGAAAGCAGCACCAGCGGATCATGGCTTGGCGTCTGCAGCCCCTTGCGCACGTGCGAAGCCCAACCACCCTCATGATCGCCGTAAAGGCCAACCACGTCAGCAAAGAAGAGGGAATCGAACTTTGCCTCTTCCAGCTTCTTGGCCAGATCAACCCAGAGGCTTAGCTCGTTGAATTGATGCTGCTGCGCTTCCGGGTGGCGCCACATTCCGCCAAGGATATGGCTGGAGGTGTTCATCAGGAAAGCCGAAAGCAGCAAACGCGGGCGCGAGTTGAAAGTACCCATGATTAATTTCCTGCCTTTGCTTCGCCGATGGAGTTCAGCCCGGTTGGAATGGTGCCGTTGATGAAGTAGTCGCCCACCGAGCGGGCCTTGAAGGCCACCGGGTTGTGAGTGGCCACCGTGCGGGCATTGCGCCAGAAGCGATCCAGCGATTTGGACCTCGACACTGCCGAGGCGCCGGTAACGTCGAAGAGCTCGCTGGTGGCGTCCAAGACAAGCTTGGGCGTGGCCACGTGGGCTTGCTGGACGGCCAGCTCTGCGCGCAGGTAGGCAGCTTGCGGATCCAACCCCAGCTCCGCATCGAGGGCCGCGTCCAGTTCGCGGGCTGCAGTGACAACGATGGATTCGGCAGCGAAGATGTTGGCGGCCAAACGGCCGACAAGTTCCTGGATCTGCGCATCATCCTTGAACAGCGCACCTGAACCGGTGTTGAATGTGCGCGTGCGGTTGGCAACGATCTCCGCAGCAGCGTTGCGGGCTCCCTTGCCGATGCCTACCAGTACGGCGAGCAGGCACAGCTGGAAGAATGCAGGTTCGAGGGTGGAAGCTACCTTGCGCTGGATGATATTGGCTTCCTGAACTGCAACGTCAGTGAATATCGCAGTTCCGGTGCCGGTCAGCGGCTGGCCGAAGCCGTCCCAGTCATCAAGGATCTGCACGCCATGGGCATGGCGATCAATGATGGCGTATTGGCGTCCTTCCACACCATCGGTGGTCGCCATGACCACCACCCAATCAGCGAAGATCGAACCGGTGGTGTAGTACTTTTCGCCGCGCAGCACCCAGCCTTGTTCGGTCTGGACCAGCTTGGTGTTGGTGGTGCCCAAGGCATTGCCGCCGCGTTCGGTGGCGGCATTGCCGAAAATCTCGCCGGCCAGCACCCGCGGGAACCAGCGGTCCTGGAATTCCTCGGGCTGCAGGGAAATGGTTTCGACAAAGGAGAAGTGGCTGCGCAGCAGGTGCGCCACATTCGAGTCAGCTGCGGCCAGCTCGATCAGCAAGCGGAACAGGTGTTCGTGGCTGATCGGTGAGCCGCCATGGCTTGCTGGCACCCGCAAGGTGGTGAACCCGGCGTCTTTAAGCCATTGCACCTGCTGAAACGGAAGAATGCGCTGTTGCTCGCGTTCGGTGGCGCCCTGCGCAATGTGGGCGAACACCGGGCTGAAGCGCGCCAGCAGTTCCTGGTAGCGGTGTTCGGTAGCCGCTGTGGCGGTAATCGTCATTGGTTCTCCCTGCACGACGTCGATTTTCTGGATAATTAGGCAGAAAAAGTGGCGGCCCCACGACGTGGATATTCAACGTCGCGGGGGTGGGAAGCTACTTGTTCCAGGTCGCGAAGTCTGCTTCCAGATCGCGATCCCATGGGGTGCCCAGCGCACCGTCGAGGTAGCTCGCGTACCATTCGCGAACTTCCTCGGAGTGGTAGGCCTCTTCCAGGACCTTGCCCTTTTCGGTGTCCGCAAACCCGGGCTTTGCGCCGATGATATTGATGTACGGAAGCGCTTCTTCTTCCTCTTCAAAGAGCAGCGCGTCCTTGGGGGTGAGGCCGATTTCGGCGCCTAGCCGGGCGAAGAGGAAACCAGCATCAACGTCAGGCAATGTTTTGGAAAGCGACTGCTGGTCTACCTCAACGAATTTGAAGCCCTTGGGGTTTTCCAAGATGTCGTTCTGCGACAGGTGCAGCACGCTCTTGCCTTCGGTCACCTTCAGCAGGCCGGCCTTGTCCAGCAGGGCCAGCGCGCGTCCGTTGTTGGCGGTATCCACCGGAAGCGCGATGGTGGCACCCTTTGGCAGGTCCTTGATGTCGTCATACTTGTTCGAGTACACGCCTGCGGGCGAGCTGTACATGTAGAAGGCTGCCTCTACGTCGACGTTCTGGTCTTTCTTGAATTGTTCGAGGTAGGCACCGTGCTGGAAGAAGTTGGCATCGTATTCGCCGTTGGAGACCACGTGGTTTGGCTGCACGATGTCGGTGACATAGGTGGCTTCCAAGTTCCAGCCCTTTTCCGCCAGGAGCTTCTGGGCGATTTTGGTTGGTTCCTGGCTCGGCGCGGATTCGGTAACGATAACCTTGATGGTCTTGTTACCCGAGCCAGCGGCCTGCCCGCCAGCCAGGCCGCAAGAAGTCAGTGCGAGGATCGCGGCGGAGCCGGCGGTGAAGGTCAAGAAGGTGCGGCGAGAAAATGCCATGGTGTTTTCCTTTGCTGAGATGCGAGTTAGTTAAGTCGTGGATTAGCGCTTGTCTGCGGCCCGCGATAGCCGAGTTCCGAAGAACTGGACCGCGTGCACCAGCAGGATCATCAGGACGATGGCCAGCAACATGACGCCGGTTTCATAGCGGTAGTAGCCGTAGCGGATGGCGAAGTCCCCGATGCCGCCTCCGCCGACCAGGCCGGCCATGGCCGAGTACGAGATGAAGCTGACGGTCATGATGGTGATGGAGGAAAGCAGCGCTGGTTTGGCTTCGATCAACAGAACTTCGCGGATGATCTGTCCGCGGGTGGCCCCCATGGCCTGTGCAGCTTCAACTACGCCGTTGCCCAGCTGGCTGATGTTCTGTTCCACAAAACGGGCGAAGTAAGGTATCGCGTTGATGGTCAGCGGCACGATGACCGCCGCAGTGCCGATGGTGGTTCCCACGACAAATCTGGTAAAGGGAATGATCGCGATCAGCAGGATCAGGAACGGGAAAGATCGGATCGTATTGACCAGCCCGTCCACGATCCGGTGCAGTCGCGGACGCGGACGCAAGCCGTTGGGCGACATGGAGTAAAGCCAGATGCCCAGCGGGGTTCCCAGGAGAATGGCGATTGGGATGGAGACCAGCAACATTGCAAAGGTCTGTGCCATGGCTACCCAGATTTCCGGGGCAAGTTCGATGATGCGGTCAAAGCTGAAAGCTGCTGCGCTGCCGTTGCTCGTGGCTAGCACTAGTGAGGTGAAGTTCATTGGTAATCCAGGTTCTCTATACGCGGGCCAGTTCGACAGCCAGGGCTGGGGCCGGCTTGGAGCTCCGGTTCAGCGTGATTTCGTCGCTGATCAGGTAGCGGCCGATTGGCGTGGTTGGCTCAAAGCTTGGTTCGTGCAGCGAGCTCAGCGCGAACTCTTCGACTACTGCACCGTCTTCCATGACGGAGACCTTGTCCGCAATGGCCTTGATGACGTTCATTTCGTGGGTGACGATGACGGTAGTGATGCCTAGGCTGGCGTTGATGTCGCTGAGGTACTGCAGCACCGAGGTGGTCGTTCTCGGATCCACGGCGCTGGTTGGCTCATCACACAGCAGGACCTTGGGTTCAGTGACCAGTGCGCGGGCAATGGCGATGCGCTGTTTCTGGCCGCCCGAAAGCTGTCCTGGGTAAGCCGTGGCCTTATCGGCAAGGTCCACAATGGACAGCGCTTCCAGCGCACGTTCACGGCGTTCTTTTTTCGGCACACCGGCAAACTTCAGGTTCAGCTCGACGTTCTGCTGTGCGCTGCGGTTGTTCAGCAGGTTGAAATGCTGGAAAATCATCCCGATCTCATGGCGCTGCTTGCGCAACTCGCCTTCGCTCAACCCGGTCAGTTCGATGCCGTCAACGAATACCTCCCCCGACGTAGGACGCTGCAACAAATTGATATTGCGCAGCAGCGTTGACTTGCCGGCACCGGAAAACCCGATAATTCCATGGATGGTTCCGGTTTGGATTTCCAGCGAGACATCCTTGACGGCAGTGAACTGGTCTTGGTCCTTGCCGAAGGTGGTAGTTACGTTTTCAAGTCGAATCATCATCGCTCCTTTGGTGCTTGATTATGCGGAGCGTACTTCGCGAACAGAATCTGCGGTCCACAGATTTTTGCGCCGCGAAGTAAAAGAACTCCATCGGTTCTGGCTGTAGCACCGCTCCCTCTCGGGTGGTTGCTGCGACGTCGTTGAGCCAGATCTCTCAGTCGCTCTGGATGGTGTGTGCCGGCTGTACGGGCCGAACAATTCAAGTCTGCAGCTGATGCCCGCAGACCAGCAAGAGTTACTTCAATCTGCGTCATGAAGTCATACTCCGGCCGCCGATGCACGGAAATCGCGCAATAATCCACGTCGCAATCCGACATATTTCGCGAATTACCTCTTTCATGACGAAGCCGCCGGAGTATTTTCCTAACGTGTACTTGTTTGCGCTAGCAATCCTGGAGGGGAATTCTGCACTGCCTGCGGTGGTTGTACTAGATTGCAGACCAACGAGAGGACCTCATGAAGATCGCAATTACCGGTGCCACCGGACAGCTTGGAAATCTAGTCGTCGATGCGCTGCTGGCGCGCGGCGCGAAGGCCGCTGATCTGGTTGCCATTGGACGTTCAGCGCAGAAGCTGGAACCGCTGGCGGGCAAGGGCTTGGAAACCCGCGTTGCTGATTACAACGTTGAGCAGGCACTGGTATCCGCGCTGAAGGGCGTAGACAAGCTGCTGTTGATTTCAGCCAGCGAGGTAGGCCAGCGCGTGGCGCAGCATGAGAACGTCATCAACGCCGCCAAGAAGGTGGATGTCCAGCTGATCGCGTACACCTCTATTGCCAACGCTTTGACCGGCGGAATGAAGCTTGCCGAGGAGCATATCGCCACCGAACGCCTGCTGGCCGGTTCCGGCATCGATTACGTGCTGCTGCGCAATGGCTGGTACATCGAGAACTACACGGACCAGCTGATGGGCTACCTCAACAGCGGCATGGTGCTCGGTGCCGCCGGCGAGGGCAAGATCAGTGCTGCAGCCCGTGCCGATTACGCCGATGCCGCCGCGGCGGTACTGCTCTCGGAGGAGGAGCAAAGTGGCAAGATCTACGAGCTGGGCAGCGACAAGCCGTTCACCCTCACCCAGCTCGCTGGCGCCGTTGGCGCTGCTGCCGGACAGGATGTTGCCTACCAGCAGATGGATCCCGAACAGCTGGAAAAGATCTATGCGGATGCCGGAGTCCCCGCAGCATTCGCCCACATTCTCGTCGATACCGATCTGCGCGTTCGCGAAGGCGCGCTAGAGGTCAACTCCGGCGATCTGGCCAAGCTGATCGGCCGGACTCCGGCTTCCCTGGGCAAGGTCATCAAGGAGAACCTGGACAAGTAATCCATGGGGCTAAGAGTTTAATCGGGCAGTCATTCGCGGCATTCAATGCCGTGGTGGCTGCCCGACTGTTTTACGTGTCATAACCAAACATATTCGCTGGACAAGGGCGGAATTAGCGCACGGATAACAAGTGCTGCGTGTCACAACCACGCACGGCATACCTGTTCCCGTAAATTTGCGCATACTTCATCCCCACCTTTCCAGGAGATCAAAGTATGTCACGAGCACGATTACGGTCAGTTGCCTGCGCGGCAGTTATCGCCTTGGGCCTGGGCGCTTTCTCAGCCCTTCCGGCGAGCGCGGAACCACGGCACACCCAGAAAGACCCGACGGCCATTGGCACCGGCGGGGCAGTTTCCTCGGTAGACCCCGAAGCCTCCGCCGCCGGCATTGAAGTTCTGCGCAAGGGAGGCAATGCCGTGGATGCGGCCGTGGCCACCGCGGCGGCACTGGGTGTCACCGAACCCTACAGCGCGGGCATTGGCGGTGGCGGATATTTCCTCTACTACGATGCGAAGTCCGGCAAGGTCAGCACCATTGACGGCCGCGAGACCGCACCAGCTGGCATCTCCCATGATGCTTTCATCGACCCGGCAACGGGCGATCCGTATGACTTCACTCCGGAACTGGTCACTAGCGGTGTGGCGGTCGGAGTGCCCGGAACTCTGGCCACTTGGCAACGCGCATTGGATAACTGGGGATCGCAGAACCTGAAGCAGGTCCTGCGCCCGGCAACGCAGATTGCTTCGCGCGGCTTCGTAGTTGACGAGACTTTCCGCGAACAGACGCTGGATAACAAGGAACGTTTCAACGCGTTCGACTCCACCAGCCAATTGTTCCTGCCCGGCGGCGATGCTCCCCAGGTCGGGACTATTTTCAAGAATCCAGATCTCGCCGCCACCTACCGAATGCTGGCCAAGCAAGGCCTTGACGGTTTCTACGAAGGGCCATTGGCTGCCGAAATCACCCAGAGCGTTCAGGCACCGCCCACCAGCGATGACACTACTCTCCCGGTTCCTGCAGGAACCCTGAGTACCGCGGACCTTGCCGGATACGAAGTGGTGGAGCAAGCTCCGACAACGGTGAATTACCGCGGCTACGAAGTCTTCGGCATGGCCCCGTCTTCCAGCGGCGGAACGACCATCGGCGAATCGCTGAATATCCTTTCTGAGTTCGACCTCTCAGCGATGGATGAGCCCGATGCCTTGCACCTTTATTTCGAGGCCACTGCGCTGGCTTATGCCGACCGAGGAAAGTTCGTGGGTGATCCGGCATTTGTCCAGGTCCCCACCCAGGCCTTGACCGACAAGCTGTTCGGTGCGGATCGGGCGTGCGCTATTGATCCGCAACAGGCTGCGGTTAAGCCAGTGGCCCCTGGCGATGTCGAAAACTATGATGGCCGATGCCCTGCCGACACCGGTGAACCGGTGGCAGAGCAGGATACGGAGAATATCTCCACCACCCACCTGTCGGTCGTTGACCGCTGGGGCAACATGGTTTCCTACACGTTGACCATCGAGCAGACCGGTGGTTCGGGCATGGTGGTTCCCGGTCGCGGTTTCCTGCTGAACAACGAGCTGACCGATTTCTCCACGGTGTACGATCCGGCAGATCCGAACCGCATCGATCCGGGCAAGCGCCCGCGTTCATCGATGGCGCCAACCATCGTTTTGCAGGATGGCAAGCCGGTGCTGGCTATTGGCTCCCCCGGTGGTTCAACCATCATCACCACCGTATTGCAGACGCTGGTGAACCGCATTGATCTGGGCATGGACATCAGCCAGGCCATTGCCGCACCGCGCGCCTCCCAGCGCAATACGGCAGCTGTTACGGCGGAACCGGAGTTCATCGACGCGCACGGCGCAGCTCTGGAAGCCTTTGGCCACAAGCTCACGCCGGCTGGCGATTCCTTCACCCCGCAGGCTGAAATCGGCGCCGTCGAAGCGGTAGAAATCGCTGCCGATGGCACGCTCACAGCGGCAGCCGAGCCTTCGCGGCGCGGTGGCGGTTCAGCGATGGTGCTGGAACCGATCGACTAGCCAGATACGCACACGGCGGCCTTGGGCAACATCTAACGTGTTGCCCAAGGCCGCCGTGTGCTGTGCTCTTTGGCTAGGTTTCTACGCCTGAGGAGCCAAGCGGTTGGCCACCTTGTACTTCGCGGCGCGGTGCGTGTCCTTCACGCGATCGCCCTCGCCGAACAGCTTGTTGCGCAGCGAGCCCTCGGCGTAGTCGGTCTTGTAGACCCCGCGGGCCTGCAGTTCGGGAACCACGTACTCCACGACGTCTTCGAAGGTGCCCGGGGTGACGGCATAGGCCAGGTTGAAGCCGTCAACGTCGGTGTACTCCACCCAGTCGATGAGCTTTTCGGCTACCTCGGCGCCCGAGCCCACGGAGACCGGACCGAATCCGCCGACGCCGATCCATTCGGCCAGCTGGCGGATGGTCCATGGCTTTCCGGTATCGCCACTGGCCTTCTTGAAGGTTTCCACCGAGGACTGGATGGCGTTGGACTTCACGTCGTCACCGATGACATCGTCTGGCCCGTAGACGGACATGTCGATGCCGGTCCAACCCGAAAGCAGTGCCAGCGAACCTTCGATATCCACGTAGGAGGCGTAGTCTTCGAATTTCGCCTGGGCAAGTTCGGAAGTTTCGCCGGTGATGATGGTCTGCATGGCGAAGACCTTGATGTCGTAGCGGCCACGGCCCGCGGCCTCAGCGGCGTCGCGGATCTTGGCAACCGCTTCCTTGAGCAGGTCGCGGGTAGGGCAATTCACGAAGATCGCCTCGGCGTTCGACGCGGCGAATTCGGTGCCGCGCTTGGAAGCGCCGGCCTGGTAGATCACCGGGGTGCGCTGGATGGAAGGCTCGGTGATGGCGATGCCCGGAACCTTGAAGTACTTGCCTTCGTGGTTGATCGGGTGCACCTTGCCCGGGTCGGTGTAGATCCCGGTTTCCTTGTCGTTCTGCACCGCGTCGTCTTCCCACGAGCCTTCGAGCAGCTTGTAGACCACTTCGAGGTACTCATCGGCGTGGTTGTAGCGCTCGTCGTGCTCCATCTGGTCTTCCTGGCCCATGTTGCGGGCGGCCGATGGCAGGTAGCCGGTAACCACGTTCCAGCCCACCCGTCCATTGGTCAGGTGGTCCAAGGTGGCCAGGCGGCGGGCGAAGGCGTAGGGGTGCTCGTAGGCGGTGCCGGCAGTGACGCCGAAGCCCAGATTCTCGGTCACGGCGGCCATGGCCGAGACCAGCATCATCGGGTCGTTGACCGGTGCCTGGGCGCCGGAGCTCAGCGGGGTCACATTGGTGCCCTTGTACACGTCGTAGGTACCCAGCACATCTGCCAGGAACAGCCCGTCGAACTTGCCCTTTTCCAGCACCTTGGCCAGGTGGGTCCAGTAGCCCAGGGTGTTGTAGGTCGAGGCCTTGTCATCCGGGTGGCGCCACAAGCCCGGTGACTGGTGGACCACGCAGTTCATATCGAATGCGTTGAATAGGATCTCGCGCTTGTTCTCGCTCATTGTTGTGCCCCCGTAAATCGGTTAAGTGAATTGTTGCTGGTCTGTGCCAGGCCCTAGGCCCGATGGGTCGCGTCTTCGCCGGTAACTGACAGGCGCTGCGGCTGGACCCCGTTGATCTCGTAGTCCCCGACGATGCGTGCCTTGTAGATCGCCGGGTTATGCGTGGCAATGGTCCGCGCGTTGCGCCAGTGCCGGTCCAGATTGCAGTCGCTTCTGGTCGAAGAAGCTCCAAGCCCGTCGAAAATCTTGCTGGTCACTCCGATAGCCAACGGCTGGACCACGGTTTGCGCGCGGTTGGCGGCAAGCTCGCAGACCGCATAGCGCTCTTCATCGTTCAACCCCGGATCGCCCAGAGCCGCTTCGACTTCAAGCACCGCTCCGATGACTACGGAGTCAGCAGCGAAGGATTCCGCTGATACTTCGCCCACCAGCTGCAGCACCTGGGGTTCCTGGTAAACAGGGACACCGGTACCGGTGGTGAAGATGCGGGTTCGCGACTGCACCGCACGGCGCAGGTCGTTCAGTGCCGCGCGGGCGATGCCCGCCTGCACCGCCATGAGCACCAGCTGGAAGATGGCAGCTTCGGAGTCATTGGCCTGCTGCGGCATGAAGCAATCCACCGGGACCTGGCGGAACTCGGTGGTCCCGGTTCCGGTCAGCCCCTGGCCGAAGCCATCCCAGTCATCAAGGATCTTCACGCCGCTTCGCTGGGTGGAGACTACCGCAATCTGGCGTCCGGCCAGTTCCGGGTGGGACACGGCAACGGTGGTCCAGTCGGCAAAGATGGTGCCCGTGCAGTAGTACTTCTCGCCGTCGACGACCCAGCGGCCATCCACGAGGCTGGCTGCGGTGTTCAAGGTGCCCAGGGCATTGCCCCCGCGTTCGGTATAGGCGTTGCCGATGATCTGGCCGGCGGCAATGCGCGCGATCCATTTCGTGCGCAGCGCCTCGTCATCCAGCGCCAACACGTTTTCCACGAAGGCGATGTGCGCACGCCACAGCTGCCCGACGTGGGAGTCCGCCTCGGACAGCTCGATGAGCAAACGGAATACATCTGACAGCCGCGCCCCGTAGCCTCCGTCTGCCACAGGAAGTCGCAGCGCGCCGAAGCGTTCGCGATTGAGCAATCCCACCTGTTCGAAGGGAAGCACCCGGTTCAGGTCGCGGTCTTTGGCGTTCGCAGCGATCTGGGAGAACACCGGACGGAAAATTCCAGCGAGCCGGTCGTACTGCTCATCCGCGCTAGGTCCCGGCGTAATTTTCAGCAATTGCCTTGTCGGAAGCTGTTCTTCGAAATTGTCCAGTTCCAGCGCGGTGGCCTGCGAAGGATCACTGAGCTGGTTGAAGTCCAGTCCGGCGGCATTGGGCGAATGGCCAATAGGCATCAAAATTCTCAATTCTTTCCATCGGTCCTGGCGGTAGCACCGTCCCGCGCTTGGGGTGGTTGCTGCGGCGTCTTCGAGCCAGATCTCTCAGCCGCTCTGGATGGGTCGTATTCATTTGTAGCCGTAACAATCGTGCGATTCCAAGCCCCGAAGTCACATTTCGTCTCGCGATGCGCACGGGGTTGGACGGCACTTGCGCGACCTATTGCCGGCGAGACCGAAGATGACTTGCACAGAATTGGCGAATGTCGCCCAAACACGCATCTAATGAAATAAATAACGAAATATCCTCCACATGTGACGTAGCTATCGAATATTTTTCATGTTACGCAAGATTTGCGTTCAATTCGTTCGAATGCCTGTAATGGATGAGTAACCATCCCGAGCGGCCGAGAGATCTGGCTCTACGACGCCGCAGCAACCACCTACGGACTACCCTCCGCAGGCCGGTGCTACCGCCAGGAACGATGGAGATGAATCATGGCTCTTACTTACGCAGCGCCCCCAACGGGGACAAGCGCCGCCTCTTCTGGTGCATTGGATGTCAGCTTCACCGACGTCTCACGCACCTTTACTACCAAGAAGGAAAGCCGCACCGTACTAGCGGATATCAACTTGCAGATAACCGCGGGCCAGGTCGTCGCGATCCTCGGTGCCAGCGGCTGCGGCAAGTCCACCCTGCTGCGTTCGGTATCCGGCCTGGACCACCCGTCGACCGGTTCCATCCGCACGGGCAACCACGATGTGAACGGCATCAACGATCTGTGCGCCGTCGCTTTCCAAGAACCGCGATTGCTGCCATGGCGATCGGTTCGCGAAAACATTGCCCTCGGGCTGGCACCAGGCACTGAAAAGTCCGCCGGCGAGACGCTCATCGATGAACTGATCGAGCTCACCGGATTGAGCCACGCAGCGCACCTGCGCCCACGGGAAATTTCCGGCGGCATGGCCCAGCGGGTATCGCTGGCCCGCGCATTGGCCCGCCGCCCAGGAGTGCTGCTCCTAGACGAACCCTTCGGCGCACTGGACGCACTGACCCGCTTGAAGATGCAAGACCTGCTGCTGTCCATCCACAAGTCGTTCCCCACCACCGTTTTGATGGTGACCCACGATGTGGATGAAGCCTTGACGCTCGCTGATCGGGTCATTGTCCTGGGCCGCGCCGGCACCACCGGCGCCGCAAGCGTCATCGAGGACCTGTCCTTGCACGCCGCTCAACCGCGTCGGCACACCGACAGCCAGTTTGCCGCACACCGCGCACATCTGTTGCGCCTGCTGGGCGTCGATCCCACCAATCACTAGCCCCATGCGCCTCACGGCGCCTTGGAGTTTTCATCCCAAGTGGCCAGTTTCCACCTCACTGGCACGCACATTATTAGGATTTTCTATGCTTTCGAACCGCTTCACCCGCCGTACCGCATTGTCCGCCGCCGCCCTGCTGCTTGGCACCTCGGCGCTTGCCGGTTGCGCCGGCGAAAACGCTACGGCCGCCAACGCGGACAAGACGCTGTCCATCGATTTCGCTACCTACAATCCACTGAGCCTGGTGCTCAAGGAGAAGGGCTGGCTGGACGAAGCTGCTAAGGAATCCGGCGTCAGCGTTGAATGGATCCAGTCCGCTGGTTCCAACAAGGCCAACGAAGCGCTGCGAGCTGACGCAATCGACGTGGGCTCCACCGCAGGTTCGGCCGCATTGCTGGCGCGCTCCAACGGTTCGCCGATCAAGACCATCGCGTTGTACTCGCAGCCTGAATGGGCCGCGCTGGTGATCGGCAAGGATTCGAAGATCAGCTCCGTGAAGGATCTGAAGGGCAAGACCGTCGCAGCCACCAAGGGCACCGACCCGTACTTCTTCCTGCTGCAGAGCTTGGAAGAAGCCGGGCTCAGCGAAGACGACATCAAGCTGCAGAACCTGCAGCATGCCGACGGGCGTACCGCATTGGCCAATGGTTCGGTTGATGCTTGGAGCGGCTTGGATCCGATCATGGCCGCCGCCGAAGAAGACGGCGCCTCGCTGGTATACCGCAACCTTGATTTCAACACCTACGGTGCGCTGAATGCCCGCGAAGACTTCATCGAAGAAAGCCCGGAACTGGCGCAGCTGGTGGTCGACTCCTACGAAAAGGCGCGTGCCTGGGCTACCGAGAACCCTGAAGAGACCGCCGAGATCCTCGCAGACGTGGCTGGCCTGGAGCCTGAGGTTGCCACCACGGTGATCGAAGAACGCTCCAACCTCGATGTTCCGGCAGCACCTAGCGAAAAGTACACCAGCGTGCTGCTCAACATCGGCCCGACCCTGGTAGCCAGCGGCGATGTCTCCAAGCAGGAATCGGTCGATGAAGCTCTGGCGACCCTGGTCGATGACCAGTTCGCCACCCAGGCCGATGCAACAAAGATTTCCGGAGAATAATCAGCGATGAGTACTCCAACCGTGCCTCAAACCCGCAAGGCCCAGCCCGCGGGCAGACAGAAATCAGAAATCGCGGCCACCATCTTGCGCGCACCGAAGTGGTTGCTCGCATTGGTTCTTCCGATTCTCACACTGGCCGTGTGGCAATACGTGACCGTCACCGAAATCGTTGCCCCGTGGACCCTGCCTACGCCCGGCTCTGTTGCGGCTGCAGCCGTTGAGCTTTTCCAAGATGGCGAGCTCGGCCCGCATATCGGCATCTCGACCCAGCGCGTCCTGCTCGGTTTCTTCTTCGGCTCGCTGCTGGGCCTGGCCTTCGGCGCCCTGGTCGGCTTGTCCAAGCTGGCCGACGCATTCTTGGGCCTGAGCATCAGTGCGCTGCGCGCGGTCCCTTCCCTAGCGTGGGTCCCGCTGCTGGTTTTGTGGATGAAATACGGAGAAGACTCGAAGGTCACTCTGGTGATCATCGGCGCGTTCTTCCCGGTCTTCACCACCGTCGCTTTGGCCTTGCGCCATGTCGATGCCCAGCTCGTTGAAGCCGCCCGCTCCTTCGGCCTCAAGGGCCTGAAGCTGCTGCGCACCGTGCAGCTTCCAGCAGTGGTTCCGGCCATATTCTCCGGACTGCGCCTGGCATTGGCCCAAGCGTGGCTCTTCCTCGTGGCCGCCGAACTTCTCGGCGCCTCCATGGGCCTGGGCTTCTTGCTCACCGATTCGCAGAACAATGGCCGCTTGGATCGCCTGATCATGACCATCGTCCTGCTGGCTATCTTCGGCAAGATCACCGATGCCCTGCTCTCCGTGGCTGAACGCTGGGCCATCAAGCGCTGGACCTAAAAGCCACCAGCAGCATCGGCCGAAATCCCACAACCTTCCGCACCCAACCCAAGGAAACTTTGCAATGACCACCGAATTGGCACCCACCTCAGCAGCCACATCCGAGGCAGCCCGCCAGGAATTCTGGGACGAAGCGGCAAACCTCCTTGACTGGGATACCCCCTGGCACACCACCAGCCAGATCCTCCCGGCAGATCCAGCAGCCCAACGCGGTCCGCAAATCTCCTGGTACCTGGGCGGAAAGCTGAACGCCGCGGTGAACTGCGCGGACCGCCACGTGGCCGCCGGCCGCGGCGACAAGGTAGCCCTGTACTTCGAAGGCGAGCCCGGCGACCGCGTAGCTGTGACCTACAAGAACCTGCAAGAACGCATCTCGCAGGCCGCCAACGCCTTGGAATCCCTGGGCGTGGTCAAGGGCGACCGAGTAGTGATCTACCTGCCGGTGCTCATCGAAACCATTGTCATCACCCTGGCCTGCGCCCGCATCGGCGCCATCCACTCGCTGGTCTTCGGCGGGTTCTCGGCCGAGGCGCTGAAGTTCCGTGTGGAAGACACCAAGGCCAAGGTACTGGTCACCACCGATGGCCAGTTCCGCCGCGGAACCTCCGTCCCGGTCAAGGACAATGCCGACGCCGCGGTTGCCGGTGAGAATGAAATCGAAAAGGTGCTGGTCATCCGCCGCACCGGCGATGAAATTCCGTGGACCGAAGGCCGCGATGTGTGGTGGCACGATGTCGTGGACACCCAATCCACGCAGCATCAGGCGCAGGCTTTTGATTCGGAAACCCCGTTGTTCATCATGTACACCTCGGGTACTACGGGCCAACCAAAGGGCCTGGTGCACACCACCGGTGGTTACCTGACCCAGGCGGCCGCCAGCTACAACCTGCTGTTCGCCAACCCGGATGAATCCCAGCGGGCCGATGACGTGCACTGGTGCACCGCGGACCTGGCCTGGGTCACTGCGCACACCTACGAGATCTACGGGCCGCTGGCCAACGGCGTCACCCAGGTGATCTACGAGGGCGTGCCCAACGCACCGCATCCGGGCCGGCACTTCGAAGTCATCGAACGCTACAAGGTCACCAGCTACTACACCGCACCAACCCTGGTCCGTTCGCTGATGGGCTGGTTCCCCGAGGGCCTGCCGGCCAAGTACGACCTGTCTTCGGTCAAGATCGGCGGCACCGTGGGCGAAGCGGTGAATCCGGAAGCCTGGAAGTGGTTCCGCGAGCAGATCGGCCGGGACAGCGCCGCGGGCCTGCCGATGGTCGATACCTGGTGGCAATCCGAGTCCGGTGCAACCATCCTCTCCCCGCTGCCCACCGATGACCACTTCAAGCCAGGATGCGCCGCACGGGCGCTGCCCGGAGTTTCAGTGGACATTGTCGATGCCGAGGGCCGCAGCGTGGCACCGAACCAGCAGGGAAATATCGTCATCACCCAGACCGGACCGTCGATGGCGCGTACCGTCTGGGGCAATCCGCAGCGCTACTACACCAGCTACTGGGAACAGTACGTGCAGCAGGGCTGGTTCCTGGCTGGTGACGGGGCCCGCTTCGATGAAGACGGGGACATCTACATCCTGGGCCGCACCGATGACGTGATCAACATTTCCGGCCACCGCCTGTCCACCATTGAAATCGAGTCGGCACTGGTCACCCATCCCGGCGTGATCGAGGCCGGCGTCTGCCCGACCGCCGATGCCAAGACCGGCCACGCGGCCACCGCTTTCGTGGTGCCGCTGGATGCCAGCTTGATCTGCGAGCACCCAGATGAGCAGCTCGGGGCACGCCAGGCCGAATTCATTGCGCAGTTGCGCTCCACCGTGGCAACGCAGATCGGACCGATCGCCAAGCCGCGCGAGGTCGTGCTGGTCCCGGACGTGCCCAAGACCCGCTCGGGCAAGATCATGCGCCGCCTGCTCACCCAGCTGTTCGAAGGCTCTAAGCTCGGGGACACCACGAGCTTGCAGAATGAGCCGTGCATCCCGCAGATCAACGAGATCTGCCGAGCACGCGACTAGCCTTTACACGGGTTAACGCAATGAGGGACTCTGCCTTTCAGGCAGAGTCCCTCATTGCGTTAACGGCTAGGAGTTCTTGGGCTCGGTTGCCTTGCTGTCGCCATCAGCTGCGTCCGGCTTGCTGCCGGAGGCCGGATCGACGGTGGCTTCGGTGGCGAAGATCTTTGCTTCGCCCGACTTCTCATCGGCGACGACCATCGGGATTTCGGTGGTCAACAGGCTGAACCCGCTGCCCTCATGGCGCTCGACGCCTTGGACCACGGAGTGCTCCAGAACCTCGCGGGCGACCTTTCCGCGAAGGATCAGAGGATCCTTGCTCAAATCCTTCCAGATCGCCACGCAGAGCAGCAGCATCACGATCACGAACGGCAATGCCGAGACGATGGTGATGTTCTTCAGGCCGTTCAAGGCCTCTGCCGGGTGGTCCCCGCCAGCCAAGAGCATGACTGCTGCAACAGCACCGGTTGCCACGCCCCAGAAGATCACGGACTTCTTCGAAGGATTTTCAGCGCCTCGTTCACTGAGCGCGCCCATCACGATCGATGCCGAGTCCGCACCGGTCACGAAGAAGATCGCGATCAGCAGCACAGTGACAACCATCAGTAAGGCGGCCACCCAGTTGGCAACCGGCAAGCTGCCCAGCAGGTCGAAGAGCACCAGGTCGAAGTTGATATCCGGTGCGCCATCGACCATATTGGCCAGCTTCTGGCCGGTTTCCCCGGCACGCTCTGCGCGTTCCTGGATGCCAATTGCGCCGCCACCGAAGATGGCGAACCAGATCAAGGTCACGGTGGACGGCACCAGCAGCACGCCGGTGACAAACTGGCGGATGGTGCGGCCACGCGAAATGCGGGCAATGAACAGACCCACGAATGGGCTCCAAGAGATCCACCAAGCCCAGTAGAATACGGTCCACGACGAGAGCCAGTCGGACATCGCGCCGTCACCGGAGGCTGCGGTGCGCGAGGCCATTTCCGGCAGATCGCCGATGAAGGCGCCCACGGCGTTCGGGATGACGTTCAAGATGAACAAGGTTGGACCGCCGATGAAAACGATCAGCGCCAGGATCAAGGCCAGCACCATATTGGTATTGGACAGCCACTGGATGCCGCGTTCAATGCCGGACACTGCCGAAGCAACGAACATTGCAGTCAGGATCGCAATGATGACTACCAGTACGCCGGAGCCTACCTTTTCCATCATGCCGGTGGCTTGGATGCCACCGCCGATCTGCAGTGCGCCAAGGCCCAATGAGCAGGCCGAGCCGAAGAGGGTGGCGATGATTGCCAGGACGTTGATGATTCGTCCGCCCCAGCCGTGGACTGCACGTTCACCGAAGATCGGGGTGAACATGGCGGAGAAGAGCTGCGGGCGGCCCAGGCGGAAGCTTCCATAAGCCATGCCCAAGCCGACGATGGCGTACATCGCCCACGGGAACAGGGTCCAGTGGAAGAGGGTGGTGCCCATGGCGGTGCTCAGCGCAGCATCCGTGGAGCCCTCCACAGTGCCTGGCGGAGGCGACATGTAGAAGTAGAGCGGTTCGCCAACCCCATAGAAGACCAGGCCGATGCCCATACCGGTCGCGAACATCATCGAGATCCATGAAATAGTGCTGAACTTCGGCTTCTCGCCATCCTTGCCCAGCGGGATGCGGCCGAAGTTCTTCGCGGCGACGACAATAGCGAAAACAGCGAATACCGAGGCTGCGATGACAAACAGCCAGCCGGTATTGGTGATGACCCAGTCAAGGGCGGCGGTCGAGACAGTGCCCAGACCGGCCGGGGTGATGAAACCCCAGATAATGAATGCCAGCGTCAAAGCGCCGGCAATGCCGAATACCCAGTAGTCCGTTCCGGAAAGCGAATATTTCTTAGGTCGCCGTTGCCGAGCTGTGTGCAGCTGGCCGACGAGGTCTTCAAATGATTGATCCGTCTGCTTCATTGCGTTCTTCCTTCACTGGTGAGATTCCGGATCGGAGGTCGGCCCGGAACCTGGCGAGAAACCGTTTCTCAAGGAAGCGATTGCCATGCAGTGTGATTGATTGCGAGTTGCTCTTCTGGTGTCAGTTTTGCGCGTGTAATTCTCACGCCGCGGCGGGCTGAATGAAACAGCTATCCAGTTTGGATGCCTCATGAATTACGTTTCAGAGGAACTGAATTTAAATGCCAAATTCGCGCGATGAACGCCTAATTATGCCCAGTCCAGCATGGTCAACTAATCAACTCGGGTCAAACTGAAACTTTGACTTTCCGCGGTTTTCGACGTTCAATACACCGTTTGAGGCTGATGATTCCGCGCTGGATTTGGTTTCTGTGAAGTTCCTCGCGCAGTGGCGAATAATGCCCTAATCAGCCTGAATTAACCTCGGCATGGACCACAATTTCCCTCCCTCAAATTCGCATTCGCATCTGGAATTTCGTGGTAGAAATACGCTCCATGTGCACCATGAGCGCGCAGATCAAGCGCGTTTGAAAATATTCCAGAATCTGCATACTTACTTCTGAGCGGCAAAAAGATGATTTTTCCCGTTTTACGTCGAAGCAATCTGAAATACACCCGAAGTTATCTTGACTGATTCAAAATAAGCGGGCATGCTGGATATATGACATCAGAAGCCGGTATCGAACAGGTGCTCAAGGCAGCATCGATGCGAGTGACCCAACCACGCGTTGCCGTCCTCGCAGCTGTCGCCGCGCACCCCCATGCCGACACCGAAACCATTATTTCGGCAGTCCATGGCGATCACCCGCACGTGTCACACCAAGCGGTCTACGATTCGCTGAAGCTCTTCACGAAATTGGGCGTCATCCGGCAGATCCAGCCACAGGGGCACATTGCCCGCTACGAAACCCGCGTCGGCGACAACCACCACCATGTGGTGTGCCGGCAATGCGGAAATCTGGCGGATGTCGACTGCGCTGTCGGCGAAGCCCCATGCCTGCATGCCTCCGATCACCACGGCTTCATAATCGATGAAGCCGAAGTGATCTACTGGGGCATCTGCCCACAATGCCAGGTTGTGAACGCATAGCCAACGCAGCACCAGCACCCAAGTTTTGCCATTGCACGCAAGCGCGCTTGTACGCGATGGAATCAAACCGCATAAACACTAGAAAACCGGAAGGAAGAGCACATGTCTGAAACGACTGCAGGTCAGTGCCCAGTAGTTGGCCAGGGCCGAATTCACCCGACCCAGGGCAACGCCAACACCGAATGGTGGCCGAACAAGCTGAACCTGAAGATCCTTGCAAAGAACCAGCAGGTTTCAAACCCGTTGGATGAGGACTTCGACTACATCGAGGCTTTCAACGCGCTGGACATGGAGGCCCTGAAGGCCGACCTGATCGAGAACATGACCACCCGCCAGGACTGGTGGCCAGCAGACTTCAACCACTACGGTCCGCTGTACATCCGCATGGCATGGCACTCCGCCGGTACTTACCGTTCGCACGACGGCCGCGGCGGTGGCGGCGCAGGCCAGCAGCGCTTCGCTCCACTGAACGCATGGCCGGACAACGTGGGCCTGGACAAGGCTCGCCGCCTGCTGTGGCCAGTGAAGAAGAAGTACGGCCAGTCCATCTCGTGGGCCGACCTCATGATCCTGGCCGGCAACGTCGCCATGGAGCACATGGGCCTGAAGACCTTCGGTTTCGCCGGTGGCCGCAAGGACGTCTGGGAAGCCGATGACGATGTTTACTGGGGTCCTGAAAAGGTCTGGCTGGACAACGAACGCTACTCGGGCGAACGCGATCTGGAAGCCCCCCTGGCAGCAGTCCAGATGGGCCTGATCTACGTGAACCCAGAGGGTCCGGACGGCAACCCGGATCCACTGGCTTCGGCAATCGACGTGCGCGAGACCTTCCGCCGCATGGGTATGGATGACTACGAGACCGTAGCCCTGATTGCCGGTGGCCACACCTTCGGCAAGACCCACGGCGCCACCAACGTCGACCGCATCGGTGCAGATCCAGAAGCCGCTCCGCTTGAAGAGCAGGGCCTGGGCTGGAAGAACGGCTACGGCGAGGGCAACGCGGAAAACAACACCGCTTCGGGTCTGGAAGTTACCTGGACCTACCACCCAACCCGCTGGGACAACGAGTTCTTCCACATCCTGTTCGCCTACGAGTGGGAACTGTTCGAATCCGCTGCCGGTGCCAAGCAGTGGCGCCCGGTCAATGGTGGCGGCGCTGGCCTGGTCCAGCCTGCCCACGACACCCTGGAGCACCGCGAACCGCGCATGCTGACCAGTGACCTGGCACTGCGCTTCGACCCGATCTACGGCCCGATTTCGAAGAACTTCAAGGAAAACCCTGACGAGTTCGCCGAGGCCTACGCCCGCGCTTGGTTCAAGCTGACCCACCGCGACATGGGTCCGAAGTCCCGCTACTTCGGTCCAGAAGTCCCAGCTGAGGACCTAGCTTGGCAGGATCCACTGCCAGCAGCTCCGCAGGTCACCCTGGGTGTCCAGGAGATCGCAGCGCTGAAGGCACTGATCAACGACTCGGGCCTGACCGTCCAGCAGCTGGTCTCCACCGCATGGAAGGCAGCTTCCTCGTTCCGCAGCTCGGACAAGCGCGGCGGCGCCAACGGCGGCCGCATCCGTCTGGAACCACAGGTCTCCTGGACCGTGAACCAGCCAGAGCAGCTCAAGCCGGTCATCGCCAAGCTGGAAGAGATCGTTGATACCTTCAACGCCACCTCGGAGATCAAGGCTTCCTTCGCTGACGTCGTGGTCTTGGCCGGCAACGTCGGTGTCGAGCAGGCTGCTGCAGCCGCTGGCCAGCCAATCGAGGTTCCATTCACCCCGGGCCGCGTTGACGCGACCCAGGAGCAGACCGACGTTGAGCAGTTCGCCTGGTTGGAGCCAGTCTCCGACGGCCTGCGCAACTACGACTCGGGCTTCATCAAGATGCCAAGCGAGTACCTGCTGATCGACAAGGCCAACCTGTTGGGCCTGTCCGCCCCAGAACTGACCGTACTGGTCGGCGGCCTGCGCGTGCTGGGCAACAACTGGGACGGTTCGAACTTGGGCGTCTTCACCGAGAACCCAGGTGCGTTGACCAACGACTTCTTCGCGAACCTGCTGGAGCCAGGCATCGGGTGGACCGCTTCCGAGGACGAGCAGACCTACCACTCGAAGGACGGCCGCTGGGTCGGTTCCCGCGTGGACCTGGTCTTCGGTGCCAACTCGGAACTGCGCGCTGTCGCCGAAGTCTACGCTTCGGACGATGCCAAGACGAAGTTCGTCAAGGACTTCGCCCAGGCTTGGGCCAAGGTCATGGACTCGGACCGCTTCGAGCTGCGCCGCAAGTAGCCGCTGCTTAGCTGCTAGCTTGCAGTAACAGATGCTGGGCTGGTGCCTTCCGCAGGGAAGGCACCAGCCCAGCATTGTTTAAGATTCGTCTTCGTGCCTAGAACAAGGTTGCCCCCTGTTCAGCGAAGTGAGGGTTCTCCAGTTTCAACAGCTCGCTCTTGGCCTCAAGCCCGCCGAGGTAGCCGCCCAGCGACCCATCGGTGCGCAGCACCCGGTGGCAGGGCAGCACGATGGGAATCGGGTTGGTGGCGCATGCTGAGCCAACGGCACGCACGGCTTTGGGCTTGCCGATCTGCTGCGCCATCTGGGCGTAGCTGCAAGTTTGCCCATAGGCGATCTGCCCGAGCTGAAGCTGCACCTGCCGACGGAAATCGGTGGAGAGCGTCAGGTCCAGGGCCAGTTCGAACCCTTGGCGCTGGCCGGAGAAGTATTCATCGAGCTGCCGGGCTGCGGCATCCAGGCGCTTCGCATCGCGCAGGATGCGCGAACCGAGCTTTTCGGAAAGCAGCTCCAGGATCCGGTCATGGTCCTCGGATTCGAAGGCGACGCGCGCCAGGCCGTTTTGCGTACTGGCCAGCAGCAGGCTTCCCAGCGGGCTGTCGACAATGCGGTAGGCAACATCCACCAGCGCCTGCTCGTGTGCCTGCGCGGCGAGCTTCTGGCCCAATGCGGCAAGGACCGCGGAATCCTCGGTGCCTGGTTCTTGCGCTTTGCTCTTGTTCATGGCTGCTCCCGCCATAGTTCGGATTCTCCCAGGCGGGCTCGCAAGTTCTTGATCCCGTCGGCGCCAGCGCGCCGCGCGGCTGCTTCGCTGCCGGAAATGATTCCGGCGATACCCGCGTAGCTCAGGCCGCCCAGGTACCGGTAGGCAATCACTTGCCGTTGCTTGGGCGGCAGCTGGTTGACCTCATGCCACAACTGCAGATTTTCCAGTTGCGCGCCGGGCCCCGGCCCGGAGTCCAAGGTGCCTTCCAGATCCATTTCGACCAGGCTTTCGGGCTTGTGCTTGCGCAACTCGTCGACGGCCTTGTTGCGTGCGATGCGCACCAGCCAGGCCGCAACGTTGGCATCTTCGGGCAGGTTCGGATAAGCCTTCAGCGCTGCGAGGAAGGTCTCGGACCAGGCATCCTGCGCGCGGTGCTCATCGAGCAGGGCGCGGCAGACCCGCAGCACGTTGAGCCCATATTCTTGGACTATCCGTTCAAACGGTGCTTGCATGGCTCTCCTGGAAGCTGGAGCCCGTCGTGGGCCTTCACCCTGTAAACGTACCGCGGGCCGGTTCCGTGAGCCGGTGCCCACAATTTTTCCCGCACCCCCGGATGGTGGCAAAGCCAGGCGCTAGAGTGCGACCAGATCCAGTTCATCGGCCAGCTGCTGCAATCGGTGCAAGTCAATATCCAGCACTTCACCGTTTTCCACGCCCCGCGCTTCCTTGGTTCCGGCCAGGGCATCACGGATGTTGCGCATAGTGGCGCCGTGGCTGACAATCATGATCTTCGTCCCGGCGTGCGCCTTGGCCAGTTCCAATAGCGTTGGGATCGCCCTGCTCAGGATATCCGCGCGCGGTTCAAGCTGGTCCTTGGCGGCGGCCGTCTCTTCTTCACTCACCTCGGCCATGATCCGGCCCTCCAACGGCCCGAAACCGCGTTCAATGAGTTCGGGGACGGCATCGCCGGTAGCAGCCCCGAGCTGCTCGGCCATCAACGTGGCAGTTTCCTGCGCGCGTTCCAGCGGAGAACCCAGAATCAGGCTCCAGCCCTGTCCGGCCAGCGCTCGCCCTGCCGCGCGGGCTTGCTCGCGTCCGGTCTCGTTCAACGGAATATCTGTGCGTCCTTGCAGGCGTCCTGCAAGGTTCCAATCTGTCTGCCCGTGCCGGACCAGCGCCAACGAAGTCTCCATGGCTCCAGCTTAGTGGTGGCGCTGCGGGTCGAATAATCTGTGAAAATATCCTCAATACGCAACGTTACGACTCATAGTTGGGTCACGAAGGGTCATGTTGCGAAGATTATTACACCATCCCGAGCGGCTGAGAGATCTGGTTCGTTGACGCCGCAGCAACCTGCCACATCCGGTGGCAACGGTGCTACCGCCAGAAACGATGCAGCCGCTTACCCGTTGTCCCACGGCAGGAAGCGACATTGATTCCGGGATTCCTGCCTCGATCGCGACCCGCAGTGCGGCGAGCGCGAACACCCAATCGACAAGGAGTCGTACGCCATCATGGCAGATCACAAGTTTGGATTCCGCACCCGCGCATTGCATGCCGGCGGCACCCCCGATGCCGAGCACGGCGCCCGCGCAGTGCCCATCTACCAGAGCACCTCGTTCGTGTTCAAGGACGCCGATGACGCAGCCAACCTCTTCGCCCTGCAGAAGTACGGCAATATCTACTCGCGCATTGGCAACCCCACCGTGGCCGCTTTTGAAGAGCGCATGGCATCGCTGGAAGGCGGCATCGGCGCGGTAGCCACCGGTTCAGGCATGGCCGCAGAATTCGTTACCTTCGCCGCGCTGGCGCAGGCCGGAGACCACATCGTGGCGTCCTCCAAGCTCTACGGCGGCACCATCACCCAGCTCGATGTCTCGCTGCGCCGCTTCGGCATCGACACCACCTTCGTTTCCTCCAATGACCCAGCCGATTTCGAAGCGGCCATCCAGGAGAACACCAAGGCGGTCTATACCGAGATCGTGGCCAACCCATCGGGCGACATCGCCGACCTGAAGGGCCTGGCCGAGGTGGCGCACCGCCACAATCTCCCGCTGGTCGTCGACTCGACCCTCACTCCCCCATACATCCTGCGTCCCATCGAGCACGGCGCGGATATCGTCATCCACTCCGCCACTAAGTTCATCGGCGGGCACGGCACCACCTTGGGCGGCGTGGTCATCGAATCGGGCAAGTTCAACTGGGGCAACGGCAAGTTCCCCACGATGACCGAACCGGTAGCCAGCTACGGCAACGTCTCCTGGTGGGACAACTTCGGTGAATACGGCTTCCTGACCAAGCTGCGCAGCGAACAGCTGCGCGACTTCGGTCCCTCGCTGCCGGCGCAGTCAGCATTCCAGCTGCTGCAGGGCTTGGAAACCTTGCCGCAGCGCATGGACAACCACCTGTCCAACGCGAAGCAGGTAGCCGCCTGGCTGGAAGCCGATGAGCGCGTCACCTACGTGAACTACGCCGGTTTGGAATCCCACCCGCAGTACGCCCAGGCCAAGGAACTGCTGCCCATGGGCGTCGGCTCGGTCTTCAGCTTCGGGGTGAAGGGCGGGCGCGAAGCCGGCTCCAAGTTCATCGAAGCACTGCAGCTGGCCAGCCACCTGGCCAATATCGGCGATGCCCGCACCTTGGTGCTGCACCCGGCCTCCACCACCCACCAGCAGCTCAGCGCCGACCAGCTGGTCTCCGCCGGTGTGC
This sequence comes from Glutamicibacter sp. MCAF14, assembly GCF_052114325.1. Classification (NCBI taxonomy): domain Bacteria; kingdom Bacillati; phylum Actinomycetota; class Actinomycetes; order Micrococcales; family Micrococcaceae; genus Glutamicibacter; species Glutamicibacter sp. MCAF14. The sequence goes on from NZ_JBFREO010000005.1 coordinate 236,971, forward strand.
CAGAAGATCTGATCCGCCTCTCGGTGGGCTTGGAAGACCTCGAGGACATCCTCTGGGATCTGGACCAGGCATTAACCGCTTCGCAAGAAGCTGTCGCTGGTGCCACCGAGGAATTTGCGGCACCGACCTATGACGGCGCTGCCTGCGCCATTCCTGCAGCATCGAAGGGAGCGAACTAATGAGCGCCGCTGAAACCACGTGGGAAGCTCCGGGAGCCGCACAGCGTCTGGAGATCCTGCGCCAAACCAAGACCATCGCGATTGTCGGCGCCTCGAACAAGCCATCGCGCGCGAGCTATTTCGTGGCGACCTACCTGCTGTCCTCGTCCAAGTACAAGGTGTACTTCATCAACCCGGTCCTGGATGAGATCCTGGGCCAGCCGGTTTACAAGTCGCTGGCCGACCTTCCGGAAACCCCGGATCTGGTCGAGGTCTTCCGCAAGCACGACGACCTGCCCACCGTGCTGGATGAGGCCCTGGCCGTAGGCGCGAAGACCCTGTGGCTGCAGCTGGGTTCATGGCATGAGGAAGTTGCCCACCGGGCCGAGGCTGCCGGCATGAATGTGGTGATGGACCGCTGCGTGAAGATCGAGCACGCCCGCTTCCACGGCGGCCTGCGCCTGGCTGGGTTCAACACCGGCGTGATTTCTTCCAAGCGCCAGGTGCTCGCCTAAGCGGTCTTGGATAATCCCACAAGGCAGCTGTGCCACCTTCACGGTGGCATGGCTGCCTTTTGTTGTGCGCAGAAGACTGCAACTAGCAGGATTTTATTTTCGCGATTAAGGAGCAGGCGCACCCGCGTCCACTTGGCTTAATATCCAACAAACCCAAACAAACACAGAAATTGCCAAATATTCACCACATTTTCGCTTGACGATGCCACGCATTCGGGCATAAAGTCATGGAAACACAGATTCATGTGTTGCAGGTCATGACAAATCGTGGAGGCATGAATGTTCGCCGAAGAACGACACCGGCTGATCCTTGAACAGCTCGAAAAAGATGGCAAGGTCTCCGTTGCGCAGCTGTCCCAGCGCTTCGATATCACCCGGGAAACCGTCCGCCGCGACCTGGCACAGCTCGAATCCGAGAACTGCCTGCGTCGCGTCCATGGCGGGGCGGTGGCCACGTCCGAAGCCAGCACCCGCGAGGAAAGCTACGTGGTACGCACGACCATCCACTCCGACGCCAAGGCCCGGATCGCGCAACGTGCCCTGGGCTTGCTTCCTGTTTCAGACGCCTCGGTCATCATCGATGCCGGAACCACCACCGAAATCCTCGCAGAGCGCATGGTCAAGGCCAACGCCGGCTCCGGACTGGTGGTCATTACCCACGCCTTGCCCATCGCCTCGGCCCTGATCCATTGTCCCGACATCGCCCTGGAGCTCATCGGCGGTCGCGTCCGCGGCCTGACCGGGGCCACCAGCGGTGCCCGCACCGCGCAGGAGTATTCCCAGTACCGGGCCGACATCGCTTTCATCGGCACCAACGGGTTGCATGCCGGTTTCGGCCTGAGCACCCCGGACCCGCTGGAAGCAGCGGTCAAGCGCGCCTTGGTAGCCAGTGCCCGCCGCGTAGTGCTGCTGGCCGACAGCTCCAAGTTCGACCAGGAAACCCTGGTCCGCTTCGCTTCTCTGGAAGCCATTGACACTCTGGTCACCGACCAGCAGCCCGGAACCGAACTCGCTGCCGCCCTGGACGCGGCCGATGTCGAAGTGGTGGTCGCATGATCGTGACGTTGACCTGCAACCCGGCGCTGGACAAGACCATCGAATTGGCCGCCGCATTGCAGCCCGGTGCGGTGCAGCGGGCCGCTGGCAGCCACCTGCAGGCCGCAGGCAAGGGCGTGAATGTTGCGCGGGCCATCCTCGCCGCCGGGCAGCGGACCCTCGCTGTACTCCCCGGAGCCGGAAACGATCCGCTCATCGTCGCCCTGGCCGCCGACCAGTTGCCCTACCGGGCGCTGGAAATCAATGCTCCGCTGCGCACCAACACGACGCTGACCTCACCGGATGGATCGACCACCAAGATCAACGAGGCCGGTCCTGAGCTGGACGCGGCCACGTTGGAGCAGCTCTCGGAGCTGGTGCGCGATTCCTGCGCCGGCGCCGATTGGCTGGTCATGGCAGGGTCGCTGCCGCCCGGTGTGCCGGCGAACTACTACGCCCTGCTTACCGCGTCGTTGCGCGAGCAGCTCGGCGCGAAGTGCCCGAAGATTGCAGTTGATACCTCTGGGGAGCCGCTGCGCCAGCTCTTCGCCCACGGCGAGATCCACATCCCGGATCTGGTCAAGCCCAACGCCGAAGAGCTTGCCGAGCTGCTGGGCGAGGACCTGGGCGAAGGTCAGCTCGAAGCGGACCCCGGGCTGGCCGCTCGCGCCAGCTCCAAGCTGCTGCGCCGTCCCGGGGCCGCGGTGCTCACCACCCTGGGTGCGCACGGCGCGGTACTGGCCACTGCCGAGGGCTGCTGGCACGGCTGGCCGCAGCCGATCACCCCGCGCAGCACAGTAGGTGCCGGCGATTCCTCGCTGGCCGGCTATCTGCTGGCAGACACGGCAGGCCACTTGCCGGCGTTCAAGCTACGCCAGGCCATCGCCTATGGAACCGCGGCGGCCTCGCTGCCCGGCTCCGGCATCCCCACCCCAACCGACCTCCGCATCGATGCGGTCAGCGTCATCGAACTCACCCCAAGGCAAGGATCCTGACCATGAGCGATCTGATCGAAACCCGGCTCGTCACCCTGGATGCGCATCTAGGTTCAACGAGCACCGACGTCATCAAGTACCTGGCCCAGCAGATCACGCAGGCCGGGCGAGCCGCCAGCGCCGCCGAATTGGCCGAGCATGCCTTGGCCCGCGAGGCGAAGACGGCCACCGGCGTGCCCGGCGGCATCGCGATTCCGCATTGCCGATCAGCAGCGGTCACCGTTCCCACTCTGGCCATGGCCCGGCTGGGCACCCCGGTGGACTTCGGTGCCAAGGACGGCACGGCAGATCTGGTCTTCTTCATTGCCGCCCCGGAAGGCGCCGACAAGGAGCACCTGAAGCTGCTCTCCAAGCTGGCCCGCGCACTGGTGAAGAAACCCTTCACCGCGGCCCTGCGTGCAGCCAGGAGCAATGAGGAAATCGTCGCTTTGGTCTCCGAAGTGCTCTCCGATGCCCCCGCCGCACCAGCTGCACCAGCAGCAGCAGCACCCGCTGCCACGGCGCGGCCGAAGATCGTGGCCGTCACCGCCTGCCCGACCGGCATCGCCCACACGTACATGGCCGCCGATTCCCTGGCACAGGCCGCTGAAGAACTCGGCATTGACTTCGCTGTGGAAACCCAGGGGTCCTCCGGGTCCAAGCCGTTGGATCCGGCATTGATCGCCCAGGCCGACGCGGTGATCTTCGCGGTGGACGTCGACGTGCGCGACCAATCGCGGTTCGCCGGCAAGCCAGTGATCCAGGTTCCGGTCAAGCGCGGTGTGGATGAACCCGAAAAACTGCTCAAGGATGCCTTGGCCGCGGCCAAGGATCCGGCGGCCCGCAAGGTACCAGCCGGCAACGAAACGGCAAGCGAGCGCTCCACGGATTCTGCCTCCGAGGGGTTCGGCGCTGGACTGAAGCGCGCGTTGCTCACCGGTGTCTCCTACATGATCCCGTTCGTCGCCGGTGGCGGCCTGCTGATCGCGCTGGGCTTCCTGCTCGGCGGCTATGCCATCACTGATGTAGCAGACCAGTACTTGACCGAAAATACGCTGTTCAATCTGCCGGAAGCTGGCTTGCTGGCCTACCTCGGCGCGGTGGCGTTCAAGATCGGCGGCCTGTCAATGGGCTTCCTGGTCCCGGCGCTGGGCGGTTACATCGCCTATGCCTATGCCGACCGTCCGGGCATCGCCCCGGGCTTCACCGCAGGCGCGGTGGCCGGCTTCATGGGAGCCGGGTTCATTGGCGGCATCGTCGGCGGCGTTATCGCTGGCCTGGCCTGCCGCTGGATCAATTCCTGGACCGTGCCACGCTGGCTGCGCGGGCTGATGCCAGTGGTCATCGTGCCATTGCTCGGTTCCATCATCGCTTCAGGCCTGATGTTCCTGTTCCTGGGCGGGCCGATTGCCCAGCTCACCGAAGCCCTCAACGGCTGGCTGGCGGGCATGTCCGGCACCGCGGCGGCGATCCTCGGCCTGATCCTGGGCCTGATGATGGCCATCGATTTGGGCGGGCCGATCAACAAGGTCGCTTATTCCTTCGCGGTAGCCGGCTTGGGCGCCGGTTCGGTGGCCGAGAACCCGGCCCCGCTGATGATCATGGCCGCCGTGATGGCAGCGGGCATGGTTCCGCCACTGGCGATGGCCCTGGCCACCGCGGTGTCGCCGAAGCTATTCACCGGGGCCGAGCGCGAAAACGGCAAGGCCGCCTGGCTGCTGGGCGCCGCCTTCATTTCCGAAGGTGCTATCCCCTTCGCCGCAGCCGACCCGCTGCGCGTCATCCCGGCCTCCATGGTCGGCGCCGGCATCACCGGCTCGCTGATCATGAGCTTCCAAGCGATCAGCCAGGCCCCGCACGGTGGTATCTTCGTCTTCTTCGCCATGGATAACACCTGGCCGATGTTCCTGCTGGCCACGCTCATCGGTACTCTGGTCTCAGCAGCATTGGTGATCGTCCTGAAGAAGTTCGTCCGTAGGGCCCCCGTGGGAGCCGTTGATCCGGCAAAGGTCGCAGCATGAGCAAGAAGTTCACCGGAGTAGGCGTCAGTGCCGGACGCGTCATTGGACACGTGCGCCGCATGCCCGAACCAATCCTTCCACCCGCAGACGGCGCACCGTTGCCGCAGGGCATGAGCGCAGAGGAAGAATCCCAGCGCCTGGCCGAGGCATCCAAGGCTGTGGCCACCGGGCTCAAGGAGCGCGCAGCGCTGGCTACCGGAGATGCGCAGGCCGTGCTGAAGGCCACCGCGCTGATGGCCAGCGACCGCACGCTGATCAAGTCCGCCACCAAGCTGGTCACCGGTGGCACCTGCGCAGAATCGGCCATCTGGGAAGCCGCCGATGCGGTCGCCACCCAGCTGGCCGCCCTGGGCGGTTACATGGCCGAACGCGCCGGGGACGTACTGGATGTTCGCGCCCGTATTGTCGCTGAACTGCGTGGCGTGCCTGCCCCAGGCATCCCGGATTCGGATCAGCCCTTCATCCTCGCCGCGGTGGATCTGGCCCCGGCGGACACCGCAACCCTGGATCCGGCGAAGGTCCTGGCGCTGGTCACCTCCGATGGCGGGCCGCAGTCGCACACCGCGATCATCGCCCGCTCGCTGGGCCTGCCCGCTATCGTGGCTGCGCCGGAAACCACCGAACTGGCCAACGGCGATTATGTTTTTGTTGACGGCATCGACGGGTTGGTCATCACCGATCCCACCGAAGCCGAAGAGCACTTGGCAAGCACCTACGCCAACAGAGAGGTCCTGCCGGACTTCTCTGGCACCGGAGAACTCGCAGACGGCTACCGCGTACCGCTGCTGTCCAATGTGGGCAGTGGCGAAGACGCGCAGCTGGCTGCCGCCGCCGGTGCCGAGGGCGTTGGCCTGCTGCGCACCGAGTTCTGCTTCTTGGGCAAGGAAAAAGAACCCACCCACCAGGAACAGGTTTCTGCCTACGGCGCGGTCTTCGCGGCTTTCCCCGGACAGAAGGTCGTGGTGCGAACCCTGGATGCGGGGGCCGACAAGCCACTGCCATTCCTGACCGATTCCAGCGAGCCAAACCCTGCACTGGGTGTTCGCGGCTACCGCACCGACCTGTCCAGCCCCGGTGTGCTGGAGCGCCAGCTCAAGGCCATCGCCCAGGCGACCAGCGAGCATGAGGCAGATGTCTGGGTCATGGCCCCGATGATCTCCACCCCGGCTGAGGCGGAAGACTTCGCGCAGATGGCCAAGGCCGCTGGCTTGGCCACCGCCGGTACCATGATCGAGGTCCCTTCAGCCGCGGTACTGGCCGGCCAGATCCTGCAGCGCTGCGATTTCGTTTCCATTGGCACCAACGACTTGACCCAGTACACCATGGCTGCGGACCGCCAGCTGGGCACCTTGGCCGAGCTGAATGATCCATGGCAGCCAGCCGTGCTGCACATGGTCGCTGCCACGACCGCCGGCGCGCTGAGCGCCGACGGCAAGCCAGTAGGAGTTTGCGGCGAAGCCGCAGCCGACCCTGCCCTGGCCGTCGTGCTGGTGGGCTTGGGTGTGACCACCCTGTCCATGAACAAGCGGGCCCTGGCCCCAGTCTCCGCGGTACTGCGGACCGTGGATCTGGCCAAGGCGCAGCGTCTGGCCAAACTGGCCTTGGACGCCCCCTCGGCCGAGCTAGCCCGCAGCGCGGTGCGCGCCGAGCTGAGCGAATTGGACCGCTTCGGCCTGTAGGCCATTAGAATTTATCCCCAAGCAACCGTTCACTAGATCCCAAAGGAGCCACCATGGCAGAACGTAAGGCAATTATCGGCAGCCGAGTCGGCCTGCACGCCCGCCCGGCAGCAATCTTCGCCGAAGCCGCAGCAGAACTTCCGGTAGAGGTCACCATAGCCCTGGAAGGCGAGCCAGCAGACGAGGCGCTGGATGCGTCGAGCATCCTCTCGCTCATGGGTCTGGGCGCAGAATACGGTACCACCGTGGTGCTGCGTGCCGAGGGTGAAGGCGCTGAGGCCGCGTTGGACCAGCTGGTAGCTATCTTGGAAACCGACCACGACGCCGAGTAGCTCTTAACTCAAGAAATTCGGGGAACAAGCCTAGGCTTGTTCCCCGTTTTTGTGTCCGAAAATACTGATTGACAGAAGTCAATCACTTGCCGGATGATAATACCTACGCACTAACGTAGGAGTTTGAATGAGCGCGCTCAAAACCACCGCGCTGCGCCTCATCAAGCCCTTCGCAATCCGCGATTACGCCCTGCTGGCCAGCGCACTTGTCCTATCGACCTTTGCCGCTGGCATGTGGACCGTGGCTATGGTCTACCAGGTGCGCCGCTTGGACGGCGGACCGGTAGAACTGTCGATGGTCGCCACCGCCAATGCCGTGGGGCTGCTGTGCTTCGTCCTCTTCGGCGGCATCATGGCCGACCGCCATTCCTGCCGGCGCATCGTAGTGCTGGTGGAAGTCTTTTCCTTGGCGCTGATGAGCACCACCGCAATCCTGGCCATCAACGGTGTCCTGGAACTATGGCATCTGATGGTGGCTGGATTCCTCGTTGGCGCCGGGGCGGCCTTTTTCTACCCCGCATACTCGGCGTTGCTTCCCAAGATGCTTCCAGCCGACCAGCTGCTGGCCGCCAACGGCCTGGAAGGAACCATACGCCCGGTAGTCCACACGGCGCTGGGCCCAATGACCGCCGGTTTCCTGGTGGCCGCCCTGTCACCAGCGCACGCGATCATCGGGCTTTCGCTGGTTCACTTGCTCGCCTTGCTGATGCTGCGCAGGATCCCGAAGCGCGAGGCCTACAACAGGCCGGGTGCTGCCGATGGCCAACCGCAGCCGGGCATCTTCCGCCAATTGCGCGAGGGCGTCGGCTACACCGTGCGCACCCGCTGGCTGCTATGGACCTTGCTCTTCTCGGTTATTTCGGTGTTCACCTTCATCGGCCCCTTCGAAGTACTTTTGCCCTTCATCGTCAGCGATAACCTGCACGGGGACGCGAAACTTTTCAGTTTCGCCTTGGCCTTCTTCGGTGCCGGGGCAGCGGTGGGTTCACTGCTCATCGCCTCGGCTAAATTCCCGCGCCGCTATTTGAGCCTGATGACCGCTTGCTGGTGCTTGGGCACCTTGCCGCTGGCTATCGTCGGCTATGTCGATGAAGCATGGATGCTCTTTGCCATCCTCCTGGCATTTGGCATCACCGACGCGGTGGGCATGGTCATTTGGGGTACGCTGCTTCAGCGCCGGGTGCCAAGCAATCTGCTCGGGCGGATTTCCAGCCTGGACTTCTTCGTTTCACTGTCCTTGATGCCGCTATCCATGGCGGTGGCTGGGCCGTTGACCCAGGTCATGAGCCTTCAGGCGATATTCATCATCGCCGGAATCGCGTCGCCGCTGTTCGGCATCATTGCCTGGCGGGCGGGAAAATTCGCCCAAGATGAGATCGCCCATCCATTGCGCGATGAGCCGGCACTGCAGGAAGTGAAACGAGCGGAGTGAAAATGAACAAGCTGGTTGCGCTGACATTCGATGATGGGCCGGGCGAATATACCCATCGTCTTCTCGACGCGCTGAAAGCGGCGGGAGCCGTTGCCACCTTCTTCATGATCGGGCAGAACGTCAGCGCCTATCCCGAAGCTGTGCGACGGATGGTTGCCGAGGGGCATCAGCTCGGCAACCATTCTTGGGACCATCCGGATATCAGGACCTTGAGCGAGACGCAGCTCGCAGAACAGCTGGAGCGCACCAGTGCCATGATTGCCGGCACAGCTGGCGTATGGCCTGAAGTTTTCAGGCCGCCCTATGGGCTGCACGATCCGCACCAGGATGCGCTCATCGGCTACCCGCTGGTGCTGTGGGATGTTGATACGCGCGATTGGGAGCACCATGATGCGGACCAGGCCTTCAGAACTGCCACGGACCAGACCAGAGCAGGGTCGGTGATCTTGATGCATGACATTCATGAAAGTTCCATCGACCTCGTCCCGCGCCTTGTTGCGGCGCTGAAGTCAGCTGGCTATACCCCGGTCACCGTCAACGAGCTCTTCACCGGCCAGCTGCAGAACTCGGTTGCCTATCATGCTGCCGGCACTGATGGCTCAGGGGGCTTGTTCGGCATAGAACCGTAGCTGATCGAGCTTGTCGCCTTCGCTCTCGCGGATATTCTGGGCTAGCGCTTCGCACTGCTCGACGCTGAGATCAGGGTTGATGATCGCCACCTGCAAGACTACTTCGGTCTGCCCGGCATCATCTTTGAGATCGTATCGGTAGGACAGCCCATCGGGATTCTCTGAGGTGTGCAGAATCAGCAGGCGATTCTCGATCAGCTCATGAACCCGGTACAACCGTTCATGTCCTGCGACTCGATAAGTGAGGTTGGTGCCCACTTTGAGTTCGGGGTCATCGGAATGCATGGAGCCGATCCCATGGATCCACAAGGGTGTTGCTGCCCAGTCTGTCAGCAACTCCCAGACACGATGCACCGGAAGATGGATAACCACGGTGCTTTCAAAAACACTGAACTGGCTCATACCCGCATCGTTCCACTCCCCGGACCCAATTGGAATAGCTGCCAGCGGTTTGGAATGGCAAAACCGGCACCAAGCAGCTGGTCTGCTTGATGCCGGCTCTAGTAATACTGGGGTTTACCAGTCTTCGTCTACGTCGTCGACATCTGCTTCGGAGATACCGAGTTCAGGTTCATTCTCAAGATCGAACTTGTACCAGGCCTCGGTGAAGTCGGCCATTGCATCCAACGCATCCTGCGCGTCGGAATCCAGAACCTCCATCGCCTCAGGGTTGTTGAGCACCGCGGTCACTGCCAGAAACGGGTGATTATCAAAGTAATCGGTTGGGGTGGCATCCGCATTGAAGGTCAGGTCCTCGCTCTGCGAGAAAAGATCGACGTACTGGGCCACCGCGTCAGGCAAGCGGCTCAGGTTGATGCCGGTCAGGGACTCATTGTAGATTTCAGCAGTTGCGTCGGCCCACTGCTCAATGAGCTCTTCGCTCATCTGTGCCATCAGATTATCCACCTCGTGTTGGGGTTCTAGTGCTCACGGGATTCGGTAGCAATTCATCTTATTTCTTCAACGAGCGCCTGCCAAGACAGAACGGCCCAAGGGGTTGTGATCTTTAAAGCTGGGAAACTGCCATGCTGGAAATCCCGTTCATGCTATGAAGCTCCCACGCGCCAGAACACACAAAAATCAGTGAGCGCCCCGAAGGGCACCCACTGATTTCATCACGCGGTCGAGGTTCCCAGTCCGCGTCATTTACAGGCCTTAGTAAGCCTTGACGCCCTGCTCTACCACGAGGTGGATCAACGCGAATTTCTTGTCTTCGTCGATTGCCTTCAGCGCATTTTCCAGCGCGGCGGGGACATCGGCATCCTTCTCGACGCGGACACCGAAACCACCGAAGGACTGTGCCATCAGCGCGAAGTCGGGGTTAGCCAGCTGGGTACCGGATACGCGTTCCGGGTACTGGCGTTCCTGATGGGTGCGAATGGTGCCGTACTGCTGGTTGTCCATGACGATCACCAGCGGTGTGGCTCCGTACTGCGCAGCGGTAGCCAGCTCCTGGCCGTTCATCAAGAATTCGCCGTCACCTGCGATGGTGACGACGCGGCGCTGCGGGTAGTTCAGCGACGCGGCAACTGCCGAAGGAATCGAGTAGCCCATGGAACCGTTACGCGCCGAGAGCATCGAAGCGTAGCCGTTGGTCGGGAAATAGCGGTGGGCCCAGTTGGTGTGCTCGCCAGCGCCAAAGGTCACCAAAGCATCTTCGGGCAAGGAGTTGACCAGGTTCGCCATCATGGTTGCCATCTTCGCCTGCCCGTCGGAGGGCTGAGCCGGAGGAAGTTCAGCAAATTTCTCCTGCTCTGCGCGCATCCGGGAAGTCCACTCCTTCCAGGAATCCTTGACCGGCATATCCATCAGCAGCAAGTCGCGGACGAACACATCCGGCTTTGCAACAATCTGATGCGATACCGGGCCGGAGCGTCCACGCAGCGACGGGTCGATAGTGACCAGGAAGTTCTTCTTGTCCCAGTTCTGCCTGACGTTGAAGCCATCGGTGATGACGTCACCGGGAACGGTGCCAACGAAGATCAGCAGATCGGTTTCTTCCAACAGATCGTAGGTTGGCTTGGGGCGGCCGTAGCCGATTGGGCCAACGTAGGATGGGGAGTTGAAAGGCACTGTGCCCTCGCAACGCCATTCTGCGGCGGCCGGCAGGTCATGCTCTTCGAGCCAGCGGGTGAAATCCGCAGCACCTTCATGAGACCAGTCATTGCCACCGAAAATGAACAGCGGCTTATCTGCTTCCTGCAAGGCAGCATTCAGTGCCTTCCAGTCCGTAACGGTCATGCCGCCAGTAGCCACCGGGATTTCCGGGTGGACTTCGGCGGGAACTTGGTTGCGGATGATGTCTTCTGGCAATCCGACAACCACGGGGCCCGGACGGCCGGACATGGCAGCGAACATTGCCTCGGCGACAACTTCACTGGCTCGATCAGCGTGGTCCAGGATCATGACGCGCTTGGCACCGGTACCGAACCATGCCTTGGGATCGAATTCCTGGAAGGCCTCTTTTTCGCGGTGCTCAAATGGAATCAACCCCACGAAAAGCACCAAGGGGGTCGAGTCCTGCCAAGCTGTATGCAAACCGACATGGGCGTTGGCCGCTCCCGGCCCACGGGTCACCATGGCAATGCCGGGACGCTGATGCATCTTGCCTTCAGCTTCAGCCATGTAGGTGGCACCGCCTTCATGGCGGCAAACCACAGTCTCGATTGGCGAATTATGCAGTCCATCCAGGACATCCAGGTAGCTTTCGCCCGGCACTACGTAGGCGCGTTCCACGCCGTGCGCAGCAAGCGTGTCGACAATGACATGTCCGGCCGACTTCTTTGTCAGACCCTGACCATTTTCACTCATTTTTTAGGCGTCTTTCTTGGTTCGAGAAATCGTCAGACGCAACAGCGAGGAAAGTGGCCCGTTTGGCCGGTGATGCATCGTTGCGTCATCGTGAAACAGTACTAAACAAGGACGGATTGCACACATTGACGGGCGAATACTACGCAAATGTGACTTCATGTAGGCGATCAATCATATTTGAGAACAAAATGTCCAGAAAGTTCCATCAAATGAGACAGTATGGTTCGTCACATATCAACCCCGCCGGCACTCCAGGGAGTGCAAAGCTGAACACCCATTGATCACTTCCCCCCAACACTAGTAGCCTTTTGAGCAACAAAAGTTTACTTACAGTAAGTATTCTTTGATAACTGAACAACGAGGTTCCCATGGAATTCATCAATGGCGCGATTGTCGCCATCTATCTTGCGGCCATGCTGGCCTTTGGCTGGTGGGGCAAGTCCCGAACCAAAAACAGCAGCGACTATCTAGTCGCCGGCCGTCGCCTCGGGCCTTTCCTGTATGCCGGAACCATGGCTGCAGTCGTGCTCGGCGGAGCCTCCACCGTTGGCGGCGTAGGCCTGGGATACAAATGAGGCATCTCAGGCACGTGGCTCGTCGTCGCCATTGGCGCCGGAGTCATTCTCCTTTCGGTCTTCTTCGCGCCAACCCTGCAGAAGCTCAAGGTCTTCACCGTCTCGCAGATGCTGAGCCTGCGCTACGGCAGCGCAGCGGCCACCAACACCTCCGGCATTGTCATGCTGGCCTACACCCTGATGCTCTGCGCCACCTCCACCAGCGCTTACGCCATCATTTTTGTTGTGCTCTTCGGCTGGGAGAAGTGGATAGCCATCGCCATCGGCGGTGCGATTGTTGTGGTCTATTCGACCATTGGCGGCATGTGGTCCATCACCCTTGCGGACCAGGTCCAGTTCATCATCAAGACCATCGGCATCTTCGCGCTGATGCTTCCCTTCTCCATGCATGCAGCTGGTGGACTGGACGGCATCCGAGAACGAGTGGACGCTGAATTCTTCAGCTTCACCGGCATTGGCTTGCAGTCGATCATCACCTATTTTGTGGTCTACACTCTCGGCCTGCTCATCGGCCAGGACATCTGGCAGCGCGTCTTCACCGCCAAGACTCCAAAGGTGGCCCGCTGGGGTGGAATGACCGCTGGCATTTACTGCATCTTCTACGGTGCAGCCGGGGCAATGATTGGCATGGCCGCGAAGGTGGCACTGCCGGATATCGCAGGGGCTGCAAATAATAAGGACGTCGTCTATGCGGAGGTCGCCACACAGCTTCTGCCCGTAGCCGTGGGCGGTCTGGTGATGGCCGCCGCTGTTGCCGCCATGATGTCCACCGCTTCCGGTGCGCTGATCGCTGCCGCGACGGTGGCACGCACCGATGTGACTCCGTTTGTGGCCAGCTGGTTCGGCAAGCAGATTCACGTGAACTCCGATGAGAACCCTGAGCACGATGTTCGCGCCAACCGCATCTGGGTAATGCTGCTAGGCGTCGTCACAGTCACCTTGGCAATCCTGGTGGATGACGTAGTCGCTGCACTGACTATCGCCTACGACATTCTGGTGGGCGGTTTGCTGGTGGCGATCATCGGCGGCCTGCTGTGGAAGCGCGGCAACGGTGTTGGAGCCACGGCCTCCATGGCTGCTGGCTCGCTAGTGACACTCGGTACGATGATCATTTTGGAGATCCAAGCCGAGAACAAGTTCGATGGCGTCTACGCCAATGAGCCGATCTACTACGGCCTGATCGCTTCGGCAGTAGCTTTCATTGCTGTTTCGCTGCTGACCAAGTCGACGGACCGACAGGTAATAGAACAATGGAACCTGCGAGTCGCCGGCAAGACCCAGGACACTCCGGCCAGCGCCGCAGGAGCCGACTTTCTAGGCCAGTAAGCAACATCGAGACGAACCCTTGTATTCGAGCCTCGCGCTCAGTGGCGCTCAGCCGTGATAGCTACTGAGCGCGGGGCTCAGTTTGCTCTTCGATATTCAGCGTCACAGAATTGACTGCGCAGGACTCCAAGTGGGCTACGAAATTATAAGGCCACATTTTAGCAGGGCCCTCGTTGCCGTACAGGAACTTGCAAACGTCGGTTTTGCAGTGTTGGAATCTGGGCATCTTTATCGTTCCCGCAAAGTCGAAACCCTTCATTGCCGCTCTGTCGTTGATGTTCATACTTTTCATCACCTGAAGAAGAAGGCGCGGCAGCGGAGCTAGTCCGAGCATGATGATCACTGCCGTGATCATGATGACTTGCATGACCAGTTTCCTAGTGGTGGTGCCTTTTGGCGCGTCCGTGGCAATACTCAGGCTTCTGGCCTTTAGCTGCGTGCAGTGGTTAAAGACCACGTTTTTGAGCATTAATGCTCACGTCGATCTAATTCACAAAATTCTGTGCATTAGAACGCCTAATCTAATAAAGCGCAGAAATCAGTACATTATGATGCTACCGAGGCTAATTCACGATAAAATGGGCTTTAAGAGAGAGGTGGGCGCATGCGAAACGACCCCAAAGTCTTAGGAGCCACCCTGCGCAAACAGCGCATCGACCTCGGACTGAGCCAAGAAGACGTCGCTGACCAGCTCGGCATCTCCCGCAACACCATCAGCGCCATCGAAAACGGAAAGCTTGGCAACGCCAACATCCTGCTCGAAATCATGTCCATCCTCGGCTTGGACCTGCTTATCGCCCCGCGCCACTCCGGCGAAACCAACGCCATCCGCAACAACATGGCCCACAACGCCCACAGCATCCGCCACCGGGTCAAGAGGAGCTGACGTGGCGGACCCGCAACTGGCACTGTGGTTCGACGGGGTGCACACGGCCACCATCACCGACCACGGCTTCGGCACGATCTCCCTGTAGTACACTCCCAAAGCCCAAAACAGCAGCGCGTTGCTCTCCACCAAGCTGCCTATCCGGGAAGCGCCCTACCCCTGGGTCGAATGCGTCCACTTCCTGGACGGCCTGCTGCCAGAAGACGACGTCCGCAAAATGCTCGCCGACAAAGCGAGAATCCCGCACGACGACACCTTCAGGATGCTCGGCGCCTACGGCAAAGACTGCGCCGGTGCCGTACAAGTGCTCCCGCTGGGCGAAGAACCGCATAACGAACTCCGAAAAATCCGCTGGACCACCGACGAGGAACTGGCCAAAGCCATCACCAACCTGCCCACAGCACCCCTGGGCATCGGCGTCGACAGCTCCATCAGGGTGAGCCTGGGAGGACTGCAAGGCAAGTTGCTCGTGGTGCGCGACGGACCCCGCATCGGCATGCCCTGGACGGAAGCCCCACCACTCACATCCTCAAACCGGCACGGCTGAACGAAGACGGCACCGAGCAATGGCCGTCCATCGCGGAGCTGGAACTGTTCGGCCTGCGGATGGTCGAAGCTTCCGTGCGGCTGAGCCGTTCCAAACGCCAGATCGCCGCCGCCGCCGAAGTCATCACCGTTCGAGACCGCAAAGCAATCCTGGTTGAACGCTAGGACGCGATGCCAAATCCAAGCCGGTGCGGCGCATCCACCAGGAAGACTTCTGCCAAGCCCTCGGCATGAAGCAGAAGTACCAGAAACCCGCAGAAAAGCCCCCCACGCTGAAGATGATCGCCCAGGTGATCGCCGACAATGCTTAAAACCCTCTGCAAGAGCGGGAACTGCTGCTTAAATACCTGACCGTGAACCTGGCCTTGGGAAACTGCGACATGCACGCTCGGAACATCGGGATGGCCATCGACCGCGGAACCGTGCGACTGGCGCCGGCCTACGATGTGGTCCCCACTGCCGTATGGGAGCACGCCGACCGAGAGCTGTCCCTGCACGTAGGCACCGGCGTGCACATCGATGAGGTGAATGGCAGGCACTTGATGGACGAAGCGGCCTCTTGGGGTGTCCCGGCGAAAATTGCGGCCAGGCAAATCCGCACTACCCTGAAGGCAATGCTGGATGCGCTCCCGGAGCTCATCGAAAAATCACGTGCAGAAGGCGGGTTCACCCCCATGCTCCTCGACGTTGCCTCTGACACCAGAGAGCGCATCGACCGGCTCATCCCGCCAAGCGCATAATCACAAGGGGGTTGCCCCTGGCTCATCCCCCACTGACTTCTCGCACGGTTGCATCGTTAGCAGATTCGTCTGGTTCCGGCCTTCCATTAGGGAACTGAAAGATGCCGCACTTCGTTTGCGGACTGTCGGAACCTGTTCGCATCGTTTCTGATAATGACGGCGCTGACAGTAACCTCTTCTGACATTCGGCTTCCGCCTTGATACGTTCACGTGTTGATTGCGCATGCCCGTCACTACGACCATGCGCTTTTCAATCCTAGGAATTCCGTTTGACGTGACAGACGCTGGTGGCCGACTCGTCTCAGGACCGTGCACACGAAAAGGAGCCGCCGCAATTCATCAGTTGATGAACTGCGGCGGCTCCTCGAATCTGGAAACTAGTCCTGGATCAGATCGTGGCGCACGATGGTCTGATCGCGGTCCGGACCCACGCCAATGGCGGAGATGCGGGTGCCGGAGATCTTCTCCAGGGCCAGGATGTAGTTCCGGGCGTTCTCCGGAAGATCCTCCATGGTCTGCGCGCCAGAGATATCCTCGGTCCAGCCCGGGAAGTACTCGAAGATCGGCTTCGCGTGGTGGAAGTCGGTCTGCGTCATCGGCATTTCGTCATGGCGGACACCGTCGACATCGTAGGCCACGCACACTGGGATCTGCTCGATATTGGTGAGCACGTCCAGCTTGGTCACGAAGTAGTCGGTGAAGCCGTTCACGCGCGAAGCGTGGCGAGCCAGAACGGCGTCGTACCAGCCGCAACGACGTGGGCGGCCGGTGTTCACGCCGAATTCGCCACCGGTCTTCTGCAGGTACAGGCCCATGTCATCGAAGAGCTCGGTCGGGAACGGACCGGCACCCACACGGGTGGTGTAGGCCTTGATGATGCCGATGGAGCGGGTGATGCGGGTCGGGCCGATGCCCGAGCCCACCGACGCGCCGCCAGCGGTTGGGTTTGAGGAGGTCACGAACGGGTAGGTACCGTGGTCCACGTCCAGGAAGGTGGCCTGGCCGCCTTCCATCAGCACGACCTTGCCCTCGTCCAGAGCCTTGTTCAGCTCGTAGGTGGAGTCGATGACCAGCGGACGCAGACGCTCGGCGTAGGACAGGAAGTACGAAACGATTTCCTCGACCTCGACGCTGCGGCGGTTGTAGATCTTGACCAGCAGCTCGTTCTTCTGGCGCAGGGCACCTTCGACCTTCTGGCGCAGGATCGATTCGTCGAAGACGTCCTGCACGCGGATGCCCAAACGTCCGACCTTGTCCATGTAGGCCGGGCCGATGCCGCGACCGGTGGTGCCGATGGCACGCTTGCCCAGGAAGCGTTCGGTGACCTTGTCCATGGTCTGGTGGTATGGAGCCACCAGGTGGGCGTTGGCCGAAACACGCAGCTTCGAGGTGTCGGCGCCGCGCGATTCCAGGCCGTCGATCTCTTCGAAGAGGGCTTCAAGGTTCACCACACAGCCATTGCCGATGATCGGAGTGGCGTTCGGCGAAAGGATGCCGGCTGGAAGGAGCTTGAGCTCGTACTTCTCGCCGCCGACGACTACGGTGTGCCCGGCATTGTTGCCGCCGTTTGGCTTCACTACATAGTCAACCTTGCCACCGAGCAGGTCGGTAGCCTTTCCTTTGCCTTCATCGCCCCATTGGGCTCCGACGATCACGATTGCTGGCATGGGATCCTCCCCCTTGCTTAAAGCAGTGGTTTCAGCGTGCTTAGCGCTGTCCCGGCACGGTGCCGGGCAAAAAATATGCCCCTGTCCTGCTCACTGAACCCGAAGGTTCGTTGCAAGAGTTAGGGGCTCTTACGACCAAAGTTTACCGAAACGATTAGCGAATCTCGAGCTGTGCGTCACGGAGTCGAGGTTAATCATGGATATTCACGCTATTCTCACTCAGACTTGACCCTGACACAGTGTGAGGGCGGAGAACTGAAGAATGTTATCCATCGGGATGTTTGCACAGATCGGCCAGGTTACCCACCGCATGCTGCGGCACTGGGATACTGCCGGTCTGCTGCGCCCTGCCCAGGTGGACCCGTCCAGCGGCTATCGCTCCTATGACCCCTCCCAGCTGCAGCGCTTGCATCAGATTGTTGCCCTGCGCGATCTGGGATTCGGGCTCGAAGAGATCTCCTTGATCCTGGATCGGGGCGCAACTGCAGGAAAAATAGCCGAACTGCTGCACATCCGCCAGGCGCAGGTTGCGGCCGAGCACCAGCTGGCCACGCAGCGCTTGGCCGACGTGCAGCGGCGTCTGCAACTGATCTCCAAGGAGAACCTCATGTCGCACATTGAAATCATCCACAAGCCACTGCCCGCGGTGCGCTTGGCGGCCGGACGCTTCACGGTGGCCGAGCAGCCTGAAATCGCCGGTCGCATCGGCCCGCTCTTCGACAGAATCGCGCAATCCCTTCAGGGCCAAAGCCTTGCTACGCCCATCGCGCAATACAACAGCACCGAGGATGGAGTGGAGGTCATTGCCGGATACGCCACGAGCGCCCAAAGCCTGGCCGATGTCGAGATCATCGTGCTTCCCGCGGTGCCCGAAGCCATCTGCGGAGTGCACCTTGGCTCAATGGACTCCATCCATGAAAGCTGGCAGGCCGTGCACGAAGAAGTCCTCGCCCGTGGTTTGTTACCTACCGGTCCGTGCCGCGAAGTCTATGTGCGGGCCCTTTCAGAAGACCAGGCAGACTGGGTGACCGAACTTCAGCAGCCGGTCGGCACCCCCTAGCCCACCAGCTGGTGCGGAGCCTCCAGCAGGTCTCCCACCACGCTGCGCGCAGCACCGACCAGGGCACCGGTTTGGCCCAGCGGCGAGCACAGCAAGCGCGCCTGGCTGGCGATGCTCGGCGCGTGCGCTTTCAGGCTGGCTTCCATCGCTGGGCGCAGCCACTGCTCCAGGGCCGCGAAGTGGCCGCCGAAGACCACGGTGGAAACGTTGTACAGGCGCAGGGCCGAGGCCACGGCGATCCCCAGGGATTTTCCGGCCTCGGCTACCGCACTCACTGCCGGTTCGGTGCCGGTTTCCAGTGCCTGGTACAGCTGGCTGATCCGCTGTTGGCGCGAGGCGCCATCGGCGACCGCGCCGAGGTTCGCAGCGGCAAGAATGGCGTCCTGCCCGGCAATGGTTTCCAAGCAGCCGCGCCCGCCGCAGCTGCATTTCTTGCCATCGGGGGCGATCACGACATGGCCGAGTTCGCCGGCATGCCCCTGGGGTCCGACAAAGAGTTCAGCGTCGATAATCAATCCGCCGCCAATGCCCACTTCCCCCGAGACAAAGAGGAAGTCACGCTCTTGGGCATCCATCAATTGCTGTTGGGCCAGCGCCGAGGCGTTGGCTTCATTAAAGAGCCTGAAGCGGGTTTTGGGTTCGGGCAGCAGCGCTGCCACATCGAGGTCCTGCTCCACCCAACCAAGGTTCGGTGCCTGCAGCACGGTGAAGGACTCGTCGTCAACCAAACCGGGGACGGCTAATCCGCCGCCGAGAATCATCAGGCCTTGGGCCGCGGCGGCATCTTGGAGCCTTCGGCTCAGCTCCCCCAGGGCAGTGAGCACTTCTTTGGCTGCCGAGCGGTGGTTGGCGTGCGGCTGGATTTCATGGGCCAGCAGCTTGCCGGAAAGGTCAACCAGCCCGGCGGCGATGTAGTCGACGTTGACTTCCATGCCCATCACTACGCGCCCGGGGTTCAAGATGAGCCCTACCGCCGGCCGCCCGCGCTCCCCATCGCGGTGCACGCCGATTTCGATGACAAGTCCGGCGGCCAGCAGGTCGGCGACCAGGCTGGAGACCGAGGCCTTGGTGAGCTGGCTGAGCCCGGCGATATCGGCACGCGATAACCGCTGGTCATTCCCGGAGGCGGCAATCACCGACAGCACCCGGGCCAGGTTGGCTTTGCGCACATCCCCGACGTTGCCCGGGGCCGAAGACGTTGCGGCTCGGGCGGTCGACGCTGCTTGGCGCATGCCTTCTCCTCGTGGAAATTCTTGGAATGGTTTTGCGGGTTTCACTATTGACTCTAGCGCATCAGCACCCATATAGTTCAGGACATAAACTAAATGGCGTTTGCCACCCCAACGATCCAAGGATGCATCTCATGACTCTTCAGCCAACCGCCGCCGACCGCTTCACTTTCGGCCTGTGGACCGTGGGATGGACCGGTGCCGATCCATTCGGCGTCGCAACCCGCAAGAACCTGGATCCAGTGGAAGCTGTCCACAAGCTCGCTGAGCTGGGCGCCTACGGCATCACCTTCCACGACAATGACCTGATTCCTTTCGACGCCACCGCGTCCCAGCGCGAGCAGATCCTTTCGGACTTCCGCGCAGCACTCAAGGAAACGGGCCTGAAAGTCCCAATGGTGACCACCAACCTGTTCAGCCACCCGGTGTTCAAGGACGGCGGCTTCACCTCCAACGACCGTTCGATCCGCCGCTTCGCACTGTCCAAGGTGCTGCACAACATCGATCTGGCTGCGCAGATGGGTGCCGAAACCTTCGTCATGTGGGGCGGCCGCGAAGGCGCCGAGTACGACGGCTCCAAGGATCTGGCAGCAGCGCTGAACCGCATGCGCGAAGGCGTGGACACCGCAGCCGGCTACATCAAGGACAAGGGCTACAACCTGCGCATCGCGCTGGAGCCAAAGCCGAACGAACCACGCGGCGACATCTTCCTGCCCACCGTGGGCCACGGCCTGGCCTTCATCGAGCAGCTGGAACACGGCGACATCGTTGGCCTGAACCCTGAAACCGGCCACGAGCAGATGGCTGGCCTGAACTTCACCCACGGCATCGCCCAGGCACTGTGGGCAGGCAAGCTGTTCCACATCGACCTCAACGGCCAGCGCGGCATCAAGTATGATCAGGACCTGGTCTTCGGCCACGGCGACCTGACCAGCGCATTCTTCACCGTTGACCTGCTGGAAAACGGCTTCCCAACCGGCGGCCCGAAGTACGACGGCCCACGCCACTTCGACTACAAGCCTTCGCGCACCGACGGCTACGACGGCGTTTGGGACTCGGCCAAGGCCAACATGTCCATGTACCTGATGCTCAAGGAACGCGCACAGGCCTTCCGCGCAGACCCAGAGGTCCAGGAAGCCATGAAGCTCTCGGGCGTCTTCGAACTGGGCGAAAGCACCCTGGACGAGGGCGAAACCGCAGCGCAGCTGATGAACGATGCCGCCAGCTTCGCCGACTTCGACGCCAACGCCGCGGCGCAGCGCAACTTCGCGTTCATCCGCCTGAACCAGCTGGCTATCGAGCACCTGCTCAACGCCCGCTAAACCGCTACGCACCCACCCACCGCAGAAAGCAGCCCGAACAATGACGCTCGTTGCCGGCATCGACTCGTCCACCCAATCATGCAAGGTGGTCATCCGCGACGCCGCAACCGGCGCCCTGGTCCGCTCCGGACGCGCCTCGCATCCCGAGGGCACCGAAGTGGATCCTCAGTTCTGGTTCTCCGCACTGCAGGAAGCCATTGCCCAGGCCGGAGGCCTGGACGACGTGGCTGCGATCTCGGTGGGCGGGCAGCAGCATGGCATGGTGGTACTCGATGAATCCGGCGCCGTGATCCGCCCGGCGCTGCTGTGGAATGACACCCGCAGCGCCGCGGCGGCCACCGACATCATCGCCGACGCCGGCAACGGCGACGCCGAAGCCGGTGCCGCCTACTGGGCGCAGCGCACCGGCACCCTCCCGGTCTCCTCCATCACGCTGGCCAAGCTGCGCTGGCTGAAGGACAACGAACCGGAAAACGCGGCCAATGTCGCCGCCATCTGCCTGCCGCATGACTGGCTGTCCTGGCGCTTGGCCGGCTACGGTCCGGGTTCCGGCGCGGAAGGCCTGGCCGCGCTGGCCACCGACCGCTCCGATGCCTCGGGCACCGGCTACTACCGCGCCACCGAAAACGCCTATGACCTCGAAGCGCTCGAACAGCATCTGGGCCACGTCCCGATCCTGCCTGCCGTGGCTGGCCCGCTGGATTCCATCGGCACCACCCCGGCAGGGGCCATCATCGGTCCGGGCGCCGGCGATAACGCCGCCGCCGGATTGGGCGTGGGCGCCAAGGTGGGCGACGTCGTGATGTCCCTGGGCACCTCCGGCACCGTCTTCGCGGTCGCCGATACCCCATCGGCCGATGCCTCCGGCCTGGTGGCCGGCTTCGCAGATGCCACCGGCAACTACCTCCCGCTGGTGTGCACCCTGAACGCCACCCGCATCTTCGATGCCACCGCAAGCTTGCTGCAGGTGGACCTCGAAGAATTCAACGACTTGGCACTGTCGGCCAACCCCGGCTCGGATGGGCTGACCTTGCTTCCGTACTTCGACGGCGAGCGCACCCCGAACCTGCCAGAGGCCACCGGTTCGCTGCACGGCATCACCCGCGCCAACTACACCGCCGCCAACCTGGCCCGCAGCGCCGTGGAAGCGGTCATCTGTTCGCTGGCCGACGGCCTGCGCGCACTCGAAGCCCAGGGCGTCGAAGCCCAGCGCATCATCTTGGTTGGCGGCGGAGCGCAGTCCCGCGCCCTCCAGCAGATCGCCGCCCAGGTACTGGGCCTGCCGATTACGGTCCCGGCCCCGGGCGAATACGTCGCCGATGGCGCGGCCCGCCAGGCTGCCGGCGTGCTGGCCGGAGCCTTCCCGGACTGGACCCGGGACACCACGCAGGTCCCGGCGGCGGAATCGACCCCGCAGGTACTGGAACGCTACCGCGCACTGGTCAAGAGCCAGTGGCTGGATAAGTAGGGATTAACCATGGAACCGGAAGCCAAGGAACTGAACTGGGCCGGGAATCTTTCCTACCAGGCCCGGGAACTGCTCTACCCCACCAGCATCGAGCAGCTTGCAGAACAGGTTCGCGCATCGGACAAGGCACGCGCCTTGGGCTCCCGCCACTCCTTCAACGACATTGCCGACACCCAGGCAACCCTGATTTGCCTGAGCAAGATGCCTGAAACCATCGAGATCGATGCGCAGGCCATGAGCGTGCGAGTCAGCGCAGGAACCACCTACGGCGCCTTGGCGGAGACCCTGCAGGCAGCCGGTTTTGCGCTGCACAATCTTGCTTCCCTGCCCCATATCTCGGTGGCCGGGGCAGTCTCCACCGGCACCCACGGTTCCGGGCAGGCCCACGGCAACCTGGCCACCGCCGTGCGCGGGGTGGAACTGGTGCTGGCCGACGGCTCGCTGCATGCGGTGCGGCGCGGGGATGCGCAGTTCAACGGCTATGTGGTGTCCCTTGGCGCACTGGGCGTGCTGACCCATCTCACCTTGGATATCGTGCCGAGTTTCGAGGTTCAGCAAACAGTATTCGAGCAGTTGTCCTGGGACAAGGTGCTCGGTGGCTTTGATGCGCTCCAGGCTTCTGCCTACAGCGTCAGCCTGTTCACCGACTGGAGCGGGCAGAACGTGGGCCAGACTTGGCTGAAGCGTTGTGTCGGCGACGGACTGGGGGATGATATTGCCCACGGCAAGTTCGGAGGATTCCCGGCCACCGCCGCGATGCACCCGCTGCCCGAATCCGATGGAGCCATCTGCAGCGAACAGCTCGGAGCGCCCGGACCCTGGTCCGACCGCTTGGCGCATTTCCGCATGGATTTCACCCCGAGCTCCGGCGACGAGCTGCAGACCGAATACCTGGTACCGCGCGAATATGCGGTTCAGGCCATCGAAGCGATCCGCGGGCTTTCTGCCACGATCACGCCCCTGCTGCTGGTCTCCGAGGTGCGCACCATTGCCGCGGATGAACTATGGCTCAGCGGAAACTACGGCCGCAACGGCATTGCCCTGCACTTCACCTGGAAGCCGCAGCAAGAAGAGGTCGAAGCGCTCCTGCCACGGATCGAAGAAGCGCTGGCGCCATTTGCCGCACGCCCGCACTGGGGCAAGCTCTTCGCGGCAACCAGCGCCCAGCTGCACGAGCTGTACCCGAAGTTCAATGACTTCATCGGATTGGCCCAGCGTTTGGATCCGGCCGGGAAGTTCCGCAACGACTTCCTGAACCGCACCGTGTTTGGCGCCTGAGCACGCCCTCGTCTTGCGACTAGACTTGTCACCATGGCATTGACTCAGTTAACGGTCGTGGACACCGCGGTCGGCATCCTGCAACAGTTCGGGTTGGCTGATTTGTCGATGCGCCGATTGGCCAAAGAACTCGATGTCCAGGTCGGTGCGCTGTACTGGCATGTGAAGAACAAGCAGGAGCTGCTGGCCCAGGTCGCGGCCAAGCTGCTGAACACCCCTGCGCTGGCTGTGCAGGCAGAAGACTTCGATGACCCGGCAGATGCGATCCTTCACTTGGCGCGCAAGCTCTACCTTGCCCTGCTGCCCATCCAGGACAGCCCTGAAGTCGTCGAGGTCGCCAGCGCCATGCAGGCCACTGAGCTCCAGCCGGTGCTGGCGCTGCGCTCGCTGCTGGAATCTGCGGGCCTGTCCGCAGAGCATGCCATCCATGGACAGCAGCTCTTGCTGAACCATGTGCTCGGCTCCGTCGCGTTCCGCCAGAACCTCGTGCAGCTGGATGTGGACGCACCGCTGGCCGATGGCTTCGACTGGGGATTGCAGCGGGCCGTGGCCGGCCTGGTCGGCTAGCTCAGCTTGCCGCCGGAGGCTTGAAGATAGCAGGTGGCGCACAGCGATTCGTACCATACGTCGTCGCCGTCAATGGCGACCTGGTCTCCGTCGAACACCACACACTGCCCTACCCGGCGGGTATTGAACATGGCCTTGCGCCCGCAGCGGCAGATGGTCTTCAGCTCTTCAAGCGAGTGCGCCAATTCCATCAGGCGTGCCGATCCTGGGAAAGCACGGGTGCGGAAGTCGGTGCGGATGCCGTAGGCCAGCACCGGAACATCATCCATGACAGCAATCCGCAGCAGGTCATCGACCTGTTCACCCGAGAGGAACTGCGCCTCGTCCACCAGCAGGCAGGCTACCGGCGGCGCGTCCACATGCGGCAGCAGGGCATCAGGGTCATCGCCGGAACTATGCGCTGTGAACTTCTCGCGCACGTTCTCCTGCGGCCCCACGGTGAAGTCCACTTCGCGCTGGATGCCCAGCCGGGAAACGATGGAGTTCTCGCCCTTGGTGTCCACCCCGGGCTTGGCCAGCAGGATGCGCTGGCCGCGTTCCTCGTAGTTGAAAGCGGCCTGAAGCAAGCTCGTGGACTTGCCCGAGTTCATCGCCCCGTAGCGGAAATACAGCTTGGCCACCATTGCTCCTTGAAGGTTGCTGCGCCTGCCAGCTGGCAGGCCCTTTACGATCTTAGTGCCCGCGCCGGATTTCTTCGCTGAACCAACGCCGCGGACCCGTCCCCGCTACTTCTGTGCGCGCTGGCTCTTTCCGGCGAATACCAGCTTGTAGAGCACCGACATCACGATGACAAAAGGAACGCCGAAGATCAGCGTGTACTTGAATTCCGGCACGAAGAACGAGGTCACCAGCAAGCCGGCGAGCAGTACCGCGCCAAGAATCGAGGCACCAGGGTAGCCTGGCAGCTTGAACTCCAGCGTCGTCTGTTCACTGCGGACCTTCTTGCGGAAGGACACGTGGGTTACCAGGATCATGAACCACGTTGCCAGGGCTCCGAAGGTAGCCAGCGACATCATGATGCCAAAGCCGCCTTCCGGAACCAGGGCGTAGACCAGGGCAGCCACTGCAATGCCTCCGGCGGACATCCACACCGCGTGGACGGGAGCCCCAGCGCTGTTGGTCCGATGCGCCAACCGCGGTGCATGCCCGGCATCAGCCAGCGAATGCAGCATCCGGGTGGCTGCGTACAGCTGGGCATTCATGGCCGAGAGCGCGGCAACGATGAGCACGAAGTTCAGTACCGAGTCGGCAAGCGGGATTCCCATCTGGGACATCACGGTGACAAAGGGCGATCCGCCTGAAACCAGTTCGCTGGTTGGAGCGATGGCGAGGATCAGGGCCATGGTGAAGACGTAGAAGAGCAGCAGGCGCAGGAAGGAGACCTTGAACGCCTTGCGCACCGCGGTCTTGGGGTTCTTGGCCTCGGCGGCTGCAATGGAGATCGCTTCGATACCCATGTAGGAGAAGATCGCTACGATGACCGCACTCCACATGCCGAACACGCCATTGGAGAAGAAGCCGCCATCGGCTGCATAGTTATGGAATCCGAATTCGTCACTCGGGTCGTGGAAGACCAGCCACAGCGCGATGATGATGAAGGCGATGACGGCAAAGACCTTGATTGCGGAGAACCAGTATTCGGTGGTTCCGAAGATCTTCACGCTGGAGAAGTTCACGCCCAAGAGCGCAGCGGAAAAGACAAGGACCCAGAGCAGTCCGGGGATTTCAGGGAACCAGTACTGCATGTACTCGCCCACGGCGCTGACCTCGGTGCCCACGGCGAAGATCAGCGCGGACCAGTACAGATATTTGGTCAGGTATCCGGCAAAACGGCCCAGGTAGCGTTCGGCGTAGACCCCGAAGGATCCGGCCACCGGCTGCTTGACGGTCATTTCCGCCAGCGCGCCCATGACCAGCAGCGCTACGACTCCGCCAATGAGATAGCTGATGATCACCGAAGGGCCGGCCATCGCAATGGCGAGCTTGCTGCCCGCGAAGAGGCCGGTGCCGATGGCACTGCCCAAGGCGATCATGGACATCTGCCCTGGTGTCAACGACTTCTTAAAACCCGAACCGACTTCAGTGGCGCGTACCGGCTGCTTGCCCAACGATGCTCCCTTTAGACCTATGCGAACAGCACGGCATTGAAAATGCCGTGCTTTTTCAAGGCTACTATCGTGCGCATTTGCCTGATTCGGGGCGCAAAGACCGGAAAGAGGCGGAATTTGCGTTATGTCACGGCATTACGCACCGCATACTCTTCGCGCTGCCAAGCATTGGTGTGGAGAATTTCACGCAGCTTTTCCACTGCATCCCAGATATCGGTGCGCGTCAGGTACAGCGGAGTGATGCCAAAGCGCAGGACTTCTGGTTCGCGGTAGTCTCCGATGACGCCCTGGTCGATGAGCGCAGCGATGATTTCGTAGCCATGTTCATGGCGGAAGCTGACGTGGCTGCCGCGCGCGGAATGCTGGCGCGGGGTCACAAGTTCCAGGCCGTAGCCGGCGCATCGGGTCTCAACCAGCTCGATGAACAAGTCAACCAGTTCCAACGAGTTGGCACGCACCTTGTCCATGTCGGCTTCCAACGCGATATCCAGGCCGACTTCGATCATGGCCAGCGAAGTCACTGGCTGGGTCCCGCACATGAAACGGCGGATGTCATTGGCCGGGGTATAGCTATCGGCCATCTTGAAGGGCGATTGATGGGACCACCAGCCGGACAGCGGCTGCCAGAAACGCTCATGGTGGCGGGCGTTGACCCAGATGAACGCCGGGGAGCCGGGGCCACCGTTGAGGTACTTGTAGGTGCAGCCCACCGCGTAGTCGGCGTTGGCCGCGTTCAGATCTATGGGCACTGCCCCAGCGGCGTGGGCCAAATCCCAGACCACCAAGGCTCCGGAGTCATGGATCGCCGCGGTGATTTCTTCCATGTTCCACATGGAACCGGTGCGGTAGTTCACGTGCGATAGGGCAACCACCGCAACGCTCTCATCCAAGGAGTCACGCAGCGACGCCTCATCATCGATGAGCTTCACCTCGTAGGCGATTCCCGTTTCCTGTGAAAGCGAGTTGACCAGGTCGGCCAGTCCCTCGGCGATGTAGATGTCTGTCGGGAAGTTATCACGTTCGGTGAGGATCACCCGGCGCTGCGGGGAGTCGGCCTTCTGCGTGCGCAGGGCCGAGGCCAAGGCCTTGAACAGGTTCAGGGTCGTGGTGTCGGTGATCGCCGTTTCGTTGGGCTTCGCGCCCAGCAGCTGGCCCAGCTTGTCGCCGAGCTTCAGCGGCATCTCAAACCAGCCGGCGGTATTCCAGGAACGGATCAGGCCTTGTCCCCATTCTTCGGCCACCACCTGGGCTGCACGTTCTGCTGCCCCCTTGGGCAGCGCGCCCAAGGAGTTGCCGTCGAGGTAGATGACGCCTTCTGGAAGGTTGAAACGTTCTCCAAAGGCCGACAGCGGGTCTGTCGCGTCCAACCGGGCAAGGGACTCTCGGGTCAATTCAGTCAAGGGGTCTCCTGTTCAGGCAAAGCTCAAAGCTGGAAAACATTCAGTTCTCCATGATGCTTACATCGTAGAATTGAATACGAGATCATGCGAGACAGACCGAACTTTTCAAAAGAATTGAGTTGATCAACCGTGGCGGATTCATTGTGGAGCGTTCAAGGCGACACCGTGCCGAATCCTGTGCGCGTGGATGAAACGGACCTGTCCATCCTCGCCGAGCTGAGCAAGGATGCCCGGATTGCCAACAATGTCCTGGCCGCAAAAGTCGGGCTAGCGCCTTCCACCTGCCTGGGCCGGGTCAAGACCCTGTCCAAGGCGGGGGTGATCACCGGATACCACGCGGCGATCAACGAGGAACTGTTAGGAGTTGCCGTCAATGCCATGATCTCCGTTATCGTCTCCTCCACGGCCCGAGACCGCTTGCTTTCCTCTGCCCACCAGCTCAAAGAGCTCGCTGAGGTCAAGGAAGTTTTCGTTCTTGGCGGTTCCCCGGATTTGCTGGTCCGGGTGGCTACCCGAAGCATCGGGGACCTGCGCACCTTCGTGGCCGCGCATTTGGGTTCCAACCGCGCATTCTCATCCACCCAGACGGTCATTATCTTCGAGCACTTGGCCTAGCGAAGCCAGCAGTACGTCATCTTGCGGCATCTCTCATCTGCATCTCATTTATTTCGGCCACAATGAAACACATGGGAAAGGAAGCATTGCGCCGCGCGCTCGCGACGATTGCCGTCATCGCAGTTGTGGTAGTTGGCGCATTCGGGATCAGCAAAGCCTTGGAAGGACCAGCCGACCAAGACCTCGGGGAGGGGTTCATCTTCGAAGAAGTAGCACCCTCTCCAACCAGCGGCGTCCCCAAGGGACCCACCCCTTCCCCTTCCGAATCGGCAACCAAATCGCAAAAGCCCTCCTCCAGCCCGAGCAAGTCCGCCAAGCCGGAGGTCTCAGAAAAGCCCAAGACCAGCGCAACCCCGTCGCCTAAGCCGAAGCCCAAGCCTGTAGCACCCGCACCGCCAAAGAAGACCGTCGTTCCGCTGCCGCCTTCGGGCAACCAGCATTACGACGATGACGACGATGACGATGACGACTACGGTGATGATGACGACGATGACGGCGACGATGACTAAGGCGCCAGAACGTCGGTGGTCCATCCGTGCCCGAGTCTTAACCGGCATGATGCTCCTAGTCGGCCTGGCGCTGGTGGCAGCAGGTACCGCCAGCTTCGCGGTACAGCGGCACGAACTCAATGACCGGCTGGATGAGTCCCTGATCCGCACCGTCAAGGAATTCGAAGTTCTCACCGAAACCGGTGTCGATCCGCGGACCATGGACCGCTTCAAGCACGCCGAAGACCTGCTCTACATAGCAATGCAACGCACCTTGCCCTCCCCGAAGCAGGGCATGCTCTCCCTGGTGGCAGACAAGGTGCGTTGGACCGCTCCCGACATCGTCCAAACCCGTTTGGAAGATGATCCCGAGTTCATCGAATGGGCCAAAAGCGTCCAGGGGACCAACCACATCCGCTTGGGAACTGTCGAAACGGAAATCACGACCTACCGTGCCGTCGTTGTTCCGGTTAGCCTTCCGGCAGATCATGAGCACGGCGCCTTTGTTCTGGCCTATGACTACTCGGCCGAGGCCATTGCCAACGACCGGAACTTCATGATCTACAGTGCGGTCGGCGGCTCGGTGATGCTGGTGGCGGCCCTGGCCGCCTGGCTGGTAGTTGGCCGCATGCTGGAGCCGATTCGCCGCCTGCAAACGACGGCACAGCAGATTTCCGAGACCGATGTATCCCAGCGCATTGAAGTTTCCGGAAATGATGAATTTGCCGAGTTGACGGTAACCGTCAATGAAATGCTGGATCGGCTCGACGGCGCGCTCAGCGCCCAGCGCCAGCTGCTTGACGATGTCGGGCACGAATTGCGCACCCCGGTGACCATCATCAATGGGCACCTGGAACTGATGGATCCCAACGATCCTGAGGACGTCGCCCAGAGCCGGGACATAGCAGTGGACGAGCTGCGACGCATGTCATTGCTGATCAATGACTTGGTCACGCTGGCAAAATCCAACCGCACCGATTTCCTCCAGGTGAAGCCGGTAGAAGTCGGCAAGTTGCTTGATGACATTCTCGACAAGGCCCGCGGACTGGGTGCGCGCCAGTGGCGCGTGGACTATCGCACCGAAGCCACCGTTGCGCTTGACCCGATCAGAACCACCCAGGCCATGCTCCAGCTCTGCGCCAATGCGGTGAAGTTCTCTGCTGAGGACAGCCGCATTGGCTTGGGCAACGAGATCATTCGCGACGCCCACGGCGGCACCACGCTGCGCTGGTGGGTATCGGATGCGGGCGTCGGCATCCAAGCCGAGGACCTTGAAAGAATTTTTGAACGCTTTGGACGTGGCCAGAACTCGGTGCGCTCATCAGGTTCTGGGCTGGGGCTGAACATTGTCCAAGCCATTGCCGAGACCCACGGCGGACGCGTGTGGGTCAATTCAGAATATGGCAAGGGTTCCACGTTCTACATTGATATGCCGTTATCGACAGGAAGCAAGGAAGCATGAGCCAGATCCTGATCATTGAAGATGAACCCCGCATCAGCTCATTCGTGGCCAAGGGGCTGCGCGCTGCGGGACTGACCTCATCCATCGCGGAAACCGGCCAAGATGGCTTCAATCTGGCGATCGAAGGCGATCATGAACTGATCATTTTGGATCTCGGCCTGCCCGATGAAGATGGTTTCTCGGTGCTCCGCCGGCTGCGCGTAGCCCAGATCGACACTCCGGTGATCATCCTGACCGCACGCGGCAGTGTCGAAGACACCGTGGCGGGCCTGCAGAATGGCGCGGATGACTACATGGCCAAGCCCTTCCACTTCGATGAGCTGCTGGCTCGCGTCCGCTTGCGGCTGCGCACCGAAGACAATGCCCCTGAAGTGTCTTCACTGACCCATGAGAACCTGCATATGGATCTGCTGCGCCGCCGGGTCACGGTCAACGAACGCGAAGTGGACCTGTCGGCGCGCGAATTCGCGCTGGCTGAAGCCTTCTTGCGCAATCCTGGCCAGGTGCTCAGCCGCGAGCAGCTGCTCTCCCGCGTGTGGGGCTACGACTTCGACCCGGGATCCAATGTGGTGGATGTGTACGTGCGCTACCTGCGAAACAAGCTGGGCTCGGAACGCTTCGAAACCGTCCGCGGCTTCGGCTACCGGCTTGCTTCCGAACGGTAGCAGGAGCCGGTACCGGATCTAACGCAACGTCGGATCCGGAACGAAGCTGCGCTGCAGAAGGCGGCTCCAGCGGTTGGCCGGCAACTGCGGATTGAGCAAGGCAATGCCGATGCAGTACTTGGACATGGAGACTTCGCGGATCCCCAGTTCGGCCAAGGCCTGGTCCGAGGCCCCGCGGCCGTCGGCAGATTTGGTTTCGACAACGATCAGGTCCGGGCCATCAATCTGCCCGTGCCCGTTGGCATACTCCAATTCGATGTCGCAGGTCAGCCGCTCACCATCGATGGGGTTCACGAAGGTCGCGCGAGTGTATGCACTGTCCAGGACCGGTTGCAGTGCAGGGACTTCCTGCCCGTATTCGCTGCGCAGCACCGACTCGAGGAATTCCAGATTCGCCTCGGTCAATTCACTGGCGGTATCCAAATCCTGCTCGACGCGGTGTTTCACGGTGGAACCGCGCAGCCCCTTGGTCTTGATCTCGAACATCGACAATCCGGTATCCGCATACGTCCGCGAACGTACTTTGTACCGCCGGCGCCGCCCCTGGCGGTGGGCGCGGTACTGGTCGAAATCCTCGGTATCGAAATATACCGACTCGTAGCGGAAGGTCCGCAACCCGTCGATCTGCATGATCTTGAACTTGTCCCCAAGCTTCTGCGACAGTGCCGTGAACTCTCCTGGGGTCAGCAGGAACTTCTTGTCGACACGTGTCTGCAACGCCGCTTCGGAAATCACGTCTTCAAGACTGATCGGCGCACGAGCTGCCACCGCTGCTTCCAGTGCGGCGCGGGCATTCGATGTGCCGGTTGCGCAACGGATTGCTGAAAGCGCAGTCATCAGGACCACGTCTCCTGCTTGGCTCCGTTCTGTGCCGCAGGCGCCGCTGGGGTCTTGGCCAATTCGTAGGTACCGGAGAAGCTCTCGGATGAGCTGGCCTTGGCCGAAGCCTGTCCTGCAACGGCATGGGTGCGGAAACGCACGTCGACGATGGTCAGGTCGCGGACCATGTCCAGTTCCACCACTACGGTACGCAGCACCTTGGCATCCAGCAGCTCTTCCAAGGCGGCCTGCAGCTCAGCCTTCTTCGGGTAGGCGCGTTCCAGGGTGACGGTCTGGCGTTCGGTGCGTGGCGCGAAACGTGGGTGATCGGCCAGGAACATCACCAAGACAAGTGCTGCGGTAGCCGCCGGGGCCAGCCATGCTGGCTCCGGGTGCAGTCCGTTGACCAGACCGATGGCCAGGGAAATGAAGTAGTACGCTACTTCTTCTTGGGTCAGCGTGTCGGAGCGCAGGCGGATGATGGACAGGATGCCGAAGAGTCCAAGTCCCAGCCCCATGCCTGCGCCGCTGCCCGAGAGCAGCAAGGTGACTGCGAAGATGCCCATGCTCAAAGCGATATAGGCCAGCACGAGATCGCGGCGGTAGTGGCGGCGGAAGTATACGAAGTACACCAGCACTGTCATGCCGATGATGTTGGACCCAAGTCCCGTCCAGAAAGACAACATGGTTATCCCTTTCAAAGTGGTGAAGCGACGATTCCTCCAAGATGAACTTTAGGTGAACGAAATGAAGACAAAAGTAGAACAAGATGAGAACGCACTCATATTGCCTAATGAGTCATGACTAGGACTTTGGCGTCTGACTACGAAGTGATGGAGGTCTGGCGGGACTGTCTCTTCTGCGACCAACCCGAGCATTAATTATCATGAGCGCCCTTTCGACGCATTAAATGACAATCGGCGGCTCTTCTCTTTGCGAGGAGAGCCGCCGATAGCGAATGAAGGATTACTTAATTGCCAGCTTCAATTTCAGCCTTGGCGGAAGCATCCGAATCGTTCAGGAATTTGCCGATGCGATCGACTTCTTCGGTCTCGCCGATGGCGGCAGCTGCGCGGCCCAGCGCATACAGCGAACGCAGGAAGCCGCGGTTCGGCTCATGGCGCCAGGGCACTGGGCCTTGCCCACGCCATCCGGCCTTGCGCAGCGAATCCAGACCACGGTGGTAGCCAACACGTGCGAACGCGTAGGACTCCACGATGCGGCCCTCACTGTGCGCTTCATTTGCCAGCAATGCCCAAACCAATGACGAAGCAGGGAACTTTGCTGCCAAGTCAGTGGCCTCATCGCCCGCTTCGTAACGTGCCAGCACTTCGGTTTCTTCCGGGAGCAGCGTTTCCGGAATGCCCAGCAGATTTTCTCCGACCATGGTTACTTCAGCGACTTTCCGGCCGAGCCGAGCTGCTGAGCAGCTTCGACGATGCGTGCAGCCATGGACTCTTCTGCCTTGGCACCCCACACGCGTGGGTCATAGGTCTTCTTGTTGCCGACTTCGCCGTCAATCTTCAGTACTCCGTCGTAGTTGGCCAGCATGTGCCCGGCGACCGGACGGGTGAATGCGTACTGGGTGTCGGTGTCGATGTTCATCTTGATGACACCGTAGGCAACCGCGTCAGCGATTTCCTGCTCGGACGAGCCCGAACCACCGTGGAATACGAGGTCGAATGGGTTTTCCTTGCCGATCTTGGCGCCAACCTGGGCCTGGATGTCCTTGAGGATCTCCGGACGCAGCTTCACGTTGCCTGGCTTGTAGACGCCGTGGACATTGCCGAAGGTCAATGCGGTGATGTAGCGGCCCTTTTCGCCGGCACCCAGAGCGTCGATGGTTGCCAGAGCATCCTCAACGGTGGAGTACAGCTTGTCGTTGATTGCGTTCTCTACGCCGTCCTCTTCGCCGCCCACTGCGCCGATTTCAACTTCGAGGATCTGCTTGGCAGCGGCGGTACGCGGCAGCAGTTCTGCAGCGATACGCAAGTTCTCTTCAAGGGTCTCAGCCGAGCCGTCCCACATGTGGGAGTTGAAGAATGGGTCGCGGCCGGCTGCAACTTCTGCTTCAGAAGCGGCAAGCAGGGGCAGCACGAAACCGTCCAGCTTGTCTGCTGGGCAGTGGTCGGTGTGCAACGCGATGTTCACGCCGTAGTTCTTGGCGACCTGGCGCGCGAAAGCTGCGAAGCCCAGCGAGCCGATAACCATATCCTTTACGGAGGCACCGGACCAATATGCCGCGCCGCCGGTGGAGACCTGGATGATGCCGTCGGATTCAGCCTCTGCGAAACCGCGAATTGCGGCGTTCAGAGTCTGCGAGCTGGTCACGTTCACTGCTGGGAAGGCGTAGCCGCCTGCCTTGGCAGCATCGATCATTGCATTGTACTTATCGGGGGTTGCGATAGGCATGCTTCACTCCTGGTGATTAGCGAGGTTACGCGTCTCCATTGACGGCGGTTCGCCATCCATCCTATCGGCTATGTCACTAACTAAGTTCTAAATCTCGTATCGTGACACGGTAAATTACCCTGCGTACGGTAAAGCAAACGACCATCCCTGATGAAGTTCTACCCCATCACGGCTGGCCGTTGGCTTGTTAAGTTATTTATTCGGTGGTTGCGCTTCCCGACGGCGCTACCAGTTTCGTAGTTGTGCTCGGAGCTGGCGCGGAACTACTGGAATCTTTCGAGGTTTCGGATCCGGACGACGACTTAGAAGAATCCGGGGTCGGGACGGGCGCGGGCTCAGGCGTTGACTCTGGCACTTTTGGAGTAACCGTATCGTCTTCCTGGGATCCCTCCGGGGATTCAGGGGTCGTGGATTCGTTCTCATCTGGGCTCTTCGAAGCATCAGGACTCTTAGAGCCATCAGGCGACTGCGAACCATCCGGGCTCTTAGAACCATCAGGCGACTGCGAACCGCGTGGGGTCTCGCTCTCGGTTGGCGACGGACGCTGCGAATCAGACGGGGTCGGCTTCGGCTTAGGAATGACTGGGGTGTCATCCTTAGGGACAATGACGTCTGGATCCGGACCGCTTGACGTGCGTTCTGGAGCTCGCGAACCGTTGCCCTTCGGAGCGGTACCAGCGTTAACCGTCAACCGCTGGGAATCAATCATTGCCTGACGCTGCCCCGCAATGGTTGGCAGGTAGTTGCGCGGATCGTGCCAACGGCCGTCAATGATGACCTCGAAGTGCACGTGGCAACCCGTCGAGTTGCCGGTGGTGCCGGCCAAGGCGATCAATTCACCCTGTTCAACCCGCTGGCCTACTTTGGCAATCAGCTTCGAATTATGGCTGTAGCCGGTTTGGACATTGCTTCCGTGATCAATAGTCACGCGCATGCCAGAGTGGCCTGCCCATGCAGACACGGTCACCGTTCCAGCTTCAGAAGCGTAGACCGGCGAGCCGCAGGAAATTGGGTAGTCCTGGCCGATGTGAATCTGGTTGCCCGGGCCAGTCGGGTTGGAGCGCCAGCCATAAGGGCTGGAAATCCTGCGGGTCTTGACCGGGTGCATCAGCTGGAGATCGCCAGGCAGCTTGCCCAGCTCTCCGACCATGCCCGCGAGCAAAGCGGTGGATTCATCGTCCTCGCTGGTTGACTCGGACTCCTCATCAGCACCGTCAATCATGCCGACGGGACGGCCATCAATGGCCAGTTCTTTGCCGGAACCGCCGAATGCATTCAGCGGTGCGTCAGCACTGACATATACCGGTCCGTTGAACATCGACGGATCAGCTACAGCGTCGATGCCCACAGGAATATCGCCCTGCCGGGAGTCGCCCACTTGCGCCATGATTGGAATCGAAAGGGTCGCTGTAAGTCCCAATGCTGCGATTACCGAAGTCGACCAGATAACCAATGGCTTTCTGCGTCGAGGCAGCCCCGGCAGCAGCAAGTCACGATTCACTTGATGACGTCGTTTCACGACAGCCCTCTCCCAGATCCGGATCACATTTTCATAACCAAATCCAAGCGTAGGCTGAAACTTATAACTAATCCAGATGCTCGACTAAACTCGTCAGTATTAAATTTCTTGTTAACCTACTTTTTGCCCGAACACGTGCCTGCGTACCCACGCGTGCATGGCGATGCCGGCCGCTGAAGCCGCGTTGATTGAACGCGTCGAACCGAATTGCTCGATTGACAGGGTGTCCTTGGCGGCGGCATGGACTTCCGGGCTGAGCCCCGGGCCCTCCTGGCCAAAGACCAGAACGCAGTTCTTTGGCAGGTCATAAGTTTCCAAGGGAACGGAGTCCGGGAAGATATCGATCCCCAAGATCGTCAACCCAGCTTCTTGCGCCCAAGCAACAAATTCCTCCACCGTCGCATGATGACGCACGTGTTGGTAACGATCCGTAACCATTGCACCGCGTCGGTTCCACCGGCGGCGTCCAATGATATGGACTTCCTTGGCCAGGAAGGC
Organism: Glutamicibacter sp. MCAF14; assembly: GCF_052114325.1. Classification (NCBI taxonomy): domain Bacteria; kingdom Bacillati; phylum Actinomycetota; class Actinomycetes; order Micrococcales; family Micrococcaceae; genus Glutamicibacter; species Glutamicibacter sp. MCAF14. The sequence goes on from NZ_JBFREO010000005.1 coordinate 273,207, forward strand.
ATTGGCGCTGCGCACCACGGTGCCGATGTTCATGTCGTGCTGCCAGTTCTCAATGGCGATATGGAAGTCGTGGCGGCGCTCATCAAGATCAGCAATGATGGCGTCCATCGTCCAGTAGCGGTACTTGTCCGCGACGTTGCGCCGATCTCCCTCGGCAAGCAGCTGCGGATCGTATTTTTCATCGGTTGGCAGTTCCCCCTCCCAGGGGCCTACTCCAATGACGTGCTGCATGCTCGGATCATTAACTGGTTCATCGGTTTGTTCGTTCACGGTATTAAGCCTAGTTCGTTATATTCATGCCCTTGTTCACGGCGCATTCGGGTGAGCCTGTGTAATCTCTTAATAGAACGGGAAACTTTCAGCGTCGACAGGTCCCACCACACAATCACTAGGGAGGATCCACGTCTCGTGACTACATCAATCCGCGGTACGCGTACAGTCCACGACATCAAATGCTGGCTCACTGACATGGATGGTGTCCTGGTTCACGAGAACCAGGCCATCAAGGGCGCTGCCGAGTTGCTGAACTACTGGCGCGAGAACAAGCTGCGTTTCCTGGTTCTGACCAATAACTCCATCTACACCCCGCGCGACTTGCGTGCACGCCTGCTGGCCTCGGGCCTTGACGTTCCAGAAGAAAACATCTGGACCTCGGCCATGGCCACCGCAGAATTCCTGGCTCGCCAGCGTCCAGGCGGCCGCACCTTCGTCATCGGTGAAGCCGGCCTGACCACTGCACTGCACGATGCAGGGTTCATCATGACCGACCAGAACCCGGACTACGTGGTGCTGGGCGAAACCCGCACCTACTCTTTTGAAGCCATCACCAAGGCCATTCGCCTGATCGAGGGCGGCGCGAAGTTCATCGCGACCAACCCCGACGCGACCGGCCCATCCACCGAGGGCATCATGCCTGCTACCGGTGCCATCGCGGCCCTGATCACGCGTGCCACCAACCGCGATCCGTACGTGGTGGGCAAGCCAAACCCGATGATGTTCCGTTCTGCCCTGAACCGCATCGATGCGCACTCCGAAACCACCGCGATGATCGGGGACCGCATGGATACCGACATCGTCGCTGGCATGGAAGCCGGGTTGCTGACCGCGCTGGTCTACACCGGCATCACCGCCCGCGAAGACATGGATGCCTTCCCGTTCCGTCCAGACCTGCAGTTCCCCTCGGTGGCGAACCTGCATGCGGAACTTGCCAAGGGCGCGGCTGCGGCCGAAACTCCTGCAGCCAAGAAGTAGCACCCAACGCAGCAGCGAAGGCCGGGCTTTGTGCCCGGCCTTCGGCGTTGAAGCATGATTCCAGACGTATGCTGAAATTGTGAACGAGAAAGCACCCGCCGAGGTCCCTAGCGCACGGAAACGCGGACGCCCCAAGGGCAGCACCGCTGGTGCCGCAAAAACGATGATCCTCAAGGCCGCGTCCAAGGAGTTCGCCCACGTCGGGTATGAAGCGGCCAGCCTACGCTCGGTTGCGCGCCGGGCCGGTGTCGATCCTGCGCTGGTGCACCATTATTTCAAGGACAAGAGCGACCTGTTTGTCCAGAGCATGCACATCCCCATCAACCCCGGACGAATCATCGCCGAGGCGGCATCGGCGCCGCTGGATCAGATGGGTGAGGCGCTGACGCGCGCCTTGCTCGATACCTGGCGCAAGCCGGCCTTCCGTACCGCGGCGACGGCGATGGTCCGGGGGTTGATCTCCAGCAGCAGGGCAACGAACATGCTCCGCCCTTTCCTGCATGAACAGATCTTCTCGCGCTTGGGCTCGCGCCTGCCTCAAGAACAGGCCGAGCAGCGGGTGGCCTTGGTGGCCAGCCAGATTATCGGCCTCATTGTCTCACGCTACATCATTGACTTGGAGCCTTTGGTTTCCATGGAGGACCAGCAGGTTATCGAACTGGTGGCTCCCACCATCCAGCGCTACCTGACCGGAGAATTGCCTGCGCTGAACCATTGACATGCCGCCGGCATGAGCCTCTAATTCATTATGTGATGAATAAATCGACTTGTGTCGATGTGCAGCGCCTCGACGTCAGACGTGGAAAGTCATTGGTCCTGGACCAAGTGGACTTCCAGCTCTCGCCCGGACGGATCATCGGCTTGCTCGGCCCCAGCGGCAGCGGCAAGAGCACCTTGCTGCGCAGCATCGTGGGCAACCAGATAACCAGCGGCGGAGCCGTCACGGTTCTCGGAAAACCAGCGGGGCACAAGTCCTTGCGCAACCGCGTCGGCTACATGACCCAGTCAGCGAGCATCTACGAGGATTTGAGCATCCGGCAGAATATCGCGTATTTCGCCAAGATCCTCAGGCAGCCATCAGCTGAAGTGGACCGCGTTCTGCACACCACGGATCTGGCCGGCCAAGCTGGCCACCTGGGCCGGGACCTGTCCGGCGGCCAGCGCAACCGGGTGTCGTTGGCCATCGCGCTGCTCGGATCCCCGGAAATCGTGATCCTGGATGAACCCACCGTGGGTTTGGATCCGGTGCTGCGTGCGGATTTGTGGAAAATGTTCTCGCAGCTGGCGGCCACCGGCTTGTGCCTGGTCGTCTCCAGCCATGTCATGGACGAGACCATGCGCTGCGATGAGATCCTGCTGCTGCGCGAGGGAAAGCTGCTGGGCCAGATGACCCCGGCAGCGCTGATGGAATCAACCGGTGCGGAAAATCCCGAAGATGCGTTCGTTTCCCTCATCGCCGCTGGCGGAACCAAGCAGGTGCCAACGCAGCCTGCGCCCGCGCCGAGGCATCGGGCAACGCCAGGAGGCGAAGAGCGATGAACAGGACACTGGCCACCGCCGGGCGGGTCCTGGCCCAGGTGATGCACGACCCGCGGACCATCGCGCTGATGCTCCTGGTGCCCAGCCTGCTGATCGGTTTGATCGCATGGATTTTCACCGAGACCGATGCCTTCAGCCGCATCGGCCCGGCAATGATCGCGCTGTTCCCATTCGTGGTCATGTTCCTGGTAACCAGCATCGCCACGCTGCGCGAACGGCGCAGCGGAACCCTGGAACGGCTGCTGAGCATGCCGCTGGCCAAGGGGGAATTCATCTTCGGCTACGCGCTGGCATTCACTCTGGTTGCCATCGTGCAGACGGTCATCGCGGTCAGCTTCGCGATCTGGGTTTGCGGCTTGCATATCGAAGGCCAGCTCTGGCTGCTCTTCGCAGTGGCCGCCCTCGATGCGTTGCTGGGCATCAGCCTGGGCCTGATGGCAAGCGCCTTCGCGCACACCGAATTCCAGGTGGTGCAGTTCATGCCGGCGCTGGTCATCCCCCAGTTCCTGCTGGCCGGCATCATCCTGCCCCGAGAACAGCTGCCCGGGGCGCTGCAAGCCATTGGGGACTGGCTTCCGCTGTCCCACGCCATCGATGCTCTCTCCGATGCCGCAGCCGGAACCACGGATTCGGCGACGGCAATCAACATGCTGCTTATCGCCGCATGGATTGCCGCCGCGCTGCTGATCGGCTCGCTGACATTGCGCCGGCGAACCGCCTAGCGGCTAGGAGATGGACACCGGGGTGTCCATCACCCGGCCCTCTGCAACTTCACGCACCTTGCCGGTGATCCAGAAGTCCTCGCGCGCCGCGAGGTCCTCGCTGCTGGAGCCCACCAGCGCGGTGAACTTGCCCGGTTCCACAATCCGCTTTCCGGACAGGCCGGTAAACGAGGTGCGGTCCGCGTGGACCGTGAAGGCGACCCGCTTGGACTCCCCCGCCTCCAGCTGCACCTTGGCGAAACCGACCAACCAGCGGCGTGGACGCACCACCTGCGACACCGCATCAGCCAAGTACAACTGCACCACTTCAGCCCCGCCGCGCGCTCCGGTATTGGCTACGGAGGCGCTGATCTGGATCGTGCCGTCGGTGGCGATTTCCTTCTCCGAGAGTTCCAGCTCGGAAATTTCGAAGCCGGTGTAGGAACTTCCGTAGCCGAAGGGGTACAGCGGGCGGGGATCCAGGTTGGTCACGCCCTCGGTATGCCATGCCAGCTTGGAGGCCAGGTAGGTGCCCGGCTGCCCGCCGACATGGTTCGGGATCTGCACAGGCAGCTTGCCCGAGGGGTTGACGTCTCCGGTCAGCACGCCGGCCAGCGCCGGCCCACCCTCTACGCCAGGCATGAAGCACTGGATGATGGCGGCGGTTCGATCGGCGAACTTGCCCAGCGAGTACGGGCGTCCGGTCACCATCACCAGCACGGTCGGGGTTCCGGTAGCCAGCACGGCTTCCACCAGCTCGCCCTGGCGTCCGGGCAGGCTCAGGTCAACGACATCGCAGCCTTCCCCTGAAGTGCCCCGGCCGAAGAGGCCGGCCAGGTCTCCGACGGTCACTACCGCGACCTCGGCGTTGCGGGCCGCTTCGACGGCCTCAGCGATGCCCGAATCATCCAGGTCGGTGAAGTCCACGCCGCGGGCGTACTCGATCTGCGAACCGGCGAGCGCAGGTTCCTGCTTCAGCGCCTCGAGGATCGAAACCATCGGCACGCCATAGTCCTGCTGCTCGGCGAAGCGCGAGTAGACGTGGTTGGTGAAGGAATAGCATCCCAGATGGGTGCGCGGCTGCGAGGCGCTGGGGCCGATAACTGCCAGGCGTGCAGGATTGCGCAGGGGAAGGATCTGCTCGTTGCGCAGCAGGATGATCGATTCCTCGGCCATCTTGCGGGCATGGGCCCGGTTATCGGCCGAGTCCAGTTCCACGTCTTCGCCCAGCCAGGCCTTGCGTGGGTTCCAGTCAGGATCCAGCAGGCCCATCTGCAGCTTCTGGGCCAGCACGCGGCGCACCGCGGTGTCCAGGACTTCTTGGTCGAGGGCTCCGGAGCGTACGGCCTGGGCGAGGTTGGCGAAGGCGGTGGTCTCGGGAAGCTCTACATCCATGCCCGCTTCCAAGGACAGCAGCCCTGCCGCGTCCTCGTCTTCAGCTACTTCATGCATGCTGTGCAGGAAGCTGACCGACCAGTAGTCCGCTACGACGGTGCCGTTAAAGCCCCAGCGGCCGCGCAGCACCTCGGTGAGCAGGCGGTGGCTGCCAGCTGGCGCTTCGCCGTCCACGTCGGCATAGGAATTCATCACGGATTTCACGCCGGCTTCGCGCACGGCGCGTTCAAATGGCGGGAAGACGGTATCTTCCAGCGCCCGCGGACCCATGGAGACTGGCGCGTGGTTGCGTCCTGCTTGGGAGGCGGCATAGCCGGCGAAGTGCTTCAAGGTGGCGTGCACCCCGGAATCCTGCAATCCGCGCACGTAGGCCACGGCCAGTTCGCCCACTAGGTGCGGGTCCTCGCCCATGGTTTCTTCCACCCGGCCCCAGCGGTAGTCCCGGGTGACGTCCAGGACCGGGGACAGGCCTTGGTGCACGCCCATCTTGAGCATGTCGGCTCCGATGCGCTGGGCCATGGAGCCGATGAGATCCGGATTGAAGGTGGCGCCCCAGGCGATGGATGCCGGGTAGCAAGTAGCGCCCAGGGTGGTGAAGCCGGTGAGGCATTCCTCGTGGGCAATGGCCGGGATGCCCAGCCGGTTTGCGGCAATGACCTGTTCTTGGAGCTCCACGAGGCGTTCACGGCCCTCGGCCGGAGTCAGCGGGACGGTGCCGAAGGCGCGGGTGATATGCCCCAGGCCGTCCTTGATGGCGGTTTCGAAGCTGGGGCCGCTAGCGAAGGTATCGGCCATCGGCGCGACATTGCCTTCACCGTCCTGGTTCTCGTTCTCCGGGCGGATCCAGAATGAGCCCAGCTGCCCGGCTTTTTCTTCCAGGGTCATTTCCTTCATGAGCGCGGCGATGCGCTGTTCGGCAGGAAGGGAGGTGTCGTGCCAGGTTTGCTCGACGGTTTTCATGGCTGTTCCTTGTCTTCAAAGTTGTCTAGTGCTTCAGGCGGGCCGGATCAGCCCTTGACTGCGCCCTGCAGTCCGTTGACGATGCGCTTTTGCATGGCGAGGAAGAAGATCAGCGCCGGGATCATCGCCAGTGCGGTGAACGCGAAGACGCCGGCGGTATCGGCCGAGTGCTCGCTGGAGTAGTCGGCCACGCCCAGCGGCAAGGTGCGCATGTCCCCCTGCAGCAAAAGCAGCGGCAGCAGGTAGGCGTTCCACGAGCCGACGAAGGCCAGCACGCCGACGGTGACCATTCCCGGTCCGGACAGCGGCAGCAGGATCTTCCAGAAGAAGCCGATGCGGCTTGCGCCATCGAGCTGGGCGGCTTCTTCCAGTTCCTGGGGCAGCGCCATCAGGAAGGGGCGCAGGATCACGACGGTCATCGGCAGCGCGAAGGCGGCCTGGGGCAGGGCGACGCCCCACCAGGTGTTGCCCATGTTCAGGTCGCGGGAGATCAGGATGAACAGCGGAACGATCGCCACGGTCGCCGGGAACAGCAGGCCGAGCACGAAGACCATGAAGATCGGTTCACGCAGGCGGAACTGGTAGCGGGCCAGTGGATAGGCGGCCATGATTCCGAAGACCACAACCACCACGGTGGTGATCACCGCGATCATCGTGGAGTTCAGCGCGTACTGCCAGAAGTCCGGGTTCTTAAGTACCCCTGCGTAGTTATCCAGCACCCACGGTGCGGGAAGCCCTGCGGGGTTCTCGGCCAGCTGCGCATTGGTGCGGAATCCCCCCAGCACTCCGTAGAGGACTGGCCCCAGGGTGATCGCCACGACTGCTAGGGCGATGGCGTAGACCAGGACATTTCCGCCCTGACTGCCATTGCGCTTCTTGGCGCGTTTTGCCTGGGCGGGGGTGTGCTGCGGGCGGGTGGCTAAGCTGGCGCTCATGCTTTGACCTTCTTCTGCTTCGGGCGCTCGTCATCTGGCTGCGTATCCCGCTTGAGGATGAACTGCTGGTAGGAAATGGCCAGGACCAGGGCGACGACGAACAAGATGACCGAGGCGGCCGCGGCAATGCCGAAGTTCTGGCGCTTGGTCCCTTCCGAAACCAGGAAGGTGGCCATCGTGGTCGTGGCGTTGGCCGGGCCGCCGCCGGTGAGGATCCAGACCATGTCGAACAGCTGCAGCGAGCCGATCATGGACAAGAACCCCCAGGTGCGCAGCGTGGGACCCAGCAGCGGGATGGTGATCTTGCGCTGGATCTGCCACCAGGAGGCCCCGTCGATTTCGGCTGCTTCGTAGAGCTCGGAGGGCACGCCCTGCAGCCCGGCGAGGAACAGGATCACTGCCAGGCCCAAGTACTTCCAGGTCAATACCGCCAGCACCGTCCACAAGGCCAGCTCCGGAGTGCCCAGCCAGCCTTGGGCCGGCCCGTCGATCCCGAGCTTGTTCATGATGGTGTCGATGACACCGTACTGCGGCTGCAGCAACTGGAACCAGACAACGCCGGCAATCACTTCGGAGAGCACATAGGGCACGAAAATGATGGTGCGCAGCAGGGACTGGATCTTCATCTTCCGGTTCAGCAGCAGCGCGATGCCCAACCCTATGGGCAGCTGCAGGGCAATGGAGCCGCCGATGATGATCAGGTTGTGGACCAGCGCATCGGTGAACACCTCATTGCCCAGCACCCGCACGTAGTTCTTGAGGCCCACGAAGTCCACCAGCGGGCCGAAGCCCTTCCAGTTGTACACCGAGAAGCGCACGGCCTGGATGATGGGTACGAGCATGAAGACCGCGATCAGCAGCAGCGCTGGAGACACGAAGAAGAAGATCTCCAGGTTCTTGCGCTTATCTGCCGGCTTGCGTGGGCGCTTCGCGCCCTTTTGCGGTTGCCGCGCATCCGCCTTGGCGCGTTCACGCTCCGGCAGCTCGCTTGTGCCGCGTGCTGATGCGTCAGCTGCGTAGGTTACTTCTTGGGCCACGGTGGGGATCACTTCTCCAGGTCAGCGGCATCTTGGCTGGCGTCGACGATCTTCTGGGCGTCGGACTGGCCGGCGAAGAGCAGGGCAATCTCGTCATTCATCGCGCCGCCGATGGAAGCGCCGAAGGCGGTGTCGAAGTACAGCTGGAAGTATGGGGCCTTATCGCGCACGTCCATCAGCGAAGCCAGGGCAGGATCCGAGATGGCGCCCTTGGCCGCAGGGTTGGTTGGAAGGCCCATGTCCAATTCGGCGAAGCCGCGCTGGACCTCGTCGGAGAGCATGTACTTCACGAAGTCCACTGCTGCATCAGGTGCGCCCTCCGATACGGCCCACGCGTCGCCGCCGCCGAGCTGGGCAGCAGGGTCGCCCTGGCCGCCTTCAATTTCCGGGAATGGGAACCAGCCGGTGTCATCGCCCATGCCCTTGCCATCTTCAGTCAGGCCCTGCATGACGCCTGGCTCCCAGTGGCCGGCCAGTTCCATGGCGACCTTGCCGGTGGCCAGCAGGCCGGAGGCGGAGGTCGGTCCGGACTGTGCCGGGGTGGAGAGGAATCCGGGGTTGAATGGCTCGGCCTTGATCAGCTGGTCCACGTCTTCGCCTGCCTTGGTGAAGCACTGGTCGCTGAAGTCCAGGTTGGCGATGGAGTCAGCCATGGTCTGCTGCGAGCATTCGCGCACCGCGGCGTAGTACCAGTAGTGCGCTGCTGGCCACTTGTCGCCTGCACCAACGGAAATCGGATCAATGCCGGCCTTCTTCAGCTTTTCGGTAGCGTCAATGAGCTCACTGAAGGTCTGTGGAGCCTTGTCGATGCCGGCTTCCTTGAACAGTGCCTTGTTGTACCAGAACCCCGCCCCGCCCAGCGAGAATGGCAAGGCGTAGGTCTTGCCCTCCAGCTGCCAGCCGCCGGCGTTCTCGCCGAGGAAGGCGATCTCCTCGGATGCCGCTTTGGTCAGGTCCTTGGTCAGTCCGGCGGCCACGTGAGCTGCCAGCTCTCCGCCGCCGCGTTCCATGTAGACATCCGGGGCATCGCCGCTCTGGAAAGCTGCATCGAGCTTGGTGAGCATGTCTTCGTGCTGCATGGCGTTGACTTCAACATCCACCCCTTCATGGGCGGCTTCGAAGTCGGCGGCGACCTTCTCGTAATAGGCCTTGCCATCTCCGTTGTTGGAGTTGTGCCACCAGGTGATGGTGGTCTTTCCATCGGCCGGCTTCTCACCTTCACCTCCGCCTGCGCCAGCGACGCAGCCGGTGGCTAGCAAGGCGGTGGTGGCGGCCAGCGCCAGGATCTGCGCACCTCGGGTCTTGGATAACATGCTCGTGCTCCTCAGCTGTGATGATGACCTGTCCACAAGGTGCGGCAGGCGAATGGCTTCACCAAGAATTGCACTGTGATGCGTGTCATGTCAATCGTTTTCGATAACGTTTTCGAAATCCTTTGCGAAAACGTTATCGATACCCTCTGAATAAAACGTCATGAGCGCTGAATGTCCCGGAATTACGCGAGAGTTTGCGCTACTGTTAGTCGAGTGATGACCCCTGAGACCTCAAACCCCGAGATGGCCCAGACCTTGCAGAGCCGGCAGCCCGTCGAAACGTCGACCGGGCGCGCAACCATCAACGATGTGGCACGCGTTGCGAAGGTTTCGGTGTCCACCGTATCCAAGGTGGTCAATGGACGGTACGGGGTAGCTCCGGCGACGATCGCCAAAGTCCATCAGGTCATCAATGAACTAGGCTACGAGACCTCGCTGGTGGCATCCTCGCTGCGCAGCACCCGAACCAACATCATTGGCATCCTCGTTGCCGAATTCGAGCCCTTCTCCCTGGAATTGCTCAACGGCATTTCCGCCACCCTGCGCGGGACCCAATATGACCTGATGGCCTACGCAGGCAACCTGAGCCCCGAAGGCCACGCCGGCTGGGAACGCCGCTCGCTGTCCCGATTGGGTGGAACGCTCATCGACGGTGCCATCATCGTCACCCCTACCGTGGAAATCCCGCATAGTTCGGTCCCGGTCATCTCAATTGATCCGCATACCGGCGTGGATATGCCGATTTCCATCGATGTCGACAACTACGGCGGCGCCTACACCGCCACCTCGCACCTGCTGGAACTGGGCCATCGCCGCATCGCACATATTCGCGGACGCGAGGATCTGCAATCTGCGCACCTGCGCGAACAGGGCTACCGCCAAGCACTGGAAGATGCCGGAGTGGAGATTGAAGAACAGCTGGTCCACCACGGCGACTACCAGCATGAAGCTGCAGTGCTAGCGGCCCATGACCTGTTGGATTTGCCGCATCCGCCGACGGCCATTTTCGCCGCCAATGACCTTTCGGCCCTGGCCGCCCTGCAGGTGGCCGGCGAGCACGGGCTGCGCATCCCCGAGGACCTGTCCATCATCGGCTTTGATGACATCCCGGCCGCCGCGCAGTCCACTCCCCCGCTGAGCACCGTACGCCAGCCGTTGCACGAAATGGGCGCCCACGCGGTGAAAATGCTGCTGGGCCTGCTCGCCGGGGAAGAGGTCGAGTCTCCGGGCGAATTCCCGGCGGTGCTGGTTCCGCGCAAGACCACTGCGGCACCTGACCGCGGCTGAATGCAATAAAAATGCTGCCCTCCATGCGTGGAGGGCAGCATTTCTGCGTGAAAATCCAGGACTGAAGGGCTACAGGCCCAGCTCATCCTTGCCATAGGCAAACAGGTAAGGCACGCCAGCTTCAGATTCGATGCGTTCCTTCGCGCCGGTGTCGCGGTCCACGATCACGGCAACGGCAATCACGTTGCCTCCGGCCTTGCGCACGCCCTCGACTGCGGTCAGCGCCGAGCCACCGGTGGTGGAAGTATCTTCCAGCACGATGACATCCTTGCCTTCAACGCTCGGGCCTTCGACCTGGCGGCCCATGCCGTAGGACTTCTGCGCCTTGCGGACCACAAAGGCGTCAACAGCGCGCTGCTTGGCGCGTGCGGTGTGCATGATGGCGGTACCCACTGGGTCCGCGCCCATGGTCAGACCGCCAACGTTGCTGAATTCCAGCTTGGCTTCATCAAGCAAGTCGAGCATGACCTCGCCGACCAGGCCCGAGGCTTCCTGGTGCAGGGTCACTCGGCGCAGATCGATGTAGTAATCTGCTTCCTTGCCCGAGGACAAGGTGACCTTGCCGCGCACAATGGCTAGTTCTTGGATCAGTTCTTTTAGTCGCTCACGGGCGCTGGTTTCGCTCATACCCTCGATTCTAGTCGGGATCATGGCTAGGCTGATTTCATGAACGCAAAACGCCCCTTGGGTTACTGGTTGAAATTGGTGGATTCGCTGATTGACGAGCAGTTTGCAGCGACTCTCGAAGAACACGGTGTGACACGCCGGCAGTGGCAGGTGCTCAACTTGCTTGAGCAGCAGCCGGCCACCGAGGCACAGCTAGGCGCTGGCCTTTCCCCATTCTTCGCATCTCCTGATGAGCCGCAGTCATTGAAAGAGCACTTGGCCGAGCTGGTGGAATCCGGTTGGATTGCAGCCGAGAATGGCGAGTACTCGATCACCGATCGAGGCCACACCTCACTGCTCAAGCTCAGTGAACTTGTGGAGAAGATCCGCACGCAGTTCGGGCAGGATCTGGATGGTTCCGAATATGACGCGGTTGTCGAAACCTTGGAGAAGATCGCCCGGAACCTGGGTTGGGAGCCGGAGCAGGATCAGCAATAGCCGCTCGGGGAATTATTGAGAACAGATTAACTTTCGCTGAGTCCCCTGCGTAGCGCTACCCTCGTGCGATGACGCATGCCTAGGATTAGAAGCATGCGTGAACTGCAAGCAAAGATCATTGAAGAGCTGGGCGTGCGCCCGGAAATCGACGCCGCCGAAGAAATCCGCCGTCGCATCGATTTCCTCAAGGACTACCTCGCCGCTACCGGGGCCAAGGGTTTCGTGCTGGGCATCTCCGGCGGCATAGATTCGACGCTGGCCGGCCGCTTGGCGCAGCTGGCGGTTGAAGAAGTGCGCGAAGCTGGCGGGAATGCCCGCTTTGTGGCTGCCCGCCTGCCCCATGGCAAACAGCGCGACGCCGCCGACGCCCAGGCCGCGATGGATTTCGTGGCTGCCGACGAGCAGTTCGAAATTAATATCGAAAAGCCTGTCGCCGCTTTCGACGAAGCCTTGGCTGATGCCGACCACAAGGCACTAAGCGATTTCAATCGCGGCAATGTCAAAGCCCGTGCCCGCATGATCATGCAGTATGCCTTGGCCGGTGACCGCGGAATGCTGGTTTTGGGTACCGACCATGCGGCCGAATCAGTGACCGGATTCTTCACCAAGTTTGGTGATGGCGGCGCCGATCTCCTGCCGCTGGCAGGCCTGAATAAGCGCCAGAACCAGGCACTGCTTCGCGAACTGCAGGCCCCGCAGCAATTGTGGGCCAAGGAACCCACCGCGGACCTGCTTGATGGCCAGCCGCTGCGTGCAGATGAAGACGAGCTGGGCCTGACCTATCCACAGATCGATGATTACCTGGAGGGTCGCGAAATTGATCCTGCTGCGGCTGAGGCCATTGAACGCCGCTTTACCGGCTCACGCCACAAGCGCACCATTCCGGCAACGTATTGGGACAAGTGGTGGCGCCCCTAGCGGTTAGACCAGACCGGTAATTTCCTTCAGTGCTTGAACATGTTGTGCAAAGGCCTGGTGCCCGGATGAAGTCAGCTTCGCCCAGGTACGAGGCCTTTTGCCTACATACCCTTTTTTGATGTGGACATAACCGGCAGCTTCCAGTGCACTCAGGTGGCGGGATAGCACGGAGTCAGAAATTCCAATGGCTTCTTTCAACGATTTGAAATCCGCCTCATCCACCGCGTGCAAGGAACCCATCAGGGACAGCCGGACGGGGTTTGAGAAATCGTCATTCAACCGTTTGCGAGCATGCGCACTCATTTGCGCACCATCGCAATTCCGGTCAGGCACAAAGGCGCGGCGACAACGAGACCGATGAGAACCGTCATGCCCCAGCCCATCGGACCGGCTGCAATCAGAGCCACTGCGACTGCATAAAGCACCAAGCTCAAGATAAATCCGCGGAGGTACTTCTTGGAGTACCCTCTCGGCAATGAACGGTATAGCCGGGCATAGGCCAAGGACATTGCTACAACACCTATGACAAACAATGCGGTGATGACCATGAATCCGACGAAGTTCGCCTCAGGAGAATAGACCTGCAGCAGGGCGGCCAAAGCGCCGAACAGCAATCCCAAGATAATGGCATAGGTGCCCAGCAGCCTGGCCCCGAATTCCGATGCATGCTGCATCGAGCGCTGCGCTATGCCTAGTGCGGCCAGCTGCTCCTCTGGACTCATTTGCTTGTCATCACTCATTTGCCGGACGCCTTAAGGGGCTTTTGCTGACGCTGGGCCTGAATGGAAGTCATGGCCATGCAGATCGCCATGAAAATTCCCATGCCGACGAAGATCAGGAAGTTCTGGCCGGTGGCGTAGGCAGTCAATGCAATCGCCACGAAAACCAAACCCGCTGCAATGACGATCGCGACGTACCACGCCTTGAATGACATTTTCATTGTCCTGCTCCTTCGACTTGAATCTTCCGGATGCCATCAGCATAACAAGTACTTTCTAGTTTGGAAAGTACTTTTTTGTTTCCAATTCCGGCGACCCTGAGAATTCAATCCCTCAAAGCGCAATGCATCACCCCTGTCATTGGCTGTCCATTGCAAATACCTTTTTGCCAACACCCAGCTCGCCCGCGAGGAACGTTCTTCCAAACATTAGGAAGTCCAAGTATATTGTTGGTCTAAGTCTTCTTTTGGGGGTACACAATGACTTCACCGCTGCCTCGCGATCCGATCGCGCAAGCGAGAGAACAGTGGATTTCTCATGGTTGGACAGCCGAGGCCGACTCCATGGCCGCAATTACCGCGGTGATGCGCACAGCATCAATTTACTTGCAGCGAGCCGATGCCATCCTCAAGCCGCACGGACTGACTTTTGCCCGGTTTGAAGTGCTCGCTCTGCTCGGCTTCTCCAAGCGCGGCTCCCTCCCGATGAGCCGGGCCAGCCAACTCTTGCAGGTTCATGCAACCAGTCTGACCAACTCGGTAGACCGGCTGGAGGCAACCGGGCTGGTACGGCGCATCGCGCACCCAACGGACGGGCGCACCCGGCTTTTGGAGCTCACGGCCGCAGGCCAGCAAGTGCTGCCTGCGGCACGCGATGATCTCAACGAAAAGCTCTTCGCCCAAAGCAATCTCTCTGGCACTGATGCCACCGAACTTTTCGAAATCCTGGCCCGCTTGCGCAAAGCCTCCGGAGATTTCCTATAGCGACCCATCACGAATCGCGTTGATGATCCCCGAGAAATCGGTTCCGGAATTGCCTTCTTCGCTGAACTTCCGGTACAGCGCCGCAGCCAGTGAACCCAGCTGGGCGTCGGTATCCGTATGCTCCAGCGCGCTCGAGGCGAGACCCAGGTCCTTGGCCATCAGCGCCGCGGCAAACCCCGGCTGGTAATCACGGTTGGCCGGCGATGCAGGCACGGGTCCGGGTACCGGGCAATTGGTGGTTACCGCCCAGCACTGCCCCGAAGCCGAGGAAATGACGTCATAGAGAGCCTGATGCTCCAGCCCCAGACGTTCGCCCAGCACGAAGGCTTCAGCGGCCCCGATCATCGAGATGCCCAGCAGCATGTTGTTGCAAACTTTGGCGGCCTGGCCTGCGCCGTAGCCGCCGCAGTGCACAATTCGCTTGCCCATATGATCCAGTACCGAGGTAATTTCCTCCAGGTCCTCGCCTTGGGCACCGAGCATGAAGGTCAAGGTCCCGGCCTCAGCTCCAACCACGCCTCCCGACACCGGTGCGTCAGCGCTTCGATGCCCAGCTTCAACTGCCAGCGCAGCAGCTTCGCGCGCCTGGGATACATCGATGGTCGAGCATTCCAAGAAGAGCGTGTTGGGCTTGGCGCTTTCAAGCAGATACTCGCGATAAGCATCGAGCACATGCTTGCCCGAAGGGAACATGGTGAGCACGATATCCACGTCGACAGCCGCCTCGGCTCCGGTAGCTACGGTCTGGATTCCAGCGTCTTGGGCGGCTTGCACCGCAGCTGGGACCACGTCAAATCCTTTGAGAACGTAGCCGGCCTTGTGCAGGTTAATGGCCATTGGCAGGCCCATATGACCCATGCCGAGGAATCCGATGACTGGTTTTGCGCTCATGAGCGACTCTTTTCCTCTAGATCTTTACCGAGTTGTGCGAAGTTCAGTTCTGCTCCCGGCAGTGGTGCCAGGTGCCGTTGCGTGCGTTGCTCATGGCTCATTGAGGGAATCGCCTCGGTCCACTGCGGGTTGCGGTCCTTGTCGATAACTGCCGCCCGAATACCTTCGGCCAGGTCCGGATCATCAAGCCGGTGCACGGCCGCCCGGTATTCGCGTTGCAGGTCTGTCCGCAAATCCGCTCCAGCAAGGCGCATGAGCTCCTCAACCAGGCGCACCGAGCTCGGACATGCGGCCTTCAACGCCTGCTGCGCGTCGCGCGCTGGCGCAGTGCCGTACTGCTCCAGGGCCAGCAAGACCGCCGGGGTGCTTGGCTCTTCGAAGGCCTGCACCCATTCCTCCTGCAAGAAGCCAGGCTCCGGGATTTCTGCATAGTTCGCCAGCACGTCCACCACGGGACGGGTTTCAAGGTCCGCGAGCAAGCTTTCAAGCCGATCGCGCGGCACGTAGGAGTCGGCAAGCCCCAAGGAAATGGTGTCGGCCGCCCCGAACTTGATCCCGGTCAACGCCGCCAAGCGGCCGGCAGCATGTGGTGCGCGAGCCAGCAGATGCGTTCCGCCGACATCGGGGAAGAATCCAATGCCAACCTCTGGCATGCCGCAGCGGCTGGTTTCGGTCACGATTCGATGGCTGCCGTGGGCCGAGATGCCAATGCCTCCGCCAAGGACAATTCCATCCATCAGCGCAATGTAGGGCTTGGGGTATTCGTCAATCATGACGTTGAGCTGATATTCGATGCGCCAAAAGTCAGCCGAAGCACCGCTTCGATCCAAGATATCGCGGTGGATCGCAACGATGTCTCCGCCTGCGCACAGTCCTCGTTCACCTGCGCCCATAACCGCCACCTGGGCAACATTCGGATCATCTTTCCATTCCAGCAGGGCATCGAGAATGGTGCGGCACATGTCTGCATTCAGCGCATTCAGTGCCTTTGGACGATTCAGCGTAATGAGCCCTAGAAGCCCCCGGCGTTCGGTTAAAATCTCAGGCAACTAGCTCTCCTTTGAGTGATTGAGGTCACCTACTAGTGTCGAATATACTCGGACTTCCAACTAAATTGAAGTGGCACAAGACAGCAAACTTGATAGGTTGAACTAGTGAAGATTGCAACCTGGAATGTGAACTCGCTTCGAGCCCGCGCCGACCGTGTTGAGGATTGGCTGCGACGTACCGATGTAGACGTCCTGGCTATTCAGGAAACGAAGTGCAAGGACGATAATTTCCCTTGGGAATTGTTTGAGAATAACGACTACGAGGTAGCGCATTTCGGCGTCAACCAGTGGAATGGCGTTGCCATTGCCTCTCGTGTCGGTCTTGAGAACGTTGAACGCACTTTCCCTGGACAGCCGGAATTCGGCAAGGGTGGAAAGAACCCGATCCAAGAGCCGCGCGCCATTGCCGCAACCTGCGGCGGAGTGCGTATCTGGAGCCTGTACGTACCCAATGGACGTGCCTTGGACGATGAGCATATGGGCTACAAGCTGAATTGGCTGGATGTGCTAAAAAAGGAATCCGCGGGCTGGCTGGAAGAAAACCCGCAGGCCCAGATTGCTCTGATGGGCGATTGGAATATCGCGCCAAAGAACGAGGACGTCTGGGATATCGACTTCTTCGTCGAGAACAACCTGACCCACGTATCCACGCCTGAACGCGCTGCTTTCGCTGCCTTCGAGGATTTGGGATTCACCGATGTCGTGCGTCCGCACACCGAAGGCGAATACACCTATTGGGATTACACGCAGCTGCGTTTCCCCAAGGGTGAAGGGATGCGCATCGATTTCTCGCTGACCTCACCTGCCTTAACGGCACGCGTCATCTGGGCGAGCATCGACCGCGAAGAACGCAAGGGAAAGGGCGCCAGCGACCACGCGCCAGTTATCGTGGAGCTGGCCGACTAGCCATGACGCCAAAGATGACTGGGCCCGCCGCAGAGCTGACCGCCGCCACAGCGCACCTTCGCGTCTACGAGCCGCTGGACACTTTCGAGGATTGGGCCCAGTCCATCATTCTGCGCACCCCGCAACGCACCGCCGAGCAGTGGGATGCCTTTGAAAACGAGCGGCTCTGGAGCCGCACGTTGCGCAATGTCTCGGACCCGTACCCGCACAACGAGCCAGAGTTCTTCCGCAGTGCAAAGATCTTGGACTACCAAGGCACCGAGCACACTCGCTACTGCCCGGGTCAGCTGCAGGCACGGAGCTTACTGGCCGCTGAGCAGGCCGAAGAAGCCATGCGAGCTGAAGTATTCGACCTCTTGGTTCCCCCGGTCGCACGGCAGGCCAATTCGCAACGTGTCGATACCGACCGCCTGGCCAATGACCTGACACACCTGCACACGAGAACGTCATCCTGGGGCATCCCGCTGGGCTGGTTTGCCCTCTTCCGCGAGGATGATGAGCACGACGTGGTGCACAACGGCGAGCATCTCAAAACCGTTCGGATCTACGCCAGCTACGAGCAGGCCATCGACCGCTTGGCTTGGGCTGTTCAGGCCCTGGCAACCCACGCGCCCCAATCACAGCTCTTTGAAGAGCTTGGCAACCTCGGAAGCTGGCTGGAGGCCTTCGACAGCCGTTCGCTCATTGAACTGGATTATGGCCTGCTGGCAGAAATCGTATGGCCCGACGATTCCGCGAGCGATCTGATGCACGGCATTCAGGCGTTGGAAGACGAAGACATGACCAGCGCTGCGGCTGCGTATCGCAGGCTGAGCAATCGGTGGATTGGGCCGCGGCAGCTTGGCCGCGCAAACTAACTTGCTCTAGAAACAGCAAAAGCTCCGGATAACCGGAGCTTCTGTTTATTGAGCGACCCTGACGGGACTTGAACCCGCGACCTCCGCCGTGACAGGGCGGCGCGCTAACCAACTGCGCTACAGGGCCTAGTGTTTTGAATAAATTCAAGTCACACAGTAAAACCCTCGGGATAAACCGAGGGCCTGCGTGGCTCCGACCGGCGTCGATCCGGTGACCTTTCGATTTTCAGTCGAACGCTCTACCAACTGAGCTACAGAGCCTGGCACCACTAAGTGGACACCAAATTTACTATTAGAATAGTAAATTGAGCGACCCTGACGGGACTTGAACCCGCGACCTCCGCCGTGACAGGGCGGCGCGCTAACCAACTGCGCTACAGGGCCTTGCTTTCGCAAGCCAATGGATTTCTCCATCTGACAACCATAAATGGTTGTTTGTACCCCCAACGGGATTCGAACCCGTGCCGCTGCCGTGAAAGGGCAGTGTCCTAGGCCGCTAGACGATGGGGGCCTAAGTTGTTCGCTTCGTTTTCTTGCTCTCCGTAGCGGACTCCAATAACTATACGCAGTGTTTTTTGCTTTTGCAAAATCGACACCTGGACGAGTTTCACCCATGCCAAATCGGGTGCGCGCGCCTAGTCTGGAAGCATGCTTTTCGAGATGGGCGACGACGAATTCCAGGCTCTGGTGGAGCAGGCTATCGAGGCCATCCCCAAGGCCGCATTCGCGATGATGGACAACGTTATTTTCTTCATCGAGGACGAGTACACACCGCTTCCCGGTGAGCCCAAAAACCCCGAAATCTTAGGCCTATACGAGGGTATTGCGCTTACCGAACGAGACCTGGACTGGGGCGCCGGCGCCTTGCCGGACAGGATTACCATCTTCAAAAATCCGACCCTCCGGGCCTGCGAAACTCGAGAAGATGTGGTGCGAGAAATTGGCATTACCGTGATGCACGAGGTGGCTCATCACTTCGGCATCGACGACGCCAAATTGCATGATTTAGGGTGGTCATAGCCGCGAAATCAGAAAAATTAGTCTTGAGATCTGCCTCACAAAAATAGTGGGTTTCTTCGGGGATTCTCGGCGGAACGTTTCTCGGACCGGCGAAACAGGATCACCCGGCCACGCACTTCACCCTTCCTTGCTGGAAGCTTTCGCGTTGCCGCACTCCGCAGTCCGACTCCTTGGCCCGCTGAGCGAGCGGTTGCCAAAAGCACATTCACCCGACGTGCGAGTTCTTCGATCCCTACTCCCCGCCGGGAGCGAAAGTGCGGGCCCACAGAGCAGGCAAATCGAGTGCCCAAACGACTCCGACAGCTTGCTGAAAACCTATACCTTTTAAGGGCACCGTTTTGAAGGCCTTCCTCCACCCTCTGCTGCGCGTTACCGAACCGTCATGCTCGTCACCGATCCGGTAACAGCAGAAGAAATAAGTCTGGGCTATTTTCCAGCCTCATTTATCAGGCACCCGAGAGCACAATTACCACTATCTGCGCAGATCACCATGAAAATTCCGGATTGAATTACATAGATGGGATTCATGTGACTGATGTGAACAGTGTTGCCAAGCGTGTCTTAATTGGCCTAATGTGCTATTTGGAGTCTTATCCGAATCGTGACCTACGCACGCGCGAATGTCACGGCTCAAGCGCTCCTGTCATCCAAGTACTTAGTGAGGAACGATATGGCTACTCGCCACACGCTCGGTGTTGCTGCAAGCACCCTAGCCCTAGCGGTGTCCTGCCTTGCAGGCGCTTTGCCCGCTTCCGCATCTACTTCAGCTTCATTCCCTGCGTCTGTGGCTATCGCCGCCGCACCAAGTTCTTCCGCATTGCCTTCGGAGGCAGAAGTTCAGGAAGCTAAGAAGGACAAGGCTTCGACTAACGCGATGATTGCGCGCATCGAAGCCTCGCTTGCTTCCAGCCGCGCTGAACTGCAGCGCGTTGAGACCGAGGCTGCTCAAGCCCAGGAATCTCTGCTCACCGCAGGCGAAGAGCGCGATCTGCGCACCGCCGCAGCCGAGAAGGCCGTTGAGCAGCTCGAATACGCAAAGACCTACCTGGAGCAGAGCCGCCAAGACTTGGGAGCGATCGCTTCCGACATCTACCGCAACGGCGCTGGCACTTCGACCCTGAGCCTGCTTCTGGATGACGATCAAGAAGGCGACCTGTTCTACAAGGCCGCTACCATCGACGCATTGAGCGAGCAGAAGGTTCAGTCCGTCAACACCGCTACCGAAGCCGAAGGCCTCGTTTCAGCTTGGCAGGAATACGCTGACGCCGCACAGAGCGCCGCCGAGGAAGCTGCAGCAAACTACGATGCCGCAGCAGCGACCGCGAACAGCACCCTGTCCACCTATGAAGCCGCGATTGAACCTGAGCAGCAGCTGCGCGACGAATTGATCGGCCACCTTGCTACTTTGAAGCAGAAGGAAGAAGCCGAGGTTCGCAAGGCCGTTGAAAAGCGCGAAGCCCAAGAGCAAGAAGAAGCTCTCAAGGAAGCTATCGCCGAGGAAGAAACCACCAAGGTTCCGGAGCCAACTGAAGATTCCGTTCAGCCGCTCTCGGTTGAAAAGCCGCAGGAGCTGGAGCAGACCGAACCTGAAACGGAATCGGTCAAGCCAAAGCCTGAAAAGGTCGAAGAGGAAGCGGAAGCTGCAGAGCCTAAGCCGGCTCCGTCCGTGGAACCGACTAAGTCAGCCGAGCCAAAGCCAACCAAGACGGCCGAACCTAAGCCAACCAAGACGGCCGAGCCAAAGCCAACCAAGACGGCCGAACCTAAGCCAACCAAAACGGCCGAACCTAAGCCAACCAAGACGGCCGAGCCAAAGCCAACCAAGACGGCCGAACCAAAGCCTACGAAGTCCGCTGAGCCTAAGCCAACGAAGACTGCTGAGCCAAAGCCAACCAAGACGGCTGAACCTAAGCCAGAGCCGAAGCCAAAGGTCACCCCTAAGGCCACGCCAAAGCCAACTCCGAAGCCAGAGCCTAAGCCGGAGCCGAAGCCTGAGATTGCTCCGCAGTCCAGCAACTACTCTGCAGCCATCTCCTGGGCCTTGAACACCGCAGCGGATCCGAGCAAGTACTACGTCTACGGCGCCAATGGCCCCGATGCGTTTGACTGCTCGAGCTTCTCGCAGCGGGCGTTCGGCAAGTCCGGCATCAGCCTTCCGCGCACCTCGTCCCAGCAGTTCGCCAGCGCACCGCAGTACGTATCGCTGAGCAACTTGCGCGTAGGCGACCTGGTGTTCTCGTCCTCCAACGGCGGTTCCTCGTTCTACCACGTAGCCATCTACATCGGCAACGGCCAGGTAGTCCATGCCCGCAACCCGAGCGTCGGCATCTCGGTGACCCCGCTGAGCTACGTCAATAACCTCTACCCGAAGGCCGCTCGCTACTAAGCGCAGGACCTTTCAGCAAGAAGGCCACACACCCAATGGGTGTGTGGCCTTCTTGCATGCAGCCTGCAAGGGCGCTGCTACTGCTCCTGCGCCCGCGTATCGAAATCCTTGCGGTCCTCCAGACGAGGGTCCTCGGAGTCTGGTACGACCATCACTGGCCCCTTTGAGTGGTGAAGGACGCCCTGCGAAGTCGAACCCAGCAGCATCCCGGTAAATCCACCACGGCCCCGCGAACCGGTCACGGTCAGCACCGCATGCTCGGATTCGCGGATCAGCACCTCGACAGGAGGACCGGAAACCACGTCGGTTTCCATCTTCAGGTCAGGGTAGTGCGATGCCAGCCACTTGGTGCCCACACTCATTTGGTAGCGCACATCTTCAAGGACGGCTTCTTGGTCCACAGTTGCCGGCATCCACGCCAGCGCTGCTCCCATCGGCGGCACCGCGCAGATCAAGCGCAGTGTCAGGCTACCGGCCATGGCCGCATCCGCGGCCGCCAGCACGGCTGAACGAGCACGATCAGAACCGTCAACGCCCACCACAATGCAGTTGCGATCCGACGCAACGGCGGCACCAGCATCTTCCTGCTCCTTGGCCATCGCCAATGGGACCACCACGGTCGGGCACTTGGAGTGCGCTGGCAGTGCCGAGGAGACCGAGCCAAGCAGGCGCCCGACGAAGCCGCCGCGGCCGCGGGTTCCGACAACTACCAATTCTGCATCCTGGCTCAGATCCAGCAGCACCCCCGATGGGTCGCCGGATTCGATATAGGTGCGGATGGTTGCCGTGCTGCCTTCCAGGTCTGCGCGGGCCTGGCGCACGATGTCTTCGGCTCCCCCGCGGATCAGGTCATCATCCAAGGTCGAGTAGCCCGCGTCCATGGAGGACGCGGCAAATACCGGGATGGTGTAGGCGGAGACGATATTCAATACGCTCCCGCGTCGTACCGCTTCGCGTTCGGCCCAGCGCAAAGCGCATTTGCTCTGCTGGGAGCCGTCCACGCCGACGACAATTCCTTCAATCTTCTCTGCTGCGACTGGTGCTTCGTCACTCATCAGACTCGCTCCTCAACTACTACCTCAGATATGACAGGATGTGATTTCCCTTACCACCAATGTACTTGCTTCCGCAGTTCTTGGTGTGAGTTGGGTCTAAAGATTTCGCGTACAGCCTACTGGTCGCGAGCTCCGATATGAATCGGCAACTGAAACGACATAGAATTTTCCCATGTCCTCCTCCACAAAGACCGCGTCCGGGACTACTATGGGCGCACGCATCGACCGATACTTCAAGATTTCGGAACGGCGTTCAACGTTCTCCACCGAAGTCCGCGGCGGCATCGCCACGTTCTTCGCGATGAGCTACATCGTCGTCCTCAACCCCCTGGTCCTTTCCGGGGCCGACTCCTCGGGCGGCGAGTTGGGCATCCAGCGCGTTGCCGCTGTCACGGCCTTTGTGGCCGGCATCCTAACCATCATCATGGGCATCTGGGCCCGCCACCCGTTTGCCATGGCCACCGGCCTGGGCGTGAACGCCTTCGTCGCGATCACCGTGGCCACCAACCCCGAACTCACCTGGGCTGATGTCATGGGTCTGGTGCTCATCGCCGGCGTGGTCATGTTCGGACTGGTGCTCACCGGCTTCAGAACCGCGGTCTTCAATGCGGTTCCGGCCGGGCTGAAAACCGCGATCGTGGTGGGTATCGGCATGTTCATTGCGCTCATCGGCCTGGTCAACGCCGGCTTCGTGCAGCGCCTTCCGGATGCCGCAAACACCACCGTACCGGTGGGACTGGGCTTTGACGGCGAGCTGCTCGGCTGGCCGATCCTGGTCTTCATCGTCGGCCTGCTGCTGACCATGACCCTGGTGGTCCGCAAGACCAAGGGCGCGATCCTGATCGGCATCGTCGTCTCGGCCGTACTGGCCAACATCCTCGAATCCGTCTTCCACATCGGCGAATTCGAGTCCCGCTCCTGGTCGCTGGTGGTTCCTTCCATGCCGGACTGGACCCTACCTGACCTGTCGCTGATCGGCCAGGTCAGCATCTTCGGTGCCTTCAGCAAGATCGGCGTCACCGCCGCGTCGCTGCTGGCCTTCGTCATCCTGCTCTCGATCTTCTTCGACGCCATGGGCACCATGGTGGGCCTGGCCTCCGAGGCCGGCTCCATGGACGAGAACGGCCAGATCCCCGACGTGGACAAGGTCCTGCTGGTCGACGCGGCCGGTGCGATCGTCGGCGGCGGTACCTCCAGCTCCTCGGCGCAGATCTTCGTGGAATCCGGTGCCGGCATCGGCGAGGGCGCACGTACCGGCCTGGCCTCGGTAGTCACCGGCCTGCTGATGATCGCAGCGATGTTCCTCAGCCCGCTGATCTATCTGGTGCCTTTCGAAGCCGTCGCCCCGGCGCTGGTAGTTGTCGGTTTCATGATGATCACCCAGGTCTCCAAGATCGATTGGAATGACTGGGGCATTGCGCTGCCGGCTTTCCTGACCTTCACCCTGATGCCATTCACCTACTCGATCGCCAACGGCATCGGTGCTGGCTTCATCTCCTACGTCTTCATCCGTGCCACCCAGGGCCGCGCCAAGGAAATCCACCCATTGATGTGGGTTGTTTCCGCTGCGTTCGTGCTGTTCTTCGGTATCGGCCTGATCGAAATGTGGGTCGGGGTCAAGTAGCCTCGAAACGCGTCAAACGCTCCGCCACTGCTTCGGCAGCGGCGGAGCGTTTTTCATTTTAGCCATCAGGAACTGGCTAGGATGGGCAGTATGAACCAGCAGCTGAACACCACCGGGCAGTGGATCCAGGTGACCGCAGGATTGAAGAACCCCTCGATGCGCCGGCTTCTGGGTGCGGTCTTGAGCGGGGAAGGAACCGGAGAAGCTCCTGGCAAGTCCGAACGCAAGGACTTGGAGCGCTGGGCCAGCATCGGGCTTTTGCGCCAGGAGCCTTCCGGCTGGGTGCTCAACGACGAGCTGCTGGAACAGACTTTGGCATCCGCCGCGGCTGCGAAGGCAGATCGCACCGGTATCCGCCGCTACTTCGACGGGCACCGGCTGCATACCCTGCCGGCAAAGCCAGCGGACCGCCATGAAGTGCTGGTCTACCTGCGCAATGCGGTCATTGATGCGCAGGAAGAACTGCGCGAGGAGCAAATTAATGAGCGGCTGCGGGTCTTCCACCCGGATGTGGCGCTGCTGCGCCGCTACATGGTGGACCACAGCCTGCTGCTGCGCGCCGCTGACGGGTCGGGTTACCGGAAGGGCAGCGAGAACTAGTCGGTGATCGCCGTGGCACCGACAGCAAAGCGCCGTACTGCGTCGCCGGCCACCAGCTGCGCTGGCAGCGGTGCGGTGCGCAGGCTGCGTTCGAATGCCGGGCCGAGCTTGGGCGGTTCGTCGCTGGCCAAGAACACGATGTTGCCATAGCGGCGCCCCTTGAGCATCGGCGGGTCGGCAATCATTGCCACATGCTCGAAGACTTCCAGCAGCGTTGCGGCTTCCGCCTTGGCGCCGGCCAGATCTGCGGTATCCCCGCAATTCATGAGGTACACCCCGCCGGCATCCAGCACGCGCTGGGCTTCACGGGCGTAGGCCACGGTGGTCAGCTCGCGCGGGGTGGTGCTTCCGGCGAAGACATCGCGGATGATCACGTCGCGGCTTGCATCGCTGAGCGTGGGCAGGACCTGGGCGGCATCCCCTACGCGCAGGCGCACCAGCGGGGCGCGTGGAATTTCAAAGTGCACGCGGACCAGTTCGGCCAGCTTGGCATCCAATTCCACCACGACCTGGCGTGCATTCTCGTAATTGGCTGCGACCCAGCGGGCCATGGAGCAGCCGCCACCGCCTAGATGGAGCACCCGCAGCTTGCGTGCGCGTCCGTCGAACTGTTCGGCTGGCATGCCGATGGTGAACACCGGTTCCATCCAGCGCATGTATTCGAAGTCGAGGTAGTTCGGGTCTTCGAGATCCACATGGGAGGACGGTACTCCGTTGACCTTCAGGATATAGCGGCTGGCGCCATAGGCATCTGCCTCAATGATCGCGGTCCCGGTGTCAATCGGAAATTCTCCGAGCATTGAATCCTTGGTATCCCTAGCCACGTGCGCGCACCATTCGTTCTTCGATTAAGCCTTGCCAGCTGCCAACCAGCGCTTCGCTGGTTCCGTCATGGGTGAAACCTTGCTTCGCAAAGAAGGAACGGGCCCGGTCGTTGCCTTGCATGACCCAGACCAGCGCATCTTGTTCGCCGATCACCACATCGAACAGGTGCTTGCCCAGACCGGTACCGTAGTACTCCGCTAGGACGTAGAGCATGCCCACTTCGATGCCTACCCCGGCATCTTGGTCTTCTTCAATGGCCGGTGTTCCCCCGGCCAGTCCGATGATGCGTCCATCGCGGTCTTCGGCAATGAAGAATTGCGCTCCGGAGGCCAGTCCGCGTTCCCACCAAGCAACTTGGCCATCAAGCTGGCCTTCGTGGTGGGCGAAAAAGGATTCATCGCGTAGTGTCGCGTAGGCTTCCCGCCAGGCTTGCAATTTCATTTGCAGCGCTGGGCGGACGTCTTCTTCGGCAGCTAGTCGTATTCGGTAGTCGTTCATTTGCGGCACACCTCTAGCCTACGGCAGCGCCTTGGCTAATTTCCTCCAACGCACCCGGTTGCCCTCCTACTAAAGTAGTATTGCGGACTCTCCAAATGTTTGAAAAACTGCTTATCTGGTAGTAAATATTGTGCGAAAAGGGGGTCGGGCTTGAACCGAAATATAAAATACGCTGCTTTGACCGGTGGCCTAGTCGGTTCCCTGACCCTAACTATCAGCCTTTCTTCGACCTTCTGGGTAATTTTGCTCGGTTGTGTACTGCTAGCTGCTGGCTTCAGCATTCTGGCCAGATTCGAACGTTTCTGGGGACCTGCTGAACCGGACCATTACTACTACATCGTCCCGATGCTCGTTGGTCCGGTAGTCGCAGGCCTAGTGCGCAATACCGACTATGCCCTGTGGGTCGGCCCGCCGATAGGCGTGCTTTGCGGGCTCGGCGTGTACTTCCTGATCATGAAGTCTCCGCCGTTCAAACCGGAGGAAAGCGAAGAACTCGAAATCGAGCTTCACGACCATCACCGGATTCGCTAGCCTCTTACAGCACTCGTGCCAGCGCGAACCCATCCCAGCCTTTGGCCCCTACGGTCTGCAGCGCGGTAGCTGAAACACGCGGGTCATCACGCAACCACTGCAATGAATCCTGGACTCCGCGCACATCCGCTTCTTGCGTCCCATGATCGGCCGCGGCATCCAATATTGCTCCGCTGCGCACCACGTTATCCAGCACCACCACCGTGCCTGGCCGCGCCAGATCCATGGCAAGTTCGAGATAGCGCACGTTATTACGCTTATCCGCATCGATAAAGATCAGGTCGAAAGCTGCGCTCTTCCTGGAAATCAACGATTCCATGGACCCTTGGGCTGCACCGAGCTTGATTTCAACACGTTCCGAAAGGCCGGCTCGCTGCAGATTCTCACGGGCAATCGAGGCATGCAGCGGTTCGAATTCGCAGCTGATCACGGTACCGGATTCTCCAACACCCTTGGCCAGCCAGCTGGTCGAGTAGCCACCGAGCGTTCCGATTTCCAGCACTCGACGTGCACCGGTGATCTCGACGAGCAGCTGGAGGAACTTGCCTTGTGCCGGGCTGACTTCAATCCGCGGCAACCCGGCATTGTGCGCATGCTCGCGCCCTGCTTCCAGGGCATCAATACGAAGTCCCAGGCGCTGTTCCAAATATTCGTCGACTGCCGCCGCGTGATGGTCGGCTGAATGGTGGATCATGACGACGTTCTCTCCTCACTATCTTCAATAGCCTTCTCCAGCCGCTGAAGTTTCCCGTCGAGTTCGCCCTCGTAGCCTGGGCGGATGTCGGCCTTCAACACCAGTGAAACGCGCGACCCAAAACGTCCAGCGGCCATCGTGGCCTGCTTGACGACCTCCATCACCTCATCCCATTCGCCTTCGATCTCGGTAAACATGGAACTGGTGCGGTTGGGAAGCCCTGAATCGCGGACGACTTTCACCGCTTCGGCCACAGCATCGTGGACCGAACCATTGGGGTTGTCATTACTCGGGGCTACGCTGAAAGCTACAATCATGCTTCCACTGTCTCACTGCTCCTCAGGCTTGTCATCTGCCTTCAGCCAATAATTAAGCAGCCAGGCCGGTTGCCCGCAATAAGATCGCGGCCAAAGCACCGGTGACCACCACGACGAGGTAGGGAGCCTTGAAGGAAAGTGCTAAAATAGCGGCCGCAAGAGCACCGATTCGGGCATCGATAACAAGTTCCTGCCCCGAAGTGAAAGCATTAACCGTCACCAGCGAGGCCAGCAACGCGATGGTCAGCGTCGCGGCGACATTGGACATCGTCGGAGAATCCAAAACCTTGTGCGGAACGAAATAGCCACAGAGCTTGACCGCATAGGCGGTGAGGCATGCAGCCAGAATCCACCAGCTCAATTCGCTCATGCTCGCTCCTCTTCAACGCTTTCCAAATCGCCATGCTCGGTTGCGGCTGGCGCACGCCTGCCGGTGGCGACCGCATAGATTGCTGCACACCCTGCAGTAAGCAGAATCGGCAAGCCCGGGGAAGTTACCGGTACTGCCAGCGCGGTGAGGATTGCGGCGGCACTCGCGATCATGATCGGCTCGACTGATTTCAAGCGCGGCCAGAGCAAGCCGATGAAGGCAGCCACCGCGGCACCGTCCAGCCCCCAAGCTGCCGGATCCCCCATGCGTTCACCCAGCAGGGCACCCACAAGGGTGAAGAGATTCCATAAGACGTAGACACCCACCCCGGCAGTGAAGAATCCACGACGCTTTTCAGCAGGATCCGATTGCCCCAGGCTAACTGCGGTAGATTCATCGATGGTCACTTGGGCCATCCATGGCACATGCCTGCCCAAAGGGCGCAGTGTTTGCTTGATCTGCATGCCGTACACCGCATTGCGGATTCCCAACAGCGAAGCGGCCGAGAATGCTGCCGAAGGCGCACCGGCCCCAGAGATCACGCCAATAAAGGCGAACTGCGAGCCGCCGGTGAACATCAGCGCACTCAATGCGACGGTCTGCCACAAATTCAGCCCTGCAGCGATCGACAACGCGCCAAAGGAAATGCCGTACAGTCCCGTGGCGAACGCGATGGACAGGCCCATCTTGGTCGCCGGGGTGAACCTGCTAGCCGACGTGGTGGGCATCGTACCTGACCTTGTAGACCCCGCGCTTGACCTTGGCCTCACCGATTTCTACCTGCCGCAGCTGGTTCAGGTGCTTCACGTGGGTACCGCCGCACGGCTCGGCATTCACCCCGGCGATGCTTACGGTTCGAATCCCCTGCTCATCGGTGGTGGTGGCAATTTCTCCGCCGCCGGCAATGAGTTCGTTGACGCGCGCTTGGATCCATTCTCGTGCAGCGGCACGCTCGTGCTCATCGCCCAGAGGCAGATCAACGCTGGCCGGGTCGAAGTCCAAGCGCGACTGGCCAGGGAAGTGCGAATGGCCCTTATGCTGCCAGCCGCGGTCTTCGCCGGCGAAGCCCAGTACATGCCCAGCGGTGTGCAACGCGGCGTGTGAAAGCCTCAATGCGGCGTCAATTTCCGCGGTGACTTCTTCACCCACGGCCTTGGTGTCTGCACCGTACAAGACCACCAGCCCAGCTTCGTCACGCTGGACTGCCACCGGTTGCCCGTCCACGGTACCGGAGTCTTCGGGCTGGCCACCGCCCCGAGGATGGAAGATGTTGGGGCTCAGCGCAATCCACTGGCCATCTTCGCTGCTGCCTGTCGCAATGACGGTGGCACGGGTGGTGAAAACGTAGGTGTCTTGCAGGTACAAGTTGTCCTGTTCGATCGCGTGATCGTTCATGGTCTCTAGCCTTGCTCCAGTTCTTTGCGTAGTTCTGCCGGGCGGTTGCTGGTCAATTCCCCAACGCCCAGCCCCACCAGGAATTGTGCGTCGGCGGGACGGTCTATCGTCCACACTCGGGCCTTCAATCCTTGCTCCAGCCAGCGTCGCACCAAATGCTCATTGGCGCGGGTCCATGCGACACCGCAGCCTATGATGCCTGCTCCCCCGGCATTGATCAGTTCGATTCCCTCAGCCACCGAACGGTACAGCACTTCGTAAACCCCTGCTCGTACGAGGTCTCCTGAATCGATAAGCTGCTGGACACGTTCGGGATGGATCTCGGTCATCAGCTGGCACAGCAGCGACGTGTTCACCGTACGGGCCAGATAGCGCAGTGAATTCGGTTCAAAGCTCATCAGGGTTACGGAAATCTGCCCGCGTGATCCTGCCGTACCGGTTTGCGGGTCGAAGCCGTGCGCAGCCAGAACCTGGAGCACTGTCTTCTCGAGCAGGTGTCCGTATGGGCTTGGGTGCTTGATCTCGATCGCCAGGCCTACTGGTTTGCCGTGAGCTTCGATTAGCTCGAAGAGTTCATCCAAACTGAGCAGCTGCTCGTTTTCCGCACCGTACCCGGCTGGGAGCACGCTTGGGACAACTCCAGTGAAGTCCATGGCTTTCAACTCGGCCAGGGTATATTCGGCAACAAGCCCGGTGGAATCAGAGGTGCGGTCGACGGTGGGATCATGATGGCAAACGACTAGTCCGTCTTTGCTTAGGTGGACATCGCACTCTATTCCGTCCGCGCCCTCGTCAATGGCCTGCAGGTAGGCGGCCCGGGTATTCTCCGAGTATTTGTGCGAACTGCCGCGGTGGGCGAAAAAGAGCGTATCCATGGTTCCTACGCTACGCGATATCGGCCCTAATTCCAGCCTTCGGTGGCATCGCGCAGCTTCGCGTAGCCGGCATAGATTTCCGGCCGGGGCCGGGCCTGGTAGCGGGTTGACTCGGCGATATCCCAGACCGGCGGTTGCTCCTGGCCGCCCAGTGCCCAGGCCGCTTGCCGGGCGGCTCCCAGCGCCACGTATTCCGCAGTCCTGGGCACGTCCACGGCCACCCCGAAAATTTGCGGGGCGATGACCCGGACCGCCTCGGCCTGGGCGCCGCCGCCGATCAGCAGGATCCGCTTCGTGGCCACCTTGGTGCTCGCTTCCAGCGCCGCGACCGCATCCTTCATGGAGCACAGCAGCCCTTCCACATAAGCGCGGGCGATCTGCTCGCGGGTGGTGGTGCCGCGCAGCCCCTGCAACAGGCCGGTGGCTTCGGGCCGGTTGGGGGTGCGTTCCCCGCCGAGGTACGGCAGCAGCACGACACCGCCGGAACCTGGCTCGGCAGCCAGCGCCAGGTCGGAGAATTCCTGCTTCCCGACCCCGAGCATGCGTGCGCCGAAGTCCAGGACCGGCGCCCCGTTCAGGGTGCAGGCCAGCGGCAGGAATTTGCCGTTGGCGGCGACAAAGCCGGTCACCATTCCGCTGCCGTCATGCACGCTGTCCTCGACCACCGCGGAGGCCACCCCTGAGGTGCCGATGGAGATGCAGACATCACCGGGCTGCAGGTCGAGCCCCAGCGCGGCAGCCATATTATCCCCGGTGCCCGCGCCGATCACGGCGCCGGTGGAGGTCCGCCCCACCTGCTCATTGGCCTGGGCCAGCCGCGGCAGCTGCACGCTGTGCCCCAGTGCGTCCGCCGCGAGATCGGGCAAGAAGCGGCGCGCGGCCGGATCGTAGTACCCGGTGCCCGAGGCGTCCCCGTGATCGGTCACCGCTTCCTTGCGCCCGCCCAAGTGCCAGGTGAGGTAGTCGTGGGGCAGCAGGACCTGGGTGGTGCGCGACGCGTTCTCCGGCTCGTGATCGCGCAGCCAGCGCAGCTTGGTCACGGTCAGCGAGGCCACCGGGACGCTGCCGATCTTCTCGGCGCAGGCCTGCGCGCCGCCGAGCTCCTCGGTCAGCTCCTTGGCTTGCTGGGCGGAGGAGGTATCGTTCCACAGCATGGCCTCGCGCACCGGCTGCCCGTGTTCGTCCAAGGCCACCATGCCGTGCTGCTGCCCGGCGATGGACACCGCCGAAGCCTGCTCCAGCAGTCCCGTGGTGGCCGTTTCCAGCGCGGTGACCCAGTGTTGCGGATCGATCTGGGTTCCCGGCAGGTGGCTGCTGCGTTGCTCGGCCACCACTTCCCCGCTCTGCGCGTCGACCAGCAGGGCCTTGCAGGATTGGGTGGAAGAGTCGATGCCTAGGACGTAGGTGGGTTTCATGGCTGTTCCTTTGCGGAGGTGCGGACGACGTGGATGCGCGGGCCCAGGCCCTGCAGTTCGCTCATGAGCCGCTGATCGAGCTGGTCGTCGATGACCACGTCGTCGATTTCGGCCAGGTCCATGACGTGGTAGATGCCGGCGGATTCGAATTTGCTGGAGTCCATCACCAGGATCTTGCGCCGGCCCATTTGCAGCAGGCTGCGCTTGGTGCGCGCCGCTTCGGCATCCGGGTGCAGCAGGGCCTGGTTCTTGATGGCCGTGGTGGACACGAAAACGGCGTCGGCCATCAGCCGCTGGGCTTGCTCAACCACGATCGAGCCGAGGAAGGAATCGGTTTCGGCATAGTACTGTCCGCCCAGGCCGACCATGTCGATATGCGCCATCGCGGAAACCGCGCCCATCAGCGCCAGCGAGTGGGTAATCACGGTGGACGGTTCGCGCTCTTCCAAATAGCTGCCCAGCGCCCCGATGGTGGTGGAGTCATCCAGTGCGATCACCGAGTTGCGTTCGATCAGCTGCGCCGCGGTGGCCGCGAGCTGGCGCTTGACCTCGGCGTTCAGGTGCCGGCGCAGGCGCACATCGCGTTCGGCGAGCCGGGCGGTGATGGCCCGGGCTCCTCCGCGGATCCGCTCCACCCGGCCCTCCTTGGCCAGCTGTTCCAGGTCGCGGTGGATGGTCATGGCACTAACCCCGAAGATCTCGGCCAGCTCTTCCACCCGGCAGCTGTGGGACTTGTTCACATGCCCGGTGATTTCCTCGCGGCGGGTCTCCGGAGGCAGCCCCTGGACTGCATCGGGAGCATCGTTTTTAACATCAGATTCGTTATATGCCACAACTTCGATGATAGATGCTGCACCCGCACTTGCAAAACATCATTTTTTCAAGTTTTTAACAAAAAATCTGTTGAGTTTGTTGTTTTGGTGTTAGATTAGTTCAATCGATCGCACCTGCAAGGCCGTCGCAAAGGAGCGCCATGAATTCCCACCCATTGCCTGCACCACCGAGCACGAGCACCTCGATCCTCGATAAGCTCGGGCTGCCTCGCCCGCTGCTCTGGGGCTTCGTGGGCCTGATGATCTTCATGATCGGCGACGGCGTGGAAACGAACATCCTCGCCCCCTACCTGACTGGCGAACATGGCTTCTCCATTCCGCTGGCCGGAACCCTGGTCACCATTTACGGCGTGGCCGTGGCCATCGCCGCTTTCCTCTCCGCCTCGCTCTCCGACCTCTGGGGCCCGCGCAAGGTCATGTTCATCGGCGCAGGCATCTGGGTGGTCTTCGAGCTGCTCTTCCTGGGTGTCGCCCTGCACAGCTCGAGCATGCCGCTGATCTTCATCGCCTACGGGCTTCGCGGCTTCGGCTACCCCTTCTTCGCCTACGGCTTCCTGGTCTGGATTTCAGCCACCGCCAATGCCAAGCGCCTGGCCGTGGCCATCGGCTGGTTCTATGTGGCCTTCAGCTCCGGGCTTCCTACCCTCGGCGCGCTGACCGCCAGCGCCAGCCTGGAAATCTTCTCCCTGAGCTACTACCAGACCCTCTGGGTCTCCCTGGCGCTGGTTGTGATCGGCGCGGCAATCGCGCTGATTGGCGTGAAGGAAAAAACCGGACGCGCCGCCTTGGTCAGCAACCCGGAAGAAGTCTTCAAGACCATGAGCTTTGGGCTGCGCCTGCTGGCGAGCAATCGCAAGGCGCTGCTGGTGATGCTCACCCGAACTATCAACTCCGTCCCCACCTACGGGATGGCCATCTTCTTCCCGGCACTGTTCGTGGACCGATTCGGCTGGAGCGTCGGCCAGTTCCTGATCCTGACCACGGTGATCTACGCGGTGAACATCCCGTTCAACCTGTTCTTCGGTGCGCTGGGCGACAAGTTGGGCTGGTCCAAGGTGGTGGTCTGGTTTGGCGCGGTGCTCTGCGCGATCTCCATGGCAGCGCTCTACCTCGTGCCTGCCTGGGCCGTCGATCACGGCTATTCCTTCGCCTATGCCCTGACCCTGGTTATCGGTGCGGTCTTCGGCATCGGCCTGGCAGGCTTCGTTCCGCTTTCGGCCATCGCCGTCTCCTTGGCACCCGAGCACCCCGGAGCTGCCATGGCCTCCTACAACCTGGGCATTGGCGCCGCCGTCTTCGCCGGTCCGCTGCTGGTGGCCCTGCTCTACAACGTCCTCGGGGCCTCGGGCATGGTCTTCCTCTTCGCGGCGCTCTACCTGGTTGCGGCAATCATGTCCCACGCTCTGCGCGGCACCCAGCCCGGCTTCCACGGCGTGCAGCAGCCCGCCACCATCGCAGCACACTGATCCACCCTCGAACTTGCCGACCAAGGAGCAATCAACCATGAAACTGAACAACCGCACCCTGACCCAGCTTGATCCGCAGGTGGGCACCCCGCAGTACGACCGCAACAAGGCCACCGCCGGCATTGTGCACTTCGGCGTCGGCGGTTTCCACCGGGCCCACCAGGCCATGTACCTGAATCGGCTGATGAATCAGGGCAAGGCCCTGGACTGGGGAATTATCGGCATGGGCGTGATGGAATCCGATCAGCGCATGCGCGATGTGCTGTCGGCCAGCGATGGGCTCTACACCCTCGTGGTGAAAAACCCCGATGGCTCCCGTGAAGTCGAGGTGATCGGCTCGATCCTCGGCTTCCTCTACGCACCCGACGATCTGGACGCCGCCATTGAGCAACTGGCGGACCCGGCGATCCGCATTGTCTCGCTCACGGTCACCGAGGGCGGTTACAACGTGCACCCGGTCACCGGCGAATTCGACCTGGGCAACCAGGCCATCGCCGCAGACCTTGCCAACCCGCGGGCCCCGCGCACCACCTTCGGCCTGATCAGCGCCGGGCTGAGGCTGCGCCGCGAACGCGGCATCGCCCCCTTCACCGTCATGAGCTGCGACAACATCCAGGGCAACGGCGAGGTGGCGCACAAGATGTTCGGCGCCTTCGCCACGGCGCTGGACCCCGAGTTCGGCGACTGGGTGCAGGAGAACGTATCCTTCCCGAACTCCATGGTGGATCGCATTACCCCGGTCACCACGGATGCAGACCGCGCCGATGTCGCCGAGCGCTACGGCATCGAGGATGGATGGCCCGTGGTCTGCGAGGACTTCGAGCAGTGGGTTCTGGAGGACAAGTTCGTGGCCGGCCGCCCGCCCTACGAGGAAGCCGGAGTGCAGCTGGTCGATGACGTGGTGCCCTATGAACTGATGAAGCTGCGCCTGCTAAACGCCACCCACCAGGGCCTGTGCTACTTCGGCCACCTGGCCGGCTACCGTGCGGTGCATGATGTGGCGCGCAATGCCCTGTTCGCCGATTTCTTGTTGAGCTACATGAAAAACGAGGCCGAACCGACCCTGCGCGAGCTGCCCGGCGTGGATCTGGACGCGTACCAGCACAAGCTCATCGAGCGCTACAGCAATGAATATGTGGCCGACACCGTGGCACGGCTGTGCGCTGATTCCTCGGACCGCATCCCCAAGTGGCTCATGCCCGTGGTCCGCGAGAATCTCGCCGCCGATCGGGACGTCACCTTATCGGCCGCCATCGTGGCCAGCTGGGCGCGTTATGCCGAGGGCACCGATGAATCCGGCGAAGCAATCGCCATCGTCGACAGGCTGGCCGAGGAAGTGCATGCTGCCGCGTCCAATCACAGCGACGACCCGTTGGCATTCCTGCGCCAGCGCGACCTCTTTGGGGACGTGGTTGATGATGAGCGTTTCACCGCCCCGTACCTGAAGACCTTGGAATCCCTGCATGAGCACGGATCCCTTGCGACCCTGGCTGAGCTCATGGGCCAGAAAGCCACCACCCGCTAATCAAAAACCTGCGCCAAAGCCGGCCTGCTCGTGACCTCATTGCACGAGCGGACCGGCTTTATTGCGCGCGGCGATAGTGGGCGGCAATAACACCATTGCCCAGGCTCATTGTTTCCCTCACCTCCAGTCGGCGCGAAGCAGGCAACCCCGCATCGTACAGCCGCGGACCATGCCCGGCAATGATCGGGTGAACCAGAAAGCGGTACTCGTCGATCAGTCCCAGCTGGTCCAATGCTGTTGCCAGCTGGCCGCTGCTCAAAAGCACGCCGTCCGGCACACGCTCTATCAGCTCTTGAACCGACGTGCGCAGGTTGCCAATGAGATAGTGGCTGTTATTCCACGGAAAGTCGGCGCGCTGAGCGGAAACCACATATTTGGACTTGTCCTGCAACTTCAGTGCCCAATCGAGCAGCGCCTGGGGCGCCTCGACTTCTCCGCTGGCCACCAGCGGCCAGTACTCTTCCATCATTTCGTAGGTAGTCCGGCCCCACAGCATTGCTCCATGCTCGTCCATCAAGCCGGTGAAGTACTCGTGAGTCTCATCGTCAGCGATCCCCACTCTATGATCAATACAGCCATCAAGGGTGACATTGATAGCGAAGGTTAGATGCTCCATATGTGGATTCTCCTCGGCCAACGACCAGTGCGTGGGTCGACTCTAGAGCCGCCACAACTCCAGCGTCAAGGGACACCCAGCTAGTTATTGCTCCCTTAAACAGGAAAAGGGGGCCGGGCACCAGCCCAACCCCCACTAACCAGCAAGCCATCCCAGCAACCTGTTTTGCGGGTTAAACAGGTGAGGCCCTGGAACACAATAAGTGTTCCAGGGCCTCAAACCATTCATCTCAAGTTAAGTCC
>NZ_JBFREO010000006.1:0-214270 GCF_052114325.1 Glutamicibacter sp. MCAF14
CCCGGGTAGCCTTCGGCGTACTTGTTGGTCAGTACCGAACCCTGCGCCTGCATCACTGCCTGCGCGGTGTGGTTCTCCGACGCGATCATTTCCAGACCGCGCTGCTGGCGAGCCAGCTCAGCGTCGATACGCTGCGCCACCTCCGGGTCGAGGTGTGCGAGGTCTGCAGTCAGTGAATCTGCAGCAAGAGTCGTAGCGTGTGCCATTACCCATCCCTAAATGTATGAATTGTCGACAACTGATATATCAATCTGCAATTCACTGTATGATGGAAATCACAGCCCGGTCAATGGGTTACCTGAAATTACTTCAGCGCGTAACAATCGTGCAGAATGGAGCAAGGAAATTGGAGGCGGGATGACAACCACGACGCAGCTTGCAGCAGGCACCGAGTCCATGGCCGAACGCGCCTACCAGGTGCTGCGAGACCGGCTGATCATGATGGACATCGCCCCCGGCGATCCGATCAACGAAGCCGGACTGGTCGATGACTTAGGAGTGGGACGCACTCCCCTGCGCGAAGCACTCAAGCGCCTTGAAGTAGACCATCTAGTGCAGTCCTACCCGCGCCGCGGCACCTTCGCCACCCGCGTGGATATCACCGAATTAGCTGATATCACCGAGGTCCGCCAGGTCCTTGAACCACTGGCAGCGGCTAAGGCCGCAACCCTGCGCGGAGGAACCGCCCGCGCCGGCATCGAAGCCACCTTGGAAGCAGTCAGCCAGCTCTCCGGAGAGAATCTGCGCCGCACCCTGATGGAAAATGACCTCGAAGTGCACCGGCTGATCTACCAGGCCGCCGCCAACCACCACCTAGAAGAGACACTAATCCGCTTGGATAACCTGGCCACGCGCATCTGGTGCATGGCACTGGATCGACTGCCCAGCGTGGACGAGCATATCGCCGAGCATGTCTCGCTCTTGCAGGCCATTCTGGACGGGGATGCGCCAGTAGCGCGCCAGCTGGCCCTAGAACATATCGTGCATTTCGAGAAGTCGGTTCGCGCCGTCCTCTAGGCGCCCCACTGCCCGCCGAGCTGGCCACCAACAATATGGAGCAGCCCGCGCATTGCCCACTGTTTCATTTTGTCTCGCTACACCCTGGCGGTGCCCACCTCCGCCTGCATAAAACAGGGACGCCGCCGCGGAATCCAGCCAGCCACGAGGGCGCTACGCGCTTGAACAGAAGTTTTTTCGGGTCGCCGTCACGCTAAACCACTGATTTCTCCGGCTGGATTCCTCAGTCTGAAGCACCGTTACGAGTGCCCGCAGTTCGGCCATTCGAAAGTTTTTCACCACGGGTATTGACTGTGATGTGAGCCACTGAAATGATTCACTGCAACAGTGTTGCAGATCTTGCAACTGTATTCCGATACAGAATCATCCCCGCCTGCGGCCTCAAGGGCCCCACGGGTCCAGGAGAAATCCATGCACTCAGTATTCATTGACGAACTCGATGCCCAGACCTACGCCGAGCACGTAGCGCGTACCGGATCCACCATCATCATTCCTGCGGGCGCAACCGAACAGCATGGTCCGCACATGCCATTGGGCGTCGACGCCATGCTTTCCCGCTCCATCGCAGAAGCTGTCGCCCAGCTCACCGGCGCGCTGGTTGCTCCAGCTCTTTGCTACGGCTACAAGTCGCAGCCGCGCTCGGGCGGCGGCAACCACCGCGTAGGCACGACGAGCCTGGGAGGCACATCGCTGAGCCTGATGGTCGAAGATGTCGTCGCTTCATTCATCTCCCAGGGATTCGACAACGTGGTGCTGCTCAACGGGCACTTCGAGAATTACCAGTTCCTCTACGAGGGCGTGGATAACGCCGTGGCCAAAACACGCGCCGCCGGTTCCACCGCCCGCGCCATCCTGCTTTCGTACTGGGACTTCGTCGACGAGAACACCCTGGCCAAGGTCTTCCCCGACGGATTCCTCGGCTGGGATATCGAGCACGGCGGCATCCTGGAAACCTCGCTCATGCTCCTGCTGCACCCGCAGCTGGTGGACATGGACCGGGTCATCGACCACCCGCCAGCCAAGCTCACCGCCTACGACATCTTCCCCGAAGACCCCGCGCGCACCCCGGACAGCGGCTGCTTGTCATCCGCCAAGGGAGCAACCGCCGAACGCGGCCAACTACTTTTCGAAACCGTCACAGACCAAGTTGCCCAAGCGCTCAAAGGCGAGCTGCTTCTTGGCGATGTAAATATAGAGGTGAATTAACATGTCGGTGGATAATTCAACATCCCAAGACAGGAAAAAGTCCTTGAAAGCATCCAAGCCTTCAGACTCCGCCCCGCAGCAAGTTGAAGTTCCACGCTTCATGGGACGGCATATCCCTCCGATTGATCGCCTGCTGATCCGGGCGATCCCGCCAGTACTGATTGTCGCCGTGATGATTTGGGTGCTCTCGAATCCTGAAGCCGCCTCGGCTGCCATTTCCGAAATGCGCACCTTCGTCACCGGGAAATTCACCTGGCTCTTCATCTTGTACTCGGTCTTCACCGTCGTGGTGTGCATCTGGCTCTCGATGAGCCGGGTGGGCAAGATCCGCTTGGGCGGTCCGAATGCCAAACCTCAGCACAGCAAGTTCGCCTGGTACTCCATGCTCTTCGCTTGCGGCCAGGGCATCGGGTTGATCTTCTGGTCCGTGGCCGAACCGATCATGCTGCGCGATGAAAACCCGGTCATTCCGGCAATGCCGGGCGGCGGCGGAGAAGAAGGCGCCATCGTCTGGACCTACTTCCACTGGGGCCTGACCGCCTGGGCCATGTACTGCGCCGTAGCCGTCTGTCTGGCCTACTCGCACCACAATCTGGGCAAGACCTTGACCTTCCGCGAAGCCACCGTGGACATCCTGCCCCGCTGGTCCCGCCGCGGCGCCGGCGTGATTGTTGAACTGCTGGCCATCATCGCTACCGTGCTCGGCCTGGCCACCTCCTTCGGCTTCGCCGCCATGCAGTTCTCTTCGGGTCTGACTTCCTTTACTGGCCTGACTGCCAGCCCGATGATGTGGCTGATGGTTATCTTGATCTTCGCCGGCATCACCTCGATCTCCGCGATTGTCGGCATCAACAAGGGCATGGCCCGCATCAGCGGGCTGAACTCGATCTTGAGTATCGCGCTGGTTGCCGCGGTGCTGATCTTCGGACCGTCGCTGTACATCATCTCAAACATGTCCCAGACTTTCGGCAGCTTCTTCACGAACTTCGCGAACATGAGCCTGTGGACCGATTCCGGCCTGGCGGCCACGACTTTGGACAGCTGGCAGGATTCTTGGAATGGCTGGTGGACGGTCTTCATCTGGTGCTGGGTTATCGCCTTCTCGCCATTCGTGGCCGGCTTCATCGCACGCATCTCCCGAGGCCGCACCATTCGCGAATTCGTGCTGGGCGTGACCATCATCCCTTCGCTGATCGTGATGGTCTGGGTTGCCGTCATCGGCTCCGCCGCCATCTACTACGATGACCAGACCGATCGCGGCGTCAGCGCCGCGGTGGCCGAAGACACCTCTTCGGGCTTGTTCGTGATGCTTGATTCGCTGCCGGTGGTTGGCACGATCCTGTTGGTGGTCTCCACCATCCTGGTGGCCACCTACTACGTCACCTCGCTGGATTCGGGCATCTATGCACTGAGCGAGTTCGTCTCGGCGCCAGGCAAGTCCGGCCCGGTCTTCCGCGTGGTCCTGGTACTCTCGGTGGCCACCGTGACCACTGTGCTGCTGACCATGGGCGGAACCGCGGTGGTGGATACCGTGCAAACCGGTACCATCATCGGGGCTTTCCCGTTCTCGTTCGTGATCATCTTGATGATCATCAACCTCATCCGCCGGCTGCTCAAGCGCGATAAGGCCATCAAGCAGCTGGAGAAGGACATCAATAATCCGGACCCGAACCTCGTCTTCGTTCCGGATCCCAGTGGAGAAGGCGCCATCCGCAAGACGGAGCCGGACCAGGGAAGCCACAACTAGGCTCTGGGAAGCACCGAGCATGAAGGCCGCGCAACTGGTCATATTCAGTTGCGCGGTCTTCATCATCTCCGCACCTGTATTGCATATCAACAAGTCAATTGGAGTTTTTCGGTAAAAGTGAAAAGTTTTTGGATTCTCCCTTGACAGTGATGCAGAGCACACATAGTCTAATTGCAACGGCGTTGCAGTGAGCGCAACACGTAACTTTCTTCTCCGGCGATTCCCATGAATCCTCGCAATCCATCTGATTGGGCCGGCCTGCCTTGACACTTGATTTCTTACAAGGAGCCACAACCATGACTACCGCCAACATCGCCACGAACGTTTCCGAACTGGCCCGCCTGAAGACCCTGCACAACGGATCCAAGCAGCAGCTGACCTTCTCGGATGCGGAGTTCGAACGCCGCCTGGCCGGCCTGCGCCAGATCATGGCAGCCAAGTCCCTGGACGCAGTCATCCTGACCAGCTACCACGGCATCAAGTACTACTCGGACTTCCTGTACACCACCTTCGGCCGCAACTACGCGCTGGTGGTCACCCAGACCAACTCCACCACCGTCACCGCGAACATCGACGCCGGCATGCCATGGCGCACCAGCTACGGCGAGAACATCGTGTACACCGACTGGAAGCGCGACAACTTCTTCTACGGCCTGCAGGAAGCACTCAAGCGCGATGGAGTGAAGGCCTCGCGCATCGGCGTGGAAGACGACTTCTTGCCGGGCCTGACCCGCGAGAAGATCGCCGCCGCCTTCGACGGTGCCGCACTGGTAGACGTCTCCCAGGATGCCATGCGCCAGCGCATGATCAAGTCCGCCGAGGAAATCGAGGTCATCAAGCACGGTGCACGCATCGGCGACCTGGGCGGCGAAGCCATCAAGGCAGCGATCCGCGAAGGCATCAGCGAATACGAAGTAGCGTTGATCGGCACCGAAGCCATGGTGCACGAAATCGCCAAGACCTTCCCGCACCGCGAAGTGCGCGACACCTGGGTCTGGTTCCAGTCCGGGATCAACACCGACGGCGCCCACAACTGGGCCACCACCCGCAAGCTTCAGCGCGGGGACATCCTCTCGCTGAACTGCTTCCCGATGACCTCGGGCTACTACACCGCGCTGGAGCGCACCTTGTTCCTCGGTGAGCCAGATGCACGCAGCTTGGAACTGTGGAACGTCAACGTCGAGGTCCACAAGCGGGGCCTGGAACTGATCAAGCCGGGCGCAGTCTGCAAGGACATCGCCGCAGAGCTGAACGAGATCTTCATCTCGCACAACTTGCTGCCGAACCGCACCTTCGGCTACGGCCACTCCTTCGGCGTCCTCTCGCACTACTACGGCCGCGAAGCAGGCCTGGAACTGCGCGAAGACATCGACACCGTCTTGGAGCCGGGCATGGTCGTTTCGATGGAGCCAATGATCACCGTCGCCGATGGCGAGCCAGGTGCCGGCGGCTACCGCGAGCACGACATCCTCGTGATCGGCGAGGATGGCGGAGTCGAGAACATCACCAAGTTCGGCTTCGGCCCGGAGAACAACATCATCGACGCGTAAGCGCAACAGATCACCGTGGGGCAGGGCCCAATACCCTGCCCCACGAGTGGTTAACCACGTGGCACGCAGCAAGTACGGGGGCTGCGTCAATAACCGAGTACCGCAGGTCGGGCGCTCGGAACCAATGATCATCCCAGCGGCATAGAAGCCATAGATGGCCAGCGCCGTTGCCTTCAAGAGGCGGTATAACCCCATGAGCAATTCCAACCAGTCCCCCGCGAACCTCGCTGCGCCACGCGCCGCAGGCTCAACCGCGCCGCGCGTCGTAGATGCGAAGACCAGGCGCAAGGTCATTGCGGCCAGCTTCGTCGGCAACTTCGTGGAGTGGTTCGACTACGCGGCCTACGGCTACCTGGCCGTGACCATCGCAGCGGTGTTCTTCCCCCGCGAAGATCCGCAGGCCGCCTTGCTGATGACCTTCGGCGTCTTTGCCCTTTCTTTCCTCGTCCGCCCGGTCGGCGGATTCATCTGGGGGCATCTGGGCGACAAGATCGGCCGACGCGAAGCACTGTCCTGGTCGATTTTGCTGATGACCGGTGCCACCTTCTGCATCGCGCTGTTGCCCGGCTACGCGTCCATTGGTTTCGGCGCACCCATATTGCTGCTGGCGCTGCGTCTGGTCCAGGGCTTCTCCGCCGCCGGCGAATACGCTGGAGCTTCGGCTTTCCTCGTCGAGTACGCCCCACCTCACCGCCGCGGTCTGTACGCTGCGGTGGTCCCCGCCAGCACCGCCACAGGTCTGCTGGTCGGCTCATTGATGGCTGCTGGACTGACCGGCTTGCTCTCCACAGAAGCTTTGGAAAGCTGGGGCTGGCGCATTCCGTTCTTGCTGGCCGCCCCATTGGGATTGATTGGACGCTACATCCGTACCAAGCTCGAAGACTCGCCTGCCTTCCTGGAAGCATCCGCGGCAGCCGCGCCAGAAGGATCTCCGGTCGGTTCATTGTTCAAGAACCATTGGCGCCAGCTCATCCAGGCAGCCGGCGCGGTGCTTCTGAACGCAGTTGGCTTCTACGTCATCCTGTCCTACATGCCGACCTACCTGTCAGAGGAACTCGGCCTGGACGCGACGCGGTCCTTCCTGGCAACGACCGTTGCGCTGCTGACTTACGTCGGATTCATCTTCATCACCGGCATGCTCTCGGATCGCTTCGGACGCAAGCGCGTGCTGATCACTGCCTCGGTGCTGTTCGTACTGCTCACGGTCCCGGCCTTCATGGCCTTGGACTCCGGCAGCTTCCTGGTCATCGTGCTGGTGCAGATCCTGCTCGGGGCCATGCTGACGCTCAATGACGGCACGCTGCCCAGCTACCTGGCTGAAATGTTCCCCACCAAGGTCCGCTACTCCGGTTTCGCGGTGTCGTTCAACGTGTCAAATGCACTATTCGGTGGCACTGCACCGTTCGTCGCCACACTGCTCATCGCGTCCAGCGGCAACGTACTCGCACCGGGCTGGTATTTGATGGGCGCAGCGGTGATTTCGCTGGTTGCTGTGGCCTGCTCGGTGGAAACCAGCCGCAAACCCTTGGGCTGACCCGTAGGATAGTAGCAACTCAGGAGGGGAAATGACGGAAACACGCAGTGAAAGCAGAGGCACCTCGGTCATCGTCAACGTACTCGATGTGCTTCGATGCTTCACCGTACAGAATCCGGTCGTCGGGGTTACCGACATCGCCGAGCAAGTTGGCCTGCACAAGTCCAGCGTCTCGCGCATTCTGGCCACCTTGGAGCAGGAACACGTGGTGGAACGGGATGAAGAAACCCGCAAGTACCGCTTGGGTGTGGGCCTGATTGCCATCGCCGGCCCGCTCTTGGCCAACTTGGACGTACGCCAGGTGGCCTACCCGATTCTAGGAGACCTGCGTGAAGCTACCGGCGAGACCGCTGTGCTGAACATCTGGGATGGCAGCGAATCGGTATCCGTGGAGCAGCTGCCTTCAACTCACCTGGTCAAGCACACCTCGGTCATGGGCTCCCGCTACCGTTCGGGGCTCAGCGCCACCGTCCAGGTGTTCCTTGCCAATGAAGACCCGCAACGCTGCGCGCAGCTGCTGGCCAACAGCGAGATCGACCTGCAGGGCATGGCAACCGAAGAGTACCTAGCGAGGCTGGAACTCGTCCGCGAACGCGGATACGCAGTGAACTACGGCGAGACTTCAAAAGAAGAAGTCGGCGTGGCTGCCGGAATTCTCGATCACCGCGGAGAACTTGTTGCCTGCGCGATGACCGCAGCCCCGTTCTACCGCATCGGCGCCGATGAGCTGGAGCAGATATGCTCCAGCACCCGCACCGCAGCCCGGCGCATCAGCACCCGGTTGGGCTACCAGCAGGAAGCCTAGGCATGGAACCCTTTGAAGCACGCGACCAATTCGCTTTCGATTACCAGATGCATGAAGGCTCGGCTATGCGGGTCAGCCACCACTTCGCCGGGCACACCGGAATGCCGGTAGCGATCCAGACTTGGGTGATAGCCCCGGGAGGCTTCGAAGGCTTCCACCGTCACGATGGCGAAGGCGCACTGCAAGAGTTCTACCAGGTGCTCGAAGGGCAAGCGCGGATGCGCCTGGGCGCGCGTACCTACGACCTTGGCCCCGGCGACAGCGTGATCGCTGATGCCGGGGTGGATCATGACCTGCGCAATACCGGAGGCACCGACCTGCGCGTACTCACCATCTGGGGTCCTCCGGGCGCAGCCGATTTCTCCGCTTTCGGCTCCCATCAGCTGGCGCAGCAGGTGCGCGGGGCGCATCCGAAATAACTG
This sequence comes from Glutamicibacter sp. MCAF14, assembly GCF_052114325.1. Classification (NCBI taxonomy): domain Bacteria; kingdom Bacillati; phylum Actinomycetota; class Actinomycetes; order Micrococcales; family Micrococcaceae; genus Glutamicibacter; species Glutamicibacter sp. MCAF14. The sequence goes on from NZ_JBFREO010000006.1 coordinate 8,282, forward strand.
GGAAAACGCCTAAAGCTCTTTCTCCAGACCGGCAATGGTGTTGTGGTTGGATCATGACTTACAACATCGGTTATTTTGTCGGTTCGCTGTCCTCCAAATCCATCAACCGCACCGTGGCCAAGGCCCTGATCGGCTTGGCACCGCATAACCTGTCATTCAAGGAAATCCCAATCAAGGACCTTCCGCTCTACAGCCCGGATTTTGATGAGGATTACCCTGCCGAAGGCACGGCACTGAAACAAGCCATCGAATCCTCGGACGGTTTGCTGTTCATCACTCCGGAGTACAACCGCTCCATTCCCGGCGCGTTGAAGAATGCCATCGATTGGGGCTCGCGGCCCTGGGGCACCAATTCTTTCGCTCGCAAGCCCACCGGACTGCTCGGCGCTTCTCCGGGCGCCATCGGCACCGCCGTCATGCAATCGAATATGCGCAGCGTGCTCAGCTTCCTGGATGCTCCGCAATTGAACTCCCCCGAGGTCTACCTGCAGTACCGGGAAGAAGATTTCGGGCCGGAGGGAGAAATCCTGAATCCGGACACCAAGAAGTTCCTAGGCCACTACATGGAGGAATACACGGCATTCGTGGAACGCGTGCTCGACTCGACGGCCGCTGGCCACATCGGGGATGAGGGAATGCAGAGCGAGTAGCCGGACTAGGCGCGCGAGTACTCGGCCAGGGTGACCCCGGAGGCAAAGCTTTGCATGCTCTGCTGCAGCCAACAATCCGGGGCATACTCGCGATCTCCAAAGAGCCGGATTCCCTTGCCCATGATTACGGGGTGGATCTTCAACGCAAGCTTGTCGATCTGCGGCCGGAGCTGGGCGGCGAGCTGTCCCCCACCGCAGAGCCAGATTCCTGTGCCCGATTCGGATTTTAGTTCCTCGACTACCCCGCGCGGGTCAGCGTTAGTGAACTGCACGTCTTGGCTTCCACTGGGCCCGTGGTGCTCGCTGGTGAAGACAACTTGCTGCAGGTGAGCGTATGGATTGGGCAGTGCTGGCAAGCCAACCGCGTAAGTGTTCCATCCCATCAGCACCGTGTCGAAGGGGCATCCGTCGATTGGCAGTCCTGCCGCCTGCGCCAATTGGGTCGGCGCGGTACCGCGGTAGCGGTCCCAGATGGGTGCGGCGTGCGCTCCCTGCGTCGCGAAGGCGTCGAACTCTCCGTTCGGACCGGCAATGAAGCCATCGAGACTGACAGCGACGAAGTAGGTCAGTTCACGCATGATTCTCCCGGGTTTGATCACAGACGGTGCGAAATTTTCATCAGCCTACAGCATGCGCCTTTGGCAGGTTTTGCCCGCTATGTCCGGGAACGCAAAAAACCGGGAAACATCATTTCTGACGTTTCCCGGTTTTCTAAATTTGGTGGAGGTAAGGGGATTCGAACCCCTGACCTTCTGCATGCCATGCAGACGCGCTACCAACTGCGCCATACCCCCAAATGAGGTGGTTTCATTGGTTTGAACTACCTCTGAACCGAGATAAAACTCTACCGGAGCACAGCAGAAAACACCAAATCGGGAAATCGAGACGCTGGTCACTTTCGCTATTCACATGTGTCCGGCGAAGTGGAAGAATACGGGCGGGACCTACCGGCCCCGTCCACAGATCTGAAAGGCGCGACCCATGAGCATCGGACTAACCCCCTACCTGCGTTTCGCGGGAGATGCCAAAGAAGCAATGGAGTTCTACCATCAGGTACTCGGCGGAGAACTTTCCATGCTGACCTTCCAAGAAGGGATGAACGACAACAACCCGGCCGTGGCCGACCTGATCATGCACGCCTCGATTTTTGTTGAGCGTGGCCTGCATTTGATGGCTTCGGACACACCATCGGAAATGGATGTGCGAGGCAATGGCGTGATCGCGCTGAGCAGCGACGGCAATGACAGCCTCGATTCAGCCACCCTGACCAAGTGGTGGGAAGGACTGGGCGAAGGCGGCCAGGTCAACCAGCCACTGGCCCAGGCCCCCTGGGGCGACTCCTATGGGGAGCTGCGCGATAAGTTCGGAGTTGTTTGGATGTTCAATATCTCCGCGGTGGCAAGCTAGCCGCAGAGCATTAGCGGGTTCGTGCCTGCTCGCGGGCTTCCATCGCTTCGCGACCCACGAGCAGGCCCACCTTCTTTGCACGAATCTGGGTAATCCAAGCGATCAGCAGGCCCAACGCGGCCAGGCCAGCACCAACCACCGATGGTGCTCGGAAACCATACCCGGCAGCGATTACCGCCGCACCCAGTGCAGCGCCCAGGGCGTTGGCCACGTTCAGGGCTGAGTGGTTCAAAGACGCTGCCAGCGACTGCGCATGCGGAGCGGAGTCCATCAATAAAGTCTGCAATGCAGGAATGAGCAGCGAGCCGACGGCACCCATCACGAAGACCATGATCATTGTCGGAATCACCCAACTGGTCACTGCAGCGAAAATCAGCATGGTGGCGACCATGAACACGCTTGAAAGCTTGATCGCGCCAAAGATCGACCAGTCCGCAAGCCGGCCACCGGCCAGCGAACCAACCACCATGCCCAAGCCGTAGAGCGCCAAGGCCAGCGGTACCAGCTCAATTGGCAGCTTGGCCTCTTCGGTCAAGGTTGGTGAAATATATGAGTACACCGCAAAGAAACCGCCAAAGCCGACAATTCCGGTGAGCATCGCCAACCACACCTGGGCACTCTTGAGCGCTGTGAGTTCCCGGCGGATGCTCGCCCCTGCTTCGCTTTTCCTCCACGGAACGAACAAGGTAATCAGCACCGCGGTCAGCACACCGATCACGGTGACCACCAAGAACATTGAACGCCAGCCGTATTCCTGGCCAAGGCGGGTCACCAGCGGGACACCGGCAACGTTAGCCACCGACAGTCCGAGCATCACCCAAGCAATGGCTCGACCGCGCATCGTGGCTGGAACCAGGCTGCCGGCAAGTACGCCGGCCAGCCCGAAGTACGCGCCGTGCGGCAGGCCTGCAAGGAAGCGGGTCACCAGCATGGCGTTGTAATCGGCAGCGAAAAATGAAGACAGGTTCGCCAGCGTGAAGAAGAGAATCAACAATTGCACCGCACGCTTGCGCGGAATCTTTGCAGCCAGCGCCGTGAGCACCGGAGCACCGACAACGACGCCTATCGCGTAGGCACTGATCATCAGGCCCATCTGCGCGTAACTGACTTGAAGGTCAGCTGCACCTTCTTGGAGCAAGCCCATCATGGCGAACTCGGTGACACCGATACCGACGCCACCCATGGCCAAGGCAACAATTGCCAACAGCAGTTTTCCGCCAGATAAGTAGGCAGTCATTCAATTTCTCAATTCATGGCAGGAGCTTGGAAAGCGTCTCCCTTGTCGCTCTTATCCATCGTAGTGAATACATGGCGCGACACTGGCATTCCCCAAGCCGATAATTACGAATCCCACAGTATTTTGTGCCACTGTATTAAGTCCTATGTCTCATTCATCGCACCACCGCCTGTCGGCCTCGCGAATCATCGCGAGGTTCTTCTTTGCCATGCTCTGTTTCGCACTGGCTGGGTTGATGGTGTTCCACCAGCAGATCCCCGACGTGCTGGGACTCGGGCTGATCATCGATAACCTGGCTCCATGGATGGGCGTCGGAATTCCTGTGCTCTTCTTGATGGCCCTGGTAGTGCGCGGACGCATTAGCTTCATCAGCCTGCTTGTGCCCATAGTTGTCTGGGCTGTCCTCTTCGGACCAGCTTTCATTCCCTCGGCACAGCCCGTCCCCGAAGCTTCACTGCGTCTGGCGACGCAAAACGTCCACGAGTCCGCCGGTGCGCAGGCCGCCCGCGAACTGGCCGACCACGGTGCACAGGTGATCGCCCTGCAGGAAATCGGCGAAGACCAGGAACCAGAAATCTCCGCCGAGCTGGCTAAGTCCCACCCGTACCGCTACATGGTCAGCACCGTAGGGGTTTGGAGCGCCTACCCGCTGAAGAATCCAGAACCCTTGGATCTGGGGCTGGGCTGGGATCGCGCCTTGCGCGTAGACGTGGCCACCGAACAGGGAGACATCCGCGTGTACGCGGTGCACGCCGCATCGGCACGGCCTACCGGTCACCATGAGAGGGACAAGATGCTAGCTTCCCTCGGAGACTACTTCGCCAATGATGACTCCCCACGGATCATCGCAGCCGGAGACTTCAACGCGACAAGCACCGACCGCCACTTCGCACCGGTAGCCGACCAACTCGAAGAAGCCCACTACAGCGACTGGGGTCTGGCCCTGACCTGGCCTCGAACCTTGTTCCCGATGCTCGGCATCGACCACGTGATGCTACGCGGTGTCCAGTCTGCTGGCATGGAACGGTTGGAAGTCGCAGACTCGGATCATTACGCGCTGGCCGCCACCATCGATCTAGGCAATTAGTTCTCTTCCAGCCCGGTCTGGCGCAGCGTGATGTTGATGCGTCCGCCGCCCAGGCCCAAGCCTGCCGGTGCGGTTCCCGCATGGATCTTCGTCACCGAGTGATAGGCAAAGCGTGCCGGACCATCAAAGACAAACAGGTCCCCTGATGCCAGCCGCAGCTCTTGCCATGGCCGGTTGCGGTTCTCGGTATTGCCCAAGCGGAATGTTGCCGAGTCCCCGATAGATAGCGAGACAACCGGAGCGTTGATGCGCTCCTCAGCGTCTTGATGCATGCCCATGGTGGCCTGCACATCGTAGTAGTTCACCAGCGCAACATCAGGCTGATAGTCCTGGGCGCGCCGCAAATCCCCGGTCGCTTCTGCAACAGCTTGCTTGCCCAAGCGAATCAGCCACTGCTCCATCGGCGCAACCGGTTGGCCATCCAAGTCATCTGCCGTCTTGGAATAGCGGTGGGGACTCCAATGCCAGCCTAAACACAGGCTTTGCACGCTCATAGGATGCCCATTCACAGTCGTCCGGTGAGGCGGAACTGGTCCACTGCCCCACTCATAGAAGCGACGGACAATCCACTGTTGCGCAGCGGTATCCAGCCAGCCCGGCAAATGCCACGCGCCAGGGCGCAAAGCTCCCCCGGTACGCGGCAGTGCGCTGTCGTCAAAGAGCGATTCCATGCTCCCAGCGTGCCCGTTGCAGGCAGTGCCCGGCAAGTCTCCTGCGTATTCGCTCACTGAATTTTGCAGGATCAGCCAAGCCCGTGCCTTGCAACGATATTTACTTTAATGACCTTGTGTTGCATTTGGCCTCACGGAACATTTCGAAAAGGTTAACCTTTAGTCGAATTATTGCGCTTGAAACAAAGGCGATACTTCTAAGAAAAGCTGAACGTCTAAGCTGGGGGCATCCACTAGTTCAAGGAGAATCCCATGTCATCCCGCGAAACTCGAACAGAATCAAAGCGCTCATGATTGGCATCGACCTAGAGCTCACCGGATGCACGGTGCTGATTGCTGGAAGTAAATCCGGGAGCAATAAGGCGGTAAAGCGCTTCAAATCCCAAGGCGCCACGGTACTCACCGCCCAAGAGCCATTCACCGCAATCCAACTTCTGGAGCAAGCCAGCCTGCTGGTGATCTGCGATGCTGAACCGGACCGCTTCGCTTCGGTCACCCAGGCCTCCCGGATTCCAGTCATGCATCTGGAGCCAACCTCCCAGACCGGATCCATCACCTTGCTAGGCGGCGGGCCAGGCGCACTTGACCTGCTAACACTCCGAGGGGTGCACGCGCTCGCCGACGCCGAAGTCATTTTCGCTGACCGGCTCGGACCGGCGGAGCACCTTCCGCTGCTCGCACCGCAGGCCAAAATCATTGATGTCGGCAAACTTCCCGGGCATCACAAACTCACTCAACGGGAAATCGAAGCGCAAATGATCGAAACAGCCCGAGGCGGAGCCAATGTAGTCAGGCTCAAGGGCGGAGATCCCTTTGTCTTCGGCCGCGGCTACGAAGAAATCACCGCGGCCACAGCCGCAGGAATCCCCGTCAACGTCATCCCAGGCTTGAGCTCTTGCCTCACCGTGCCAGCAGTTGCCGGCATCCCAGTGACCGCACGTGGCATCAACACCATGTTCACGGTAGTCTCGGCCCACGATCCGCTCACCGACATCCAGCTTGAACACCTGAGCAAACTTGGTGGAAGCATCGTGATCCTCATGGGCATGGGAACCATCGAACAGACCGTGGCCGGATTGCACCGAGTTGGCATGGACGGGCAGATGCCCTGCGCCATCATCGAATCCGGCACCACCCAAAAACAGCGCACCAGCTACACCCAGCTGGACAAGCTCGCACAGACGGCCCGCGGCCACTCCAACCCCGCGGTCATCGTCATCGGCGAAGTTGCCGGATTGCCCGCCACCCTGGCAAGCATTGCGGTGCAAGATGAGCCAGGCTTGCTGGCACCCCAACTGGAAGTTGCATAATGAATACCCCCAAACCCTTGGCCGGGTTCCGCCTGGCCGTAACCAGTGACCGCCGCTCGGCAGAACTTATCGAAGCCTTTGAACGCCGTGGTGCCGAAGTCACCCATACGCCGCTGCTTCAGCTGGCGCCGTTGGATGATGAGCAGCAGCTGATCTCCCAAACGCAGAAGCTGATCGAAGCCCGGCCGCAAATAGTTGTCATTACTACCGCCTACGGATTGCGGCGCTGGGTAGATACCGCCGAAGCCGCCGGTCTCGGCGACCAACTGCTCGGAACCCTGGGACAGGCGCAGCTGTACGTGCGCGGCGCCAAAGCCCACGGAACCGTCAAGGCGCTGGGCCTGGAACCAGCCGCCGTGGCCAAGGATGGACGCAGCGCCTCGATGCTGACGCTGTTGGAAGGCAAATTGCAAGGACTGACCGTTGCCCTGCAGCTGCACGCCGATTCGGATCATGGAATGCCGCATAGCCTACGCGAGCTGGGTGCTAGCCGGGTACTGAAGGTCGAGCCGTACCGCTGGCAGGACACCAGCAGCGATAGTGGAATTTCTGCGCTGGTCGAAGGTCTATGTGCCGCGCACTTTGATGCGGTGACATTCACCAGCGCTCCAAGCGTGCATGCGCTGTTCGCTGCCGCCAAGGCACGCAACCGCTTGCCAGCCTTGCTGCGCTCCTTGGCCGAACGCGTAGTGGTGGCCACCGTTGGTCCAGTGACCGCTGCCCCGCTGATTGAAGCGGGGATTTCCCCATTGGTTCCCGAACGGCATCGCATGGGTGCCATGATCGGCCAGTTGGTGGAACACCTGGGCTCGCTGGGCACCCTGCAGGCCGAGACAGTTTTCGGTCCTGTCCAGCTGCGCGGACGCACCTTCTCGGTGCAGGGCCAGGACTGCGAACTGACCCCCGGACAGGCCGAACTGGTGCGCGCGCTGATTGAGGCTGGAGGAAGTGTCTTGTCCCGTGATGAGTTGGGTGCGGCAATGCCCGAAGCCAGTTCCAAGCACGCCCTGGACATGACCCTCAGCCGCCTGCGCAAGGCTTTGCCGCAACCGGAAATCATTGCCACGGTCATTAAACGTGGATACAGGTTGAATGCCTGATCACACGAATGGGCTTTTTTACGCCGGGTTACGTAGGATCAATGCCATGGTTACTATTCAGGTTGCCGGTGAGGCTCTAGTGGACATCGTTGATGGTGTCGCGCATCCCGGTGGTTCCCCGATGAATGTTGCTGTCGGACTTGGCCGCTTGGGCCATAACGTCTTGCTGCAGACGGATATCGGAGAAGACGAACATGGACGGTTGATCACCGAACATGTGACTGCCTCCGGCGTTCAACTCGCCGCCGGATCACACACCGATGCACGGACATCCAGCGCCACCGTGGTGCTCGATGAATCCGGTGATGCCAATTACGAGTTCCAGTTGAACTGCAAACTGCAGAATATGGCTTCTACCGAGGCTGAACTGTTCCACTCCGGTTCGATTGCCGCATTCCAAGGTCCAAGTGCCGCTAGAATCCATGAAGCATTCCAGACTTCCCCGGCAGGACAGATTCTGAGCTTTGATCCGAATCTGCGCCCAGAGCTGGTGGAAAATCGGGCCGATGCGGTCAAGCAAATTGAGAAGTTGGCTGGCCTGGCCGATATCGTCAAGCTCAGCGATGAAGATGCGCTGTGGCTCTACCCGGGTTGGGATACCAACCGCATCCTGGAACACTTCTTGGCTCGCGGCGCCTCGTTGGCGGTCATCACCTTCGGTGCCCGCGGCGCTGAAGCGCGGACCGCGCACAGCGAAGTCATGGTTCCCTCGGTCTCGGTTCGCACCGTCGATACCGTCGGCGCAGGAGATGCCTTCATGTCCGGGTTGCTACATTCCATCTTGGAAAGCTCACTGGCCCAGTCTCTGCGAGATGGCACTGAGCTGGACAGCCTGGAAATCGAAAAGGTCATGAAGATCGCTTCGGTGTGCGCAGGAATCACCGTGTCACGTGCCGGGGCTAACCCTCCAACTTTGGAAGAGCTCAATCAATTCCTCACTGCAACTAGTCGCTAGGAATTACCAAGAATTTCATCTGGTCAACGATCGCAAAAGCCTCCTCAACCGCAAATGGTTGGGGAGGCTTTCGTGAATGCTTAGTTTTTCTTGAAGTTCGTGGATCTTGCTGGCTGGGTGCAAGTCCGGCAGCGAGTCGGATCGGCCCGTCGTGTTCCCGCGAATATGCCTTAGCACTATCGACCAAGGCAGTTCGGCTAGGAGCGATTGACGCCTTCCCAACTTACTTTCTTTTAGTAATTGGTTGGTGGCCGTGAACAGCAGATCAGATTGCTAGAGTTCCTTGCAGAGCATGAAGCACGATTCTTCGAGGAGGCCCCATGGGCAGCAAGGTTCCAGCGGCCGATAACACCCTGCGGATTCTTCGGCTATTAGCCAGTCGGAAAACTCCTACTCCGGCAGCAATGATCGCAACGATATTGGAGCTTCCTCGTTCGAGCGTCTACCAACTGCTGAATGTCATGCTTGAGCATGGATTTATCACCCATTATCCGGAGGACAAGTCTTACGGCTTGGGGGTCTCCTCCTTCGAGCTTTCCAGCGCCTACACCCGCCAAGAACCGTTGGCGCGCTTAGGCGCCCCGCTGATCGCTCAGCTGGTGGATAAGGTTGGAGAAAGTGCGCACCTGGCAGTGCTGCACGGTTCCGATGTTCTTTATATCGTCGAAGAACGTGCCAAGGGCCGGCCATCGCTGGTTACCGATGTGGGCGTTCGTCTGCCCTCTCATCTGACCGCTTCAGGCCGGGCCATTCTCGCCGCGCTGCCCAAATCCCAGGTCCGTGCGCTCTACCCGAGTGCGGCCAGCTTCTCCGAGCGGGTGGCAGAATCGTCAATCTCCAGCTATTCGCAATTGCGCCGCGAGTTGGAGCAGAGCACCCAGCGCGGATATGCCGTAGAGCGTGGGGATGTCACCCCGGACTTCCACTCGCTCGCGGTGGAAATCCGGGATTCCAGCGATTGGCCTGTCGCCGCCGTTGCTGTGACTTTCTTGGCTGACCGGGTACCCGAAGAACAACGGGAGAACCTGGTGCAGCAGATCCGTGCCACCGCATCGGTCATTACCTCGCGGGTGCAGGGCAAGCGTCCGGCCTGACCGAAAATTTCCTACTGGTTTGAGAACGCCGCGTCGAATGAGGCTTCGGGGCGCTTGAACAGGAGGCTGCGGATGTAGCCTACGGCTTCCTTTGCTCCGTGCAGGCGATCCATTCCAGCATCTTCCCACTCAATGGAGATCGGTCCCTTGTACCCGTGGAAGTCCAAGGCCCGGAAGGCGTCTTCCCAATTGATGTCGCCGTGGCCGGTGGAGACGAAGTCCCACCGCCGGCGCGGGTCTCCCCACGCCAGGTGGGAGCCGAGGATGCCGTTGCGTCCGTTGGGTTGATGCATCCGGGTGTCCTTGCAATCCACATGGTAGATGCGGTCGGCAAAGTCCGTAATGAATGCCACCGGATCAATCCCTTGCCAGAACATATGGCTTGGATCCCAGTTCAGCCCGAAGGCCTCGCGGTGGCCGATTGCTTCCATGGTGCGCACCGTCGTCCAGTGGTCATAAGCGATCTCCGAGGGGTGCACTTCCAGTGCGAACTTCACGCCTTGCTCATCGAATTCGTCCATGATCGGATTCCAGCGATCGGCGAAATCTTCATAACCTGCATCAATGACCTCGCCGGGCACCGGCGGGAACATTGCTACGTACTGCCAGATCTTCGAGCCGGTAAAGCCAACTACAACATCGGCGCCGAGCTTGCGGGCCACACGTGCCGAACGCTTCATATCTTGGGCTGCTCGTTGGCGTACGCCTTCCCCTTCGCCATCGCCCCAGACGTAATCGCGCAGGATCGCCCGGTGGCGGAAGTCGATGGGGTCATCGCACACTGCTTGGCCGCCCAGATGGTTGGAGATCGCCCAGACCTTCAGCCCGTACTTATCCAGGACATCCTGCCGGGATTGTAGGTAGGCCGGGTCTTCATCAGCACGTTTGAGGTCCAAATGGTCACCGCTGGCGGCAATTTCCAATCCGTCATAACCCCATTCGGAAGCCAAGCGTGCAACTTCTTCAAAAGRCATATCAGCCCACTGCCCGGTAAATAGTGTCACAGGATGAGTAGCGTTCATGGTGTCTTCTCCTTCAGGCATTCGTGGCAACCCATTCTCCGGTGCGTGTGGATTCCAAAACGGCATCGGTCAACTGGCAGGCACGAGCGCCGTCAGCAAATGTTGGCAGCCCGTTGGGTGCTTTCCCGGCGATCGCCGCGTAGGTATCGGCGACAAACGCGGCAAACGCATCGAGGTAACCCATCGGGTGTCCGGCAGGGACCACCGACAAGCGTGCTGCATCGGCGCTCAAATCCGCAGCCTGGCGGGATAGGACTGATGAGATCTCCGGCTTGCCAATCCACAGTTCTTCGGGCTTTTCCTGCTGGAATTCCAGCGCCGATTTTTCTCCAGACAGTTCAATGGTCAAGGCATTCTTCCGCCCGGCATTGACTTGCGAGACCATCAGCGTGCCGATGGCTCCGGACGCCATCTGCACAATCAGGGCAGCAGCATCTTCGGTGTCCACTGCCACCGCACCGCGGTGGGTGTGGGCTATGGAACTCGTCGCGTTCAGGCGAACAATCTTTTCTCCTGCAATGAATTCCAGCAAGTCCACCAGATGCGAACCGATGTCCGCGAAAGCCCGGGATGGTCCGCCCAAGACTGGTTCAACACGCCAGTCGTTGTCACTGACAGTATGCATCCAGTCCTGCAGGTACTGCCCGCGCACGGTGAGCAGGCGGCCAAGCTTTCCTTCTTGGACGTGGGCTCGGGCCTGCCGCACCATGGGATGGAAACGGTAGACAAAGGGCACTGACGCGACTGCCGTTGATCTGGCCGCCAGGTCGGCTAGCTGCTTGGCGTCGTGGGCATTGGTAGCCAACGGCTTTTCGCAGACTACCGAGATTCCGGCTTCCAACGCGGCGGTTGCCTGCTCAAAATGCAGGGCGTTGGGCGAGGTGATGTGGATGGCGTCGCACTGTTCAATCAGCGTTTGGACACTTTCAAATGCGGGTACTCCCAGTGCTGCTGCCGCACGCTGGGTGGATTGCTCTCCATTGGAGCGCACCCCGATGAGCTGGGCGCCTGCCCTGCGGATCGCATCGGCGTGGGTGCGGGCCATGAACCCGCCGCCGATGATGCCGACCTTCAGCTCTTGCATCGCCGGGGCGGCCTGCTGGCTGTTCAACTGAGACATGTAATTCCTTGTCTGTTCTTACTTGACCGCGCCGGAGGACAAGCCTGCGACCAGATGTCTTTGGGCAAAGAGGAAACCAACCAGCACCGGAATGGAGACAACCACTGAAGCGGCCATCATCTGGTTCCAGTACACATCAGTTTGCGAGGCATAGGCCTGCAAGCCGATGGACAGCGTTCTGGTGTCCGAATTGGTGAGCACACTGGCAAAGAGCACTTCGCTCCAAGAAGTGATGAAGCAGTAGACCGACACCGCGATGATGCCGGGACGTGCCACCGGTAGGACCACCTTAACCAGTGCACCGAGCCGGCCTAGGCCATCAACCATGGCAGCTTCTTCCAATTCCTTGGGCATGGAGGCAAAGAATCCAGTTAGCATCCAGATGGAGAAAGGCAGGGAGAACGTCATATAAGTGACGATCAGCCCCAGATAGGTTCCATTCAGCTGCAGTCCCACCGCACGTTCCAGTTGGGTGAAGATCAAGAACAGTGGCAGCAGGAACAGGATGCCGGGGAACATCTGGGTGGAAAGCACGATCAGCCGGAAGGTGCGTGCACCGCGGAAGTCGAAGCGCGAAAGCGCATACGCGGCCAGGATCGCGATGGATACCGACAGGATGGTGGCACTGATGGTGACGATCAGCGAGTTGGCGAAGTACTTGCCCAGCGGCACTGTAGTCCAGATATCCAGGTACGGGGTCAGCGTGATTTGCGAGGGGATCCATTCGAAGGCGCCGCGCACGTCCTTGAGCGGTTTGATGGACGTTGTGAGCACAACATAGAGCGGCAACACGATGATCAGGGTGATGAAGGCCAGTCCGAAAACTCGAAGGATGCGCAAGCCGCGGGTCTCAATCATCGATGTTCTTTCCCTTCGGCATGACAAGGCGGATGTAGAACGCTGAGACGATCAGCAGGGCAATGAGCAAGATGACGCTCAGGGCACCGCCCACGCCGAAGTTCCAGTTGTTGAAGGACTGCTGGTAGATCAAAGGCGAGATCAGGGTTGCTTCTTCCGGAGATACCGGACCGAAGAGCAGGTACGGGATATCGAACTGGTTGAACACCCACAGGCCCAGCATCAGCAGCAACACCACATTGGCGTGCTTGATCATCGGCAGGGTGATGCTGGTGAACTGTTTCCACAAGCTGGCCCCATCCAAGGAAGCCGCTTCATAGACCTCAGTGGGAATGGACTGCAGTGCCGCGAGCAGCATCAGGAAGGCGAAAGGCCAGAACTGCCAGACGGCGACGACCACCATGACGAAGAAGGAATTCGATCCCAGCAGCCAGAAGGGGCCCTCATCGAGAATTCCGAGGTCTTCGACCAGGAAGCGGTTGACCATGCCATCGCGCTGGTTGAACATGAATGCCCAGGCGATGGTGGTGACATAGCTTGGTAGTGCATAAGGCACGAGGAAGAGGGTTCGGAAGAATCCGTTGCTGCGGAATTTGGATGCCAGCAGTACCGCAGCGAAGATGCCCAGGCTCCAGGCGATCCCCACAACCAAGATGGTGAACAGGAAGGTCCGGCCCAGGGCATCGAAGAACTGGGAGCCGATCGGACCGTTGGGGTCCAGGGCGGTGGCGAAGTTCTGCAGTCCGATGAATGGGGCCTTGACCCAGTTGGCAATGGAGAACTGGGTCAGCGAGAGGAAGGCAATCCATACGCCAAGCAGCATCGGGATGATGTGGATGAGCAGTTCAAGGAATGCTGCGGGAGCTGAGAGTGCGTAGGGGAAAAAGCGGTCGCGCTTGATGAAGCTGCGCTTGATCGCTTTGGCGGCCTTTTGGGGCTTGGGCGGTTCGCTGATTCGAGGCGGTGTCTGGGCTGGCGCCGACATTTCCGCTCCTTTCGTGAAGACGAATGGGGGTGCTGCAGCTGGCCGCGGGAGCACAAGGAGGTACGCTCCCGCGGCCAGTGCAACGTCTCTCGGGGCGCTAGCTAGCTGGCATCTGCTTCTGAGCGTCTTCCAGTGCCTTGCGAACGTCTTCCTCAGCGACCTTTTCGCCCTGGGCAATCCTGGCGAATTGCTTGGCGATGGCTTCACCTACGAGGGATTCCATCTGGCCTTCGGTAGGGAACAACGGCATCGGGGCTGCGTTATTGGCCAGGATGTCCTTCTTGGACTGCTGTTCCGGGGTGTCGAATGCCGGGTCGTCAAAAGCTTCGGTGACCGATGGCAGCGAGGTGTACTTGGCATTCAGCTTCTTCTGCTCATCGACGCTGAGCAGGTGGTTCACGAATTCCAAGGCGGCATCCTTGTTATCGGAATTCTCGAAGACCGACACGTTGATTCCCGCGACCAGCGACTGGGTGGCTTCGGGGCCGGTGGCATCGGCGTTCTTCAGCGGAATCGGGGCCATCGCGTAGTCCTTGAAGTCAGCTGCGTTGAAGCTCTTGCCCGGTGCCTGGTCGAAGAACATCGCGGCGTTGCCGTCCATGACCTCGCCGGGCAGAACCGAGCCGTCGTTGATTTCGGCGTTGGACTTGGAGACCACGCCTTCCTCGCCCATCAACTGGATCCAGTCGTTCACACCGGCGACAACCCCATCATTGGTGAAGTCCGGCTTGCCGTCTTCGGTGTACAGCTCGCCGCCGTTTTGCATGCCCAGGATGAAGGCGGCGTGCGCGTTATTGGCGGTACGCTGGCCAGCCAAGGCGAAGCCGTACTGGTCGATCTTGCCGTCATCGTCGGTGTCCTTGGTCAACTTCTTGGCGGTGGCCAGGAATTCATCCCAGGTCTTAGGTGCTTCCTTGATGCCTGCTTCTTCAAACATCTTGGTGTTGTAGTACATGCCGTAGGCCATGGAGTACAACGGCAGCGAGGTTGGTGCCTGGCCGGCGGCACCGCCGGTGGCAAGGGCTGCCGGCACGAATTTCTCGCCTCCGCCGACAGCTTCCAGCGCTTCGCCTTCAAATGGGACGAAGGCGCCACTGGCCTGCAAGGTGGTGGCCCAGGTGTTGCCGATATTCAGCACGTCCGGGCCTTCGCCGCTGGAGACCGCGGTGAGGATGCGGTTGTACAGATCAGCCCATGGAACCACTTCGAGTTCCACCTCGATGCCGGTTTCCTCGGTGAACCGCTTGATCGATTCGCCCAGGATCTCTTCATCCTGGGTCACCGAGCTGCCCTGGTTCGAAGCCCAGTAGGTGATGGTTCCACTAGCTTCTTCCGATCCGGAGGCCGAGTCGGTGCTGGAGCAGGCGGCCAGCGCGCTGAGCGAGAGGGCCGCGATGGAGGTGATGGCGGCGAAGCGGGTGAGCTTGCCCTTGGAAATTCGTGCAGACATGATGATTCCTTTTCAGGTGCGGGTGGTGCTGTAAAGGGTGGTGCTGTCAGGCCAGGATGCCCGGAGCTGAAGGATCCCAGGCCGGGTCCAGCAGCGCGACGGGTTCTACGCTCGAAGTGACCTCGATGAAGGTTCCGAATTCGATGGCTTCTGCGGCGGAGACCATGATGTCCAGGACGTGGAATGCCAGTTCGCCAGGTACGCGTTCCTTGCGTCCTTCGCGGATGGCTTGGGCCAGTTCGGCAACGCCGGTGCCGCGTCCATACTCCGAGCCTTCGGCAGCGATAACACGCTGTTCCTGGTCGGCTAGGTGCAAGATGGTATCGCCGCTGAACTCATTGGGGTCCGAGAGCTGCGCGGTACCCTCTGTTCCCGAGATCTCGACGAACCCGGCACGCTTGAGCTTCGAGTCGAAGCTGAAGATGCATTGGGCGCTGGCACCTGATTCGAAGTGCAGCAACGCGCTGACATGGGTTGAAACCTCAACCGGGAAGCTGGTTCCGGCCTTGGGTCCGGAACCGATGACCCGCTGCGCGAGAGCCTGTGATCCCAGTGCGGCGACCTTGGCCACCGGTCCGAAGACGCGCACCAGGGTGCTCAGGTAGTAGGGTCCCAAATCGAAGAGTGGTCCTGCGCCGTTGGCGAAGAGGAACTCGGGGCTGTGGTGCCAGGATTCGGGGCCCGGTCCTTGGAAGATGGCCAGTCCGGTGAGCGGGGTGCCGATGGCGCCGCTTTCAATCTGCCGCAAGCCGGTTTGGATTCCTGCGCCCAGGATCGTATCCGGCGCCACGGCGATGCGGACTCCTGCTGCTTCAGCCGCCTGTGCCAGGGCACGTCCCGATTCGCGGTCCAGCGCGTAGGGCTTTTCTCCCCAGACGTGCTTGCCGGCGGCAACTGCTTGCAGCGCTACCTCCACGTGCACTGCCGGGATGGTCAGGTTCACCACGATCGAGATATCCTCGCGAGCCAGCAATTCCTCATAGGTCCCCGAGTGGGCGACGGACCATTTATCGGCTTGGATGGCGGCGCGTTCGGTGTCGAGGTCGGCGATGAAGCGCACGGCCAGATCCGGGAACGCGGTGAGGTTCTCAAGGTACTGGTCGCTGATGGTTCCGGCTCCGACAATGCCCACGCCGGTTGGCTGATTCTGAGATTCCATATGCCCTAGTTCTTTTCTGCTACGAGGTAGGCGCGGCTCGCTGAGACGGCCTGGAAGATATCGCCTGCAAAGTCGTCGAGTTCCACCACATGCAGCATGCCTTGGGTGGCCTGGATGATCTGGTCAATGGGCATGGAGCCGCTGCCTACCGGCACTTGTTCCTTGTGGTTCTTGGATTTCGGTCCGTCCTTGATATGCAAGGCGATGACCCTTGGTGCCAGTGCTTCAAGCAGCTGGAGCACATCCGCGCCGCCCACGGCCACCCAGTAGGTGTCGATTTCCAGGACCACTTCCTGATCCAGCAGGCTGGCGAAGTATTCCAGGGCTGTCGTGGAGTTGATCTTGCTGGAGATTTCCCAGTCGTGGTTGTGGTAGCCGACCTTGATCCCGTATTCGGCGCCTCGGCGGGAGGCTTCGTTCAGCTTCTGTGCGGTGGCTCGGATGGACTCGGCGTCCTGCCAGTGCTCGGCGGGGATGAACGGATCGATCACGGTGCTGATGCCCAGCTTGCTGGCCGCGGCGAAGACCTCGTCGAAGTCCGATGAGAGCAGCGGCGCGTGTGCGGTGGGCGCGCTCAGGTTGTTCTTGGCCAGCGCCTGGGCGTATTCGTCAGCGCGGGCCACGAAGCTGTACGGCTCAACCTGGGTGTAGCCGATGTCCGCTACGCGTTCGAGGGTCGAGGGCAGGTCTTCGGCGATGTGCTCGCGCAGCGTGTACAGCTGGATTGAAAGGTCGTGGGCAGGCAAAGGTGTCTCCTGAAAGAAGTGGTGGGTACGATCCAGATGTTCATGACTTGCATCACACATCGAGACTAGTTCTACTTTTGTCGATAGTCAATAGAAGTATGTCGACATTCTTCTAAAGTGTTTGGGATTCTCCTCCTCCACTGTGTTTTACTGGGTTCATGGCCAATCCTTCGAGCCCCCGAAGCCTGCAGTTCGCCCGCGGCGCCAGTGGCGCAGGAGACGTACTGCAGCTATTCATGGACGGTGCCGCGCACAGCCGCACCGACCTTGCCGCACTAACCGGGATGGCCCGTTCCACCCTGCAAGAACGCCTCGACGTGCTCATCAGCCTTGGCCTGATCGGCACCATCACCGATGGCGCTTCCACCGGCGGCCGCCCTCCGCAACGCCTTGCCCTGCTCCCCGATGCCCGCCTGATCCTGGCCATCGACTTGGGAGCCAGCCACCTGCGCGTGGCACTGACTGACCTGTCTCCCACCTTGGTGGCGCAATCCCAGTTACCCATTTCCTTTGCCGACGGTCCGGTGGCGATCTTGGAGTCCGCATTGGTGCTGGCCGATGAACTGCTGGCTTCGCAGCAGCGCACCCGCGAGGATATCATCGCCATCGGCATGGGAGTGCCCGGACCGGTGAACTTCGAGACCGGCCGCCCGGCCAATCCGCCCATCATGCCTGGATGGGACGGCTTCGATATCCCTGCATGGTTCCAGCAGCACCTGGATGCACTGGTTGTCGTGGACAATGACGTGAACCTGATGGCCATTGGCGAGAAGGACCAGTTGGAAACCGGCAGCGAGGACTTCATCTTCGTCAAGCTTGCAACCGGCATCGGCTCAGGGATCATCTCCGGAGGCCTGCTCCAACGCGGAGCCCAGGGCACCGCGGGCGATATCGGGCACGTGCGCATCCGCCGCGGCGATGGCATCTTCTGCCACTGCGGAAATGAAGGCTGCCTTGAAGCGGTGGCCGCCGGACCTAAGATCGCCACCGCCCTGCGTGAACAGGGCATCGAAGCCCACAGCAACACCGACGTGGTCGCCCTGGTGAATTCGGGGAACATCCAAGCCATCCACGCAGTGCGCCAGGCAGGCCGGGACTTGGGCGAAGTACTGGCTGCCAGCGTGAGCCTGCTCAATCCGTCGCTGATAGTAGTTGGCGGGCGCATCTCGGCTGCCGGAGAACATCTGCTGGCCGGCATCCGCGAAGTGGTTTACCAGCGCGGGGCTCCGCTTTCCACCCAGCATCTGCAGATCCGCACCTCTCTCAGCTGGGAGGTCGGAGCCCTGCGCGGGGCGAGCATGATCGCCATCAACCAGGCCCTGAGCCCGGCGGCAATCGAGCGCAGCGCACTTGCCCTGATCTCCGCCAGCTAGGAGCCGGAAGGATCCCGGAATTCACCCGTTTCTGAGATACCGGACAGCTCTGCGCAATTCGCGGTATCCAACCCATGGCCAATCACCAATGATGGAACTAGTTAGCTACGTTACATTCTAAGGAATTGCCATGAGCCACGAACCACGTGTTGTCCGCGCCCCGCGCGGCACCGAACTGAATGCCAAGTCCTGGGCCACCGAAGCCCCGCTGCGCATGCTGATGAACAACTTGGACCCAGAAGTTGCCGAGCGCCCTGAAGATCTGGTGGTCTATGGCGGCACCGGCAAGGCCGCCCGCTCATGGGAAGCCTTCGACGCGATTGTCGAAACCCTCAAGGACCTCGAGGAAAATGAAACCTTGCTGGTCCAGTCCGGCAAGCCCGTCGGTGTCTTCAAGACCAACAAGTGGGCACCGCGTGTGCTGATCGCCAACTCGAACCTCGTAGGCGACTGGGCCAATTGGGAGCACTTCCGCGAGCTCGAAGCTGAAGGCCTGATGATGTACGGCCAGATGACCGCCGGATCCTGGATCTACATCGGCACCCAGGGCATCTTGCAGGGCACCTATGAAACCTTCGCAGCCATCGCCGAAAAGCGCTTCAACGGTTCTCTGGCCGGCACCTTGACCCTCACCGGCGGATGCGGCGGCATGGGCGGCGCCCAGCCGTTGGCCGTAACGCTCAACGGCGGTGCGGTACTGATCGTTGACGTTGATGAAACCCGCCTGCGCCGCCGCGCATCCAAGCGCTACCTCGATGAGGTGGAATTGGATCTGGACAAGGCACTGGAGAAGGTCCTGGCAGCCAAGGCCGAAGGCCGCCCACTGTCTGTAGGCTACGCCGGCAACGCCGCCGAGGTCTTCCCGGCACTGCTCAAGCGCCACGAAGCCGGAGAATTCACCTTCGACATCGTCACCGACCAGACCAGCGCGCACGATCCGCTGAGCTACTTGCCGGTGGAATACACCATGGAGCAGTGGCATGCTGAGGCCGAAGCCGATCCGGCGGGTTTCACCAAGAAGGCCCAGGCCGCCATGGCCGCCCATGTGGAAGCCATGGTTGGCTTCCAGGATGCCGGCGCAGAGGTCTTCGACTACGGAAACTCGATCCGCGACGAAGCACGCAAGGGCGGGTTCAACCGTGCGTTCGAATTCCCCGGCTTCGTTCCGGCCTACATCCGTCCGCTATTCTGCGAGGGCCTGGGCCCATTCCGCTGGGTCGCCCTGTCCGGAGACCCAGAGGACATCAAGGTCACCGACCAGGCACTGAAGGAATTGTTCCCGGAAAACGAGCACCTGCACCGCTGGCTGGATGCCGCCCAGCAGCACGTCGAGTTCGAAGGCCTGCCAGCACGCATCTGCTGGCTGGGTTACGGCGAGCGCCACAAGGCAGGCCTGCTATTCAACCAGCTGGTCGCTGACGGCAAGGTCTCTGCCCCGATCGTGATCGGCCGCGACCACTTGGACTCCGGCTCGGTGGCATCGCCTTACCGTGAGACCGAAGCCATGAAGGACGGCACCGACGCTGTGGCAGACTGGCCGCTGCTGAACGCCTTGACGGCAGCCAGTTCCGGCGCCTCATGGGTCTCGATCCACCACGGCGGCGGCGTAGGCATGGGCCGTTCCATCCACGCAGGCCAGGTTTCCCTGGCTGACGGCAGCGAGTTGGCTGCCGCGAAGCTGGAAGCGCTGCTGACCAATGACCCGGGCATGGGCGTCATCCGCCACGTGGATGCCGGCTACGAACGGGCATCTGAGGTTGCCGCTGAACGTGGCGTGCGCATCCCGATGGCTGCACCGAAGAAGTAGCACCCTTAAAATAGCTTGAGGCGCCATGTCAATGGCGCCTCAAGCTATTTAACTATTTCCGGGATCGTGCTGGCATACCTTAGGGCTTGCGCGTTTCCGCGCTGATGAACCAGGCCTGCTGCTCCAGATCTGCAATGTACTGGTGCAGGATATCGGCGGTGGTTGGATCCGCCTCGTCCACTGGATCGTGGACTTCGCGCATAACCGCCACGGTGGTCTGCAGGGCCTTGACCACCATGTCCACTGCATTGGTGGTGAGGATTTCGGTATTCACCGGCTGCTCGAGCTTCGTGTACTTCGTTACCGTCGCTGCCAGCCCATCCGGGGTAGCGTGCAAGGCGCGCATTCGCTCCGCAATTTCGTCCGAACCGCGGCGTGCGATGTCCACGATTTCGTCAAGGTTCTGGTGCAGGTCGCGGAAGTTGGGACCGACGACATTCCAGTGGATTTGCTTGCCTACCAGTTGCAGATCCAGCAGCTGGATAAGCACCGTTTGCAAGGACTCGCGCAACACTTCTGGAGCCACGAAACCGTTTTCTGCGTTTTCGCGATCGGTTTTCTTTGCTGGAGTTTTCTTCGAACTGGCCATTGCTTCTCCTTACGTTGTTCTGGACGCTTGGGGCACGACATCTTTGTGTCCTGATTCCGACACTATCTACTTGGACCCATGATTCCGATCCGCCGGCCATTTCTTTCGGGCAACACACAGGTAGTACTGAGTTGGCCCGGCAAGACAGTGGCAGCCCAAGCATTGTGAACGAACGTGTGAGATCTCTGCTGAACCTCCGCGCGCCTACTTTTCCAGGCAATTGTTGGCAGGCATCTGGAGGTTTTCGTACTCCCCTGCTTCATGCCGAGAATTCCGAAAGGTCTCTTGCATTTGAGGGTCACTTCCAAACGCATTCCGCAAACCTCCAAGAATCGTGAACACTATGCAAATCCTGGATTGCCAGGTGCTCAGAGAACCCGATTAAGGCCCACTATTCCTTGTTCGACAGTTATCACGGTGCATAGCGTGGGTGACGTCAAGATCCACCGATCACCCAACGGAGGACAACATGTCTGAGCAGAACGCAAACGAGCAGTTCGGTAACTTCAACAACAACGAAGCTGAAGACCATGGCGGTTTTGAGAGCCAGGGTCAGGGATCATCTGGCGCAAACGAACAGTCCTTCGGTGGCGGTGGAGAACAGGACAGCTACAACAACTCCCAGCAGTCCGAACAGGGCAACTTCAGCGGAGACCAGGAACAGGACAGCTACAACAACTCCCAGCAGTCCGAACAGGGCAACTTCGGCGGAGGAATCGAAGAAGACTTCGGCGAATCGGAACAGAACGAAGGCTTCTAGCCCCTAGCCCATTCGCCATTTTCAACCGAGGCTACGTGCTGGTTGGCTTCACACGAGTCAACGTAGTTTTAGCTCAACACAACGCCGTCGCTTCACCCCCGATACGTCGGGGGTGAAGGCGCGGTCAACGCGCTTTCATACTGATTCGCACGGGATAGGCCTGTTCTCAATCAAGCACCAGAACTTGAAACCTGCTTTGCGTTCGCATGGCGGTAGCTTCCAGCCAGCGCTAACGAGCGTCTTTTCACTCACCTGTTTTGTGCATTTTCTCCCTAGACAGCGGAGAATGGAAGCAAGTCCCATGCCGCTGGTTTTGCGGGACACCGGGGAAGACAGGAAGAAAATGTTCTCAAAAATCACCAGACTTGGCGCTGCTCCATTCGCAGCAGGACTACTGGCCGTTTCATTGGCTGGCTGCATGAGCATCGAGAGCGCAGAGGAACCGACGGAAGCTTCTAGCTCCAATGCCTCACAGCCGGAGAATTCCGGACCTGTCGAAGGCAGTGTCACGCCAAGCCCCAAGGCTTCAGAAGGCGTCTCGACCGCGAGCCCCAATGTTCCCAAGGCACCTGCGGACAGCTCATTCCAGTCCGTCTATGATTTCCTCGAAACAGAGGCCACCGAGACCAAGTGCACCGATGGCATGGACATCGTCGAGATGGGTCTGACGCTTAAGCTTGTCGGCAACTGCAAGAACGTGAGTATCTCCGGCACGGCGAACATGATCATTGCCCCGCACATCACGAACCTTGAGATCACCGGTATTGGGAACGTTGCAGCGGTGAAGAACATCAAGCAGGTGACCTTCAGCGGTGTCGGCAATTCCGCGGCTTCCCTCAATGAGAACACCAAGGTCACCGATAACGGTTCGTCCAACAAATTCGGCCAAGGTGCCTTCGAAGGCATCACCTTCTAAGTCCCCGAGCTTTGAATGGTCCTGCTGCGGCAAAGTCGCAATCACGGCCGTTCTTCTTTATCCGGAGATCTTTGTCTGTCATTTCAGACAGTTGGTGTGGATTACAGTAACGAATCAAATTGTTCTCCCGAACAATGGAGACTAAAGACCTCCTTGCAGTGCAGAGAACGGATTGAGAATCATGGCTACTTCCCCTCAGGTGACCCTGGACCTAGCAGGCGCCACCGCCGATGACGTCATCGCGGTAGCCCGGCACGAGGCACAGATCAATATTGCGCCGCAGGTGCTCGCAGAGCTGGCCAGTGTCCGCGCGCATATCGATGCGCTGGCTTCAGCCGACACCCCGGTCTACGGCATCTCCACCGGCTTTGGCGCGTTGGCCACCCGCCATATCGCTCCTGAAGACCGCGCCAAGCTGCAGCGGTCGCTGATCCGTTCGCACGCGGCTGGCATGGGAAACCCCGTTGAACGCGAAGTAGTCCGCGCCCTGATGTTCCTGCGCGCCAAGACCTTGGCTTCGGGCCGCACCGGCGTGCGCCCGGTAGTTCTGGAAACAATGGTTGGACTGCTCAATGCGGGGATCACTCCGGTAGTGCGCGAATACGGTTCGCTGGGCTGCTCCGGAGATCTGGCACCACTGTCCCACTGCGCCCTGGTACTGATGGGTGAAGGCGAGGCCACGGACCGTGATGGCGTGCAGCGCCCGGTTCCCGAGCTATTTGCTGAAGCGGGACTGGTCCCTGTGGAGCTGGCTGAGAAGGAAGGGCTGGCACTGGTCAACGGCACCGACGGCATGCTCGGCCAGTTGCTGATGGCCCTTGCTGATTTAGAAGAGCTCACCGACATTGCTGATGCCACCGCTGCGATGAGCGTTGAAGCCCAGCTGGGCACCGATCAGGTCTTCCGTTCGCAGCTGCATGAGCCGCTGCGCCCACACCCGGGACAGGGCCGCAGCGCAGCAAATATGTTTGCCTTCCTTGCCGACTCCCCTATCGTCGCTTCGCACCGCGAAGGCGATGGCCGCGTTCAGGACGCCTACTCGCTGCGTTGCTCCCCGCAGGTCACCGGGGCGGTACGCGACACCATCGCACACGCCCGCTTGGTTGCGACCCGCGAACTGGCAGCAACCATCGATAACCCGGTCGTGCTGCCCTCTGGCGAAGTCACCTCGAACGGCAACTTCCACGGTGCCCCGGTGGCGTACGTCTTGGACTTCTTGGCCATCGCCGTGGCTGATCTGGGATCCATCGCAGAGCGCCGTACCGACCGTATGCTGGACCCTGCGCGTTCCCGCGACCTGCCAGCCTTCCTTGCTGATGATCCGGGCGTGGACTCGGGCATGATGATCGCCCAATACACCCAGGCGGGTTTGGTCGCAGAGAACAAGCGCTTGGCTGTTCCGGCCAGCGTGGACTCCATCCCATCCTCGGCCATGCAAGAAGACCACGTTTCGCTAGGCTGGCATGCAGCACGCAAGCTGCGCACCTCGGTTGCCAACTTGCGCCGCATCCTGGCCGTTGAAATGCTGATCGCCGGCCGCGCTTTGGACCTGCGCAAGCCATTGCAGCCAGGCCCGGCAACCTCGGATGTTCTGGAGCTGTTGCGCACCAAGGTCCAAGGCCCGGGCGAAGACCGTTTCCTTTCCGCTGAGCTGGAAGCCGCCGACGAATTGCTGGCCACCGGCCAGGTTCATCGCGTGCTCCAAGCCCACCTGCCCAACTAGGGATTCAACCCATACATGCGCATTGGTTCGCGCAGCTCGAGAAGATTCGAACAAGAGGCGTAAACTTGGATACCGGGAAACCCCATACCTCGTGTGAAAGAATCGGCTAATGCAACGCACCATGTTCAAGTCCAAGATCCACCGGGCAACTGTCACCCAGGCGGACCTGCACTACGTAGGTTCGGTCACCGTGGACTCCGAGCTGCTCGAAGCCTCGGATATCCTGCCTGGAGAACTAGTGAGCATCGTGGACATCACCAACGGCGCACGCCTGGAGACCTACACTATTGCCGGCGAGCCAGGCAGCGGTGTCATTGGCATCAACGGTGCCGCCGCGCACTTGGTGCACCCCGGCGACTTGGTGATCTTGATCAGCTACGCGCAGATGGAAGATGCAGAAGCCCGCAACTACGTTCCTTCGGTAGTGCATGTGGATGCCGATAACAAGATCATCCACCTCGGAGATGATCCTGCAGAAGCAGTGGCAGAAGGCGTGCAGACTCCTCCGCACGCACTGCTGCACAGCGACTAGAACTGCGGCTACGAGGCCAGTCGACGCGCAAGATATTGCGCGGTTCGGCTGGCCTCGTTTTGCGCCACCTGGGCAGGTGTTCCAGCAGCGACAATCCGTCCGCCGCCGTCCCCGCCGGCAGGCCCCAGGTCTATCACCCAGTCGCTAGCGGCCACCACATCCATATGGTGCTCCACGACAATCACGGTATTGTCCTGGTCAACGAGTTGTTGCAACTGCGAAATCAGCAGTTGCACGTCCGCTGGGTGCAGTCCGGTGGTTGGCTCATCGAGCAGGTAGAGGGTATGCCCACGGCGCTGGCGTTGCAGCTCGGTAGCCAGCTTGATGCGTTGGGCCTCGCCGCCAGACATTTCAGTGGCCGGTTGCCCCAGTTGCAGGTATCCAAGGCCAACTTCCCGCAGCGTGGCCAAGGCCCGGGCAGCGGCGGGAATATCCGCTAGGAATTCTTCGGCTTCATTGACGCTCAGCTCCAGGATTTGGGCAATGTTCTTCCCGGCATATTCAACTTCAAGTGTCTGCTGGTTGTAGCGGGTGCCGTGGCATTGCGGGCATGGCCCATAAGTACCTGGCAGGAACAGCAGCTCGATCTCCAAGAAGCCCTCGCCCAGACAATTTTCACACCGGCCGCCTGCGACGTTGAACGAGAACCGTCCAGCGCTGTAGCCGCGTTCCTTGGACAGCGGCAGCTCGGCAAACGCCTTGCGCACCGCGTCGAACAAGCCCGTATACGTGGCCACGTTTGACCGCGGGGTTCGCCCAATGGGCTTCTGATCCATCAGGACCACGCGGTTGACCTGTTCCGCGCCTCGCGCTTGGGCAATCACCGCACGCTGCGCGGCATCCTCCTGTTCTTCGGACTCAGCCAACGCCAATCCCCCAGCACCTTGCGCCAAGGCAACGGACACCAGACTGGATTTTCCCGAACCGGAGACACCGGTCACCGAGCAGAAGGTGCCCAAGGGGAAGGAAGCATGAACATCTACCAAGTTGTGCAGGTTCACGCCATCCAGTTCCAGCCATTCCTTGGCTGTGCGCAATTCTCGGTGCGGAGCTGGTCCGGGTTCCAGGAATCTACGCGTCACTGACCTCTCGACCTGTGCAAGTCCTTGAACTTCACCGCTATAGAGCACCTGTCCGCCACCGCTGCCGGCACCCGGCCCGACATCCACAATCCATTCGGCACGGCTGACAACATCCATATTGTGCTCCACGACGAACACCGAGTTGCCTTCCGCCTTCAGCGCGGAAAGCACTTCGATCAACGGCTGCACATCGGCTGGGTGCAACCCTGCCGAAGGCTCGTCGAGCACATAGATCACGCCGAACAGTCCTGCCCGCAGCTGGGTGGCAATGCGCAATCTCTGCATTTCACCAGGCGACAAGGTCGGGGTGGATCGATCCAGGCTGAGGTAGCCCAATCCAAGTTCCACCAGTACTTCGATTCTGGCCAGCAAGTCCGTGCTGATGGTGCTGATGACTTCTGCCTGGGCTTCTTCTTCGGCTGGAACGGCGAAGGGACGCAAGAGCTCAGCTAAGAATTGCAATGGCTTGGCATTGAATTCGGAGATATTCAGCCCGGAAAAGCTGACTTGCAGTGCATCTGGGCGGAACCCGGTGCCAGCACATTCCGGGCAGTCCTGCGAATGCATGAAGGCCAAAGCCTTGGCCCGCAGATTTTCGCTCTTCGAGGTGGCCACCGTATGTCGCACATAGCGTTCGGCACTCCAGAACCGCCCCTTGTATGGCTTGGCAACGCGGTCGCGCTCAGGTGTTACCTCAACTACCGGCTGGTCCTCGGTGAACAACAGCCACTGCCTGGTTTCTTCAGGCAAGGTTTGGAACGGGACATCGATGTCGTAGCCGAGGTGCGTGGTGATATCGCGCAGGTTCTTGCCCTGCCATGCACCCGGCCAGGCGGCTATGGCCCCGTCGCGGATGCTCAAGGTCGGGTCGGGAACCAGCGACTTCTCGCTGACTGAATGCACTGTTCCCACTCCATGGCACACTGGGCATGCACCAACAGCGGTGTTGGTGGAAAACGCATCGGAGTCCAGCCGCGGTGCGCCTTGCGGATATGAACCAGCACGGGAAAACAGCATGCGCACCGAATTGGAAAGGGTGGTCAGTGTACCCACCGTTGACCGGGAGCTGGCGGCACCACGGCGTTGCTGCAAGGCCACCGCGGGTGGCAAGCCGGAAATGAATTCGACTTTGGGAGTGTGGCCCTGGGCGATGAGTCGACGCGCGTAGGGAGCTACAGATTCGAGGAATCGCCGCTGGGACTCAGCAAAAATGGTGCCGAAAGCCAAAGATGATTTCCCCGAACCTGAAACACCGGTGAAGGCCACAATGGAATCGCGCGGAATACGCGCTTCAACGTTCTGCAGGTTGTTCTCGTTGGCTCCACGCACATGGATGAAACCATCGTGCCGGCCCTTACCCTCTTCCCGTGCAAAGCTGTTCATCTTCCTCACACTATACGTCCATGACGCATCGGCTCAATTGGACTCAGAGATCCTTCATGATTCCCCGCCTTGGCAGGCGGCGTCGGGGCAACCCTGCCAAGTTTTCGAGAAGTAGCCGATGATGTCGACGCTATGGCCCAAAGGATAGGTCTTATCCACCTTCCCGTGGACCAGCTTGGCTGCCTGTTCCACAGCAAGATGGAAAAAACGGCAAACCTCAGAGTATTTCCATACGTAGGCAATGACATCCGCCAGCTGTCCATGCGTCAATCGCTGGCGCGGTTCATAGCCTGCTTCCACAATGAATTTGTACACGATGGCTGCTGTGAGCTCATGGTCCTGACCGCATTCGCACCAGGACATTCCGGCGCTGGGCATGGACCAGACATCTAAGTTTCCACCTGTGAAGTGATCTTGTTGCATCTCTTCCTCCCTCATTCGGCTGCAGCTGGATTTACCAATGTACTGCCGGGCACCGACGATTTAGCTTGATGCCGACTAGGAGCCTCTTGCCTGCTTCACTGTTGCTTGGCATAGTCTGAGTCCACCGGAGGCACCAGCTGCCTGCTGGTCCTGTGCCAAGGAGAAAGATCATGATCACCCGCTCTCACCCCGACACCAGCGATGGTGCTGCCCACCGCCAATGGAATGAACTGCTCCAGGAATTACGTGTCATGCAAACCGGAGTGCAAGTCCTGGCCGCGTTCTTAGTCGTTCTGCCCTTCCAAGCCAGATTCGAAATTCTGGGCACCGTCGATGAAGTGGTGTACATCGTGTTGCTCGTGGCCGCGACCCTGCTAATTTTGCTCATGATTACGCCGGTCGCCGTGCACCGGTACTTCTTCGGGCAACGGCTCAAGGAACAAACCGTGAGCCTGGGACATATTATTTTGAAGATCGTCGGCATCGGAGTGGGATTGCTGGTCTCCGGCTGTGTCTGGTTTGTGCTGCAGGTGCTCTTCGGCTGGCACATCGCTGCTTGGGTCGGTGGCGGTCTGACCGTGGTGACGCTGTTCTTGCTACTGGTTTTGCCTCGGCTGTTGCTTCCGCGCCGAGCGGAGCAAGTACAGAGCTGACTGCTTGCGTCTCAAGCCATCTTCTGGATATGCCTGAGCATCAAGCGCATCGGTGCATGCCTGATGAACTTGGGACAGATTTTCGTTGCCAACCGGACTACGCGGATTACTCGGGCATTGCGTTTCTGGATGCCCGCGGTCAGCTCGTAGCCGAAGTCCTCACGCACTAAGGCGGGAAGTTGGGCAATGGTGACGTCACGCATCAGCGGCAAGCCGATGCGGATCCACCATGGAGCGCTGCGTCCGGCGAACAGCTCATCGGCCAGTGCCCGGGTTTGTTCGGTGACTCGCAGCGATGGTTCGATCTGGGCAAGATATCTGCTGAATGCGGTGAGACTCTCCGGCCACCAATCAGCTGGCATCTGCAAGGCATTACCCAGCCTCGCGTACTGCAAATAGAGCTCTTCTTGGTCTTGTACTTTCTCATCCAAGATCTGTCCGGCGATGACGCGGGCCGAGTCATAAAGCGTGGCCGCCACCCATAACTGGAGTTTCGGATCCAAGGCAGAATAGGCCGGTTCGCCGCTGCGCGGATCCCGAGTTCCGCGCACTGGCCGGTGCGCGGCATCCACATAGGCGATGATGGTGCGCTGTTGTGCTGCGGTTCCGTTGCTCAGGGCATAGATATAGCTCAGGGTGTGGATCAGCCGGCTGAGCGGATTGGCTGCGAAGTCCGAGTGCTCGGCGATGGCTCGGCCAATTTGCGGGTGGGCCAGCTGCAGCAAGATTGCTCGACCCGCCCCAAGCAGCAGCCCTGCTTCGGGCGCGACGCGGGAGATGGCTTCCTGTTCCTGCCCATCTTTGCGATTCATGCAAACCATTCTAGAAGGTGCAGAACGCTTCGCGGCTCTTGCCTTGCCCGCGCCAAGATCTGCCGCTGGGTGCCAGCCTGAGGCCAAAGGCACGCGAAACTGCGCTGGAGAATTCCAGCGCCGATTCGCGATCTGCGGTTTCCTAGAAGGCTACCCCGCAGTGCAGGATCGCGTTTGCGTACGGGGTTGCTTCCCCGGTGCGGATGATGATCTTGGCCTTGGGCAGTTCGGCCTTCAGTTCCTCATGGGTGATGAACTGCGGATCCAGGCCGTTGGCGCTGCACAGATCCTGGACCGGACCGTCCTTGGCTTCGGCGGCCAAGTTGCTGCGCTCGATGACCATGTTGCGGGCCAGCACTTCCAAGACCTGTTCGAAGCTCAGCAGGCCTTGGATGAAGGCAAGGTCAACGACCATCGGGCCCTGGGGAATGGGCAGGCCGCAGTCGGCAATCACCACAGTGTCGGTGTGCCCGCACTTGGCTAAGGCGCCAAGCAGCGGGGCGTTGAGAATTTCGGATTTCAGCACGAAGGCGTCCTTTGGGCTTGCTCGAAAAGGGGGTCTTAAAGGTTCTGGAGGGAACGCGGGTAGGAAGCCTGTGCGCCATGGGCCTGCACGGTCAGGGCGGCGAACTTGCCGGCGAATTCTGCGGCCTGCACCAAGTCATCGCCATTTGCCAGACGTGCAGCTACGGCGCCGGTGAACGCGTCGCCGGCACCGGTGGTGTCCACTGCCTTGACCTTGACTGCAGGAAGCTGCTGAATGCCCGAACCCTGCTCAGCTACCAAGCAGCCGTTAGCCCCCAGGGTGATGACCAAGGATGCCAAGCCATGAGCCATGAGTTTTTGCGCAATAACTGGCTCAGCTTCGGTGGACATGGTTTCGCTTCCATCAAGCTGCTGCAAAATCAGTGCGGCCTCATGCTCATTGACCACCAGCGGGTTGGCCTTGAGCAGGTATTCGCGGTCCAGCTCGATGACCGGTGCCAGGTTCAGCACGATGCGCTGCGTAGCGCCGTCCATGGCGGCCTTGATGCCCGAGGCAGGGATTTCACCTTGCAGCACCAGGATGCCCTCGATGGCTCCGGCGCCCTGCACCGCTTGGGCGGTGACCGTGGAGTTGGCGCCGGAGACCACCGCGATGGAGTTCTCCGCGGCGGAATCCACCTGGATGATGGCCACGCCGGTTGGCTGTTCGGTGCGGGCTACGCGATCCAGCTTCACGCCTGCGTCTTCGAGCTGGCCCAGGGCAATCGCGGAGTGCGAGTCGTTGCCCACGGCGCCGATGAATTCGGTGGCGGCACCGGCCAGCTGCGCGGCCAGGGCCTGGTTGGCGCCCTTGCCGCCGGGTGAGAGCTGGTAGGAATCTGCCAGCACGGTTTCGCCCGGGCCGGGCAGGCGGGCCATCAACGCGGTGATGTCCACGTTGCTTGAGCCCACGATGGTGACCTGGATGTCCTGCTGCATGATGTTCTTCCTTCTTTGTCCCAATCCCGGCGGCCGATGGGTGCCGGTGTACTGCGTAGCTGCCGCTAAGGGCAGATTACTCGCCTGCGTACTCGGCGATGTTCTTTTCATCAACGGTGTCCACGGCAACCTGGACGTTGGCTTCTACTTCTTCGCCCTTGATGGCCTTGGCCAGGATCTGCACCGACTGCTTGCCCAGCTCGGCTGGGTTCTGCGCGATGGTGGCGACCAGGGTGCCGTCTTCAACAGCCTTGAAGCCGTCTTCGGTGCCGTCGAAGCCGACAACCTTCACGTCCTTGCCGGCCTTTGCACCCAGTGCCTGGATGGCACCCAATGCCATTTCATCGTTCATGGCCAGCACGCCGGTTGCATCAGGGTTGGCCTGCATCAGGTTGGTGACTACGTCCAGTGCTTCGGCACGGTCGAAGTTAGCGGTCTGCGAGGAGACAACTTCGATGTCCTTGTACTCGGCCAGGCCCTTTTCAAACCCTTCACCGCGCTCATTGGTTGCCGAAGCGCCTGGTACGCCTTCGAGCACGATGATCTTGCCCTTGCCGCCCAGTGCCTCAGCCAGTGCCTTGGCGCCCTGCTCGCCGCCGGCCACGTTATCCGAAGCCACGAAGGAAGCGACCTTCGTGTCGCCTACGGTTCGGTCAACGGCCACGATTGGCAGGCCTGCTTCGACCACTGGTGCCAGGCCGGCTTCAGCGGTTTCGGTATCCACGGCGTTGATGATCAGGCCTGCCGAGCCGTTGGTGGCTGCGGTGGCCAGCTGGTTGGCCTGGGTTGCGGAGTCGTTCTGTGCGTCGACAACGGACAGCTCGATGCCCTGTGCTTTGGCTTCAGCCTGGGCACCGTCGCGCAGGTCGACGAAGAATGGGTTATTCAGGGTGGATACTGCCAAAGTGGCCGAGCCGGCTTCGGCGTCGGTGCCGCGGTTGCAGGCAGCCAGGCCGGCCATCAGGGACAGGCCAACGGTAACGGCAGCGGTCTTGCGCAGGATGTTCTTCATGGGGTTCTCCTTTGAACTGATGTTGTTTTGCTGATTACTAGGAATGGAAAATCTAGTGCTTGACGTTCTTGCGGCGCAGTACGTCGAAGCCCACGGCGATCGCGATAACGGCGCCGATGACGACCTGCTGCCAGAAGGCAGAGACCGAGAGCAGGTTCAGGCCGTTGCGGATGACTGCCAGGACCAGGGCACCGATCAGGGTGCCGGAAATGCGTCCCACGCCGCCGGAGAGCGATGCGCCGCCGATGACCACAGCTGCGATGGCATCAAGCTCATAGCCCGAGGCCAGGGTTGGCTGCGCCGAGTCCAGGCGGCCGGCCAGGATCATGCCCGACAGCGCCGCGAAGACGCCGGAGATCACGAATACGGTGACCAGCACGCGCTTGACCGGGATGCCCGAGAGGCGTGCAGCTTCGGTGTTGCCGCCCACGGCGAAGGCGTTCTTGCCGATGACGGTGCGGTTCAAGACGAATGCGGCGAGCAGGCCGGAGACTAGCAGGATCAGGATCGGCACTGGGATCGGGCCCAGGTCGCCGCCCAGCCAGGATACCGAGGAGCTGGTGGAGATCGGACGGCCATCGGAGATGACCAGGGTCAGCCCGCGCACCACGGTGAGCATCGCCAGCGAGGCGATGAAGGTGGGCAGCTTGCCGTAGGCGCTCATTGCACCGGTGACCCAGCCACACAGCGCGCCGACGGCCAGTCCGATCGGGATGGACAGCCCGTCGGGCAGCCCTGCGGTGGTGATGGCGTAGGAGGAGCCCATGGCCGAGAGCGCTGCAACCGATCCGACCGAGAGGTCGATGCCGGCGGCGACGATCACGAAGGTCATGCCGAAGGCCATCACTGCGATGGTGGAGACCTGGATGCCGATGTTCAGCAGGTTCGGTCCGGTCAAGAAGCGCGGGGTGGCGATGAACAGGGCCAGGCATAGAATGACCAGGCCAACCAGCGCTCCATTATTGGCAAGGAATGCCTTGAAATCAAAGCCCTTCTTCGGGGCAGTAGCTACGCTGCTCATTACTCGGTTCCCATTTCTTCTTCGCGGTGCACATTGCTGACGGCCAGGGACATGATGGCGTCCTGGGTTGCTTCTTCGGTGGCCAGTTCCCCGGCGATGCGTCCTTGGCTCATGACCAGGACGCGGTCGGACATGCCCAGCACTTCGGGCAGTTCGCTGGAGGCCATCAACACGCAGCCTCCGGAGGCGGTGATCTCATTGATCAATTCGTAGATTTCGACCTTCGCGCCGACATCCACGCCGCGGGTTGGTTCATCAAGCAGCAGTACCTTGGCTCCTGCGGTGAACCAGCGGCCGAAGACAGCCTTCTGCTGGTTGCCTCCGGATAGCGAGCGGATGGGCTGGTCGATATTGCCCATGCGGATGCGCAGTCGTTCGGCGACCTGCTGGGCGCGGGCCTTCTGTCCCTTGCGGTCCACCAGGCCGTTCTTGGCGGTGGCGGCCATGGTGGCGTAGCCGATGTTCTCGGCCACCGATGCGTCCAGGACCAGGCCCTGGGTCTTGCGGTCTTCAGGCACATGCCCGATGCCGGCGCGGGTCGCCGCGGCCACATCGAAGCTGGCCAGCTTCTTGCCCGCTACCTTCACGGTGCCGCTTGCGTACTTGTCTGCTCCGGCGATCGCGCGGATCAGCTCGGTGCGTCCGGCGCCCATCAGTCCGGCCAGCGCGACAACTTCGCCGGGACGGACCTGCAAGGAAATGTCCTTGAGCATGCCTTCGGACAGCTTCTCGACGCTGAGCAACGGTGCGTCGCCTGGCTGCGTGGCTACCCGAGGGAACTGCGCGTCGATGTCGCGGCCGACCATCAGGCGCACCAGTTCGTTCTCGTCGGTGTCCGCCGGAACGGTGGCGATGAACTTGCCGTCGCGCAACACGTTGACGAAGTCGCCGATTTCCGCGATCTCATCGAGGTGGTGGCTGATGAAGACCATGCCCACGCCCTGCGCCTTCAGCGTGTTGACTACCGAGAACAGATGGGCGATTTCGGCCTTAGTCAGCGCCGCGGTGGGCTCGTCGAGGATCAGCACGCGAGCGTCCAGGCTCAGTGCCTTGGCAATTTCAACCAGCTGCTGCTGGGCAAGGCCGAGCTCGCCCACTGGGGTATTCACATCCAGGTTCAGTCCGAGCTTGTCCATGGCCTCGCGCGCGATCTGGCGCATGGCGCGGCGGTTGATGATGCCGAATTTGCGCGGCACCCGGCCCAGGGTGATGTTCTCGGCGATGGTCATCGAAGGCACCAGGTTCAGTTCCTGGTGGATGGTGGCGATGCCCAATGCCTCGGAGGCCTTGGTGTTCGGGATCTTCACCGCGTTGCCATCCATCAGGATCCGGCCGGCGTCCGGTTCGTGCACGCCGGCGATCATCTTGATCAGCGTGGACTTGCCTGCGCCGTTCTCGCCGAGCAGTACCGAGACCTTGCCGGCGTGCACCTCGACGGTGACCTCATCGATTACCTGTACCGGGCCGAAGGACTTGCAGACCTTGTCCAGGACCAGCAGAGCGTCATTACTCATTCTCGTTCCTTCCATCCTCACCTATGCGCCGGTGGTGGCTTGCGTTGGGGCCAGCGACTCACGTGCGGTGAATCGGCTGGTGAATTCTTGGGGTTCCGGGGTGTTCCCGGCCATGGCGGCTTGAAGTGCCGCCACTGCCGCCCGGCCCATTGCGGTCAGGTCATGACTGATCGTGGCAATTGGCGGATCATGCATGAGCATCGCGTCCACCTCATCGAAAGTGATCACCGAGAGCTGCTGGCCGATCCGGATGCCGGCTTGCCGCCACACGGTCAAGGCGCCAATGGCCATCGGCGCATCGGCGATGACCACAGCGGTAGGTGCCAATTCGTGCTCCAGCAGCCAGCGGGCACCTTGGGCACCGGAGGCGGCGCGGAAGTCGCCGGCAAAGTGCAGCGCAGGATTGATTTCCAGTCCGTTGGCCACCATTGCTTGGTCGAAGGCGCTGTGGCGTTCGCGGGCGGTGGATGCGTGGTCCGGGCCGCCGAGGAAAGCGATGCTGGTGTGGCCCAGGCTCTTCAGCTTCCCGATGGCCTCTTCCAGCGCCTTGGTGCTGGAGGCGGTAATGGAGGGAATGTTCAGCTGCGGCAGGGTGCGGTCCACGAAGACCAGCGGAGTTCCGGAGGAAACGATGCGCTGCATCATCTGGCTTGGCCGGTCGGCGTCTTCATCCAGGCCCTGCGGAACGACAATCAACCCGTCCACTCGGCGCGAAAGCATGGCGGCCAGGAATTGGTCTTGCTGTTCGCTGTCCTCGTTGGCGTTGCCGATGAAAGTCATCATTCCTGCGGCATGGGCTTGCTGCTCGACAGCATGGGCTAGATCAGAGAAGTAGGGGTTGCGCACATCGGAAATCAGCAGCGCGATGGTGTCGGTTTTGGTGGAGCGCAGGGACCGGGCTTGGGCGTTGGGAACGAAGCCCAATTCCTTGGCGACGGCCTGGACCTTTTCGCGGGAAGCGGCCGAGGTGGCGGGGTGGCCAGAGAGAACGCGTGAAGCAGTGGCGGAGGATACTCCGGCTGCAAGTGCCACATCTTTGATGGTGACAGCGGTCATGGTGATAAGCCCCTTTGCTTACTGTGTAATCGATTCCATGGAATCGATTACACAGTTTTCCCCACAAAGATTCCAAAGTCAATACGCGCTGAGCGGGAGCAGAATAGTCCCTGATCAAGTATTTCGATTCATTGCCCGGTGACTTGCTCGTTTGGGAATCAGGTCGCGCAAATCCCAGAATAAGTAAGATTTAAACCCGGTCTTGGCAAGTGCTTTTTCCACCTCTGGATACGGGCACAGGCTTTATCGCTAAGATGGGAAATGTGTCGGTCAACCAGCTTTCAGATAGCGCGCAGAACTATCTCAAGATCATTTTCGGTCTCAACGAATGGTCCGCAGATCCGGTAACCGCCAGCATCATCGCCAACAAGTCGGGCATGAAGCTTTCTACCGTTTCCGGCGCGCTGAGCAAACTACGCCAGCAAGGCCTGCTTGACCACGCGCCCTACGGGGCCGTGACGCTCACCGAGTTGGGTCGCGAGTATGCAGTCACCATGGTGCGCCGCCACCGCCTGATCGAAACATTCCTCGTGCAGATGCTCGGCTACCGCTGGGACCAGGTGCACGACGAGGCCGAAAGCTTGGAGCACGCAGTCTCCGACTTCATGATCGAGCGCATCGACAATTTGCTCGAACACCCCACCCGCGATCCGCACGGCGACCCGATACCGACCGCCGAGGGCCGGATTTCCATCCCGCAGGCTTTCAATTTGGGCGACGCCCGCGATGAGGCCCACGTGCTAGTCGAACGCATTGCAGATGATGATTCGCAGCTGCTGCAGTACTTTTCCGATCACCGCATCATTGTCGGCGCACAGCTGCACGTGACCGCCGGTGAGAAATTCTCCGAAACGGTGAATGTGGAAGTCGCTTCAACTGGCGAAACCCTGCGTCTCGGCTCTTGTGCCGCGGCCGCCATCTGGGTCTCCGCAGCGCCCTGAACAACTTTTCCTGCTCGTCTTCAGCAGCGGCCGGCACCCATTAGCGTCGAGTCTTACAGGACGGAGCCAGCCAAATGTCCGGGACATGGCTTACAGTAATGAATAGCTAGGGATACTGCAATGTACAAGTTTTACATGGGGGTACCTTGCAGCATCTCTGGTTCTCGCTGAAACTCTCGCTTTCCTGAAAGACATCACCTTGCCACGCAAACTTTTCGCTGCGCTCTGCGCGGCAGTTTTGGTGCTCGCTGGATGCAGCGCACCAGCAGAACCTTCTGCACTATCGAATACGCAGATCGCTCAGGCTCCAGAACTGCTGGCAACCGATCAGCCATTGCTCGTAGAGCGGGCAGCCACCAGCAGCAAGAAGGTCAACCCTGGTGCAAAGCTCAAGGGCCCCAAAGCCACCGCAATGCTCAAGAGCCTTCCGGTCAAGGGCAAGGCGGCGGCCACCGGGTACAACCGGAACAAGAAGTTCGGCAATGGGTGGAAGGACTTCGACAAGGACAAATGCGATGAACGCCAGGACACCTTGTCCCGAGACATGTCCAAGGTGAAGTTCAAGGACCGCAAGAAGTGCACCGTAGCTTCGGGCACCCTGCATGACCGCTACACCGGCAAGAAGATCAACTGGAAGGTCAAGTCCGGCAGCGTCGATATCGACCATGTGGTGTCGCTGAAGAATGCGTGGATCTCGGGTGGCCAGAAGCTGTCCCAGACCCAGCGCCAAGCGCTGGCCAATGACCCGTTGAACTTGATGGCCGCAAGTGCTTCGGCCAATCGTCAAAAGGGCGACAAGAACACGGCTGAATGGCTACCGAAGAACAAGTCCTTCCGCTGCCAGTACGTCGCAACCCAGATCAGCGTCAAGAAGAAATACGCGCTGTCGGTGACCAAGGCTGAGAAGACGGCCATGTCCAAGGTGCTGAAGACCTGCCGCAACCAGAAGGCCGCAAAGGTCACCACGATCAAGCCTGCCGGTTCAACGCCCAAGGCATCGCCGAAGAAGAATACGAACAAGGCGCCGTCCGTCGTCAAGGGCACGGTGCATCCCGGCGCTTATTGCAAGGCTGCGGATAAGGGAAAGCGCGGCAAATCCAAGGCCGGCAAGTACTACACCTGCAAGGCCGATGCCAAGGGCAAATTGCGCTGGCGTGCCTGAGCCAGATCAAGCGAAAGCGGGGAGTCATCCCCGCTTTCTTTGCGCTGTCTTCGTTTTCTAGCCTCTGGCGGCAAGCGCCTTGCGCCGTCCCTTGCTGGCGATAGCGGTGGCGATGAGTCCCTGCTTTGGACTGAAGAGGTAGGCAATTCCAAAGATCGCCGCTTGCGCCAAAACCACCATTGCACCGGTCGACGCATCGAGGTAATAGCTGAGGTAGACGCCCAAGATACCGGCACTGGCTGCGAGGACCGGAGCGAGCAGAAGCATCTTCCCGAACCGATCAGTGAGCAGGTACGCCGTAGCGCCGGGGATGATCAGCATTGCTACCACCAGGATCACTCCCACGGCTTGCAGTGCAACTACTGAGGTCATTGCCAATAGCCCCAAAAGCACCGCCCCGATCAGCCGCGGGCTCATGCCCAAGGCATGCGCGTGCGTTTGATCAAAGGCATAGAGGGTGAAGTCTTTGCGCTTGAGAATCAGGATGGCGAAGGTGATCGCGCCAAGCACCAATACCTGCCATAGGTCGCTGGCGGAGACTCCAAGCAAGTTGCCAAAAATGATGTGGTTCAGATCCACATGGCTTGGCGTGACCGAGATCAGCACCAGCCCGATGGAGAAGAGCGTGGTGAAGACAATGCCGATGGCCGCGTCTTCCTTGAGCTTGGTGGTGTCGCGTACTCCCCCGATCAGGGCCACCGCCAGGAATCCGAAGACCAAGGCACCGAGGGCAAAAGGGGCACCGGCGATATAGGCCAGCACCACACCCGGCAGCACCGCATGGGATACCGCATCGCCCATGAGCGACCATCCGATGAGCACCAGCCAGCAGGAAAGCACTGCACACAGCACGGCGGCGATAATGGTTACCAGCAGTGCACGCACCATGAAGGTGTAGCTCAACGGTTCGGCCAGTAATTCGATGAGGTTCATTCCCCGCCTCGCTTCATAGGATCCAGGCCGAAGGCCAGTGCCAGATTTTCGGTTTGCAGCACCTGATCCGGATGCCCGTGCATCAGCACTTTGCGCATCAAGAGCACCGCTTCATCGGCCAGCTCAGGCAGTGCGTGCAAGTCATGGGTTGAGATCAAAACGCTGCCTCCGTCATCGGCGACTTCGCGCAGCAACTTGGTGATGGTCGCTTCGCTGCGCTTGTCTACGCCGGCAAAAGGCTCATCAAGCAGCATGATGCTGGCTCCTTGGGCTATGCATCGCGCAACAAACGCGCGCTTCTTCTGCCCGCCGGAAAGCTGGCCGATTTGCCGGTCGGCAAAATTGGTTAGTTCCACCCGGGCCAGGGCTTCATCCACCGCGGCGTGGTCTTTCTTCTTGGCACGCCTAGTCCAGCCCATTTGCCCATAGCGTCCGGTCATCACCACTTCCCGTACCGAGATCGGAAAGTTCCAGTCCACCGCTTCGCTTTGCGGAACGTAGGCGAGCTGTCCGCTCTTCCGCGCTTGCAGCGGGTCGGTGCCGTTGATGCGCACGCTTCCGGTGTCGGGCTTGATCTGCCCCATGATGGTTTTGAATAGCGTGGATTTGCCGGAGCCGTTCATCCCGACCAGCCCGCAGACCCGTCCTCGGCCCAATTGCAGGTTGGCTTTGTCCAGGGCCAGTACCGGTCCATAGTGGACGGTCGCGGCCGACACGTCAATGGCCAGGGCATCGCTGGACTTCGTGTTCATGGTGTTCGGCCTTTCAATGCACGGGCGATTGCCTGGGTGTCATGTGTAATCAGATCCAAGTAGCTCGGTACCGGTCCCCCGGGTTCCGATAATGAGTCCACATAGAGCGTTCCGCCGTAGACGGCCTCGGTTGATTCAACAACTCGTTGCATGGCCGCATCAGATACCGTGGATTCGCAGAAGACCGCCGGGACATCGTTTGCCCTGACGTAGTCGATAGCAGCTGCCACCTTGCGCGGCGTAGCTTGTGATTCAGCGTTGACGGCCCAGAGATACTTTTCGGCCATGCCCGTATCCCGGGCCAAGTAGCTGAAGGCTCCTTCGCAGGTCACCAATACGCGTTGGTGTTCTGGAATTTCTTCAAGCTCAGTTTCGAGTTGCTCGTGGACTTTTTGCAGCTTGGCTTGGTAGGTCTTGGCGTTTTCCCGGTAGTTCTGCGCATGCTCCGGGTCCAGTTCGCTGAATGCCTGCGCCATGGTATCGACATATGTCTTGACGTTCAGGGGGCTCATCCACGCATGCGGATTGGGTTTCCCGGCACCTTCTTCTTGGGCGATGTCGATGGGCGGGATTCCCTGGCTGACGGTGACATGTGGGGCGTCATTATCCGCGACGAATTGTTGGAACCAAGCTTCGAGATTCAGTCCGTTATCGAGGATGAGGTCGGCTTGCGATGCGCGGCGCAGATCATCCGGGGTTGGTTCGTAACCGTGGATCTCTGCGCCAAGGCGAGTAATGGATTCGACGCGCAGGTGCTCACCGGCGACGTTCTGCGCAATATCCTGCAACACGGTGAAGGTGGTCAGTACGACTGGCCGTGGGTCATCTGCACTGGGCTGGTCTGCGGTCGGGCTGTTCCGGGCACAGCCAACTGCCACTAGCATCGGCATCAGCAGCAATGCCAGCGTTCGGATTATCCGGTGCCTGCCGGTTGTCATCATTACTTGTTGCCCTCGTGTCCTGAGCGTCTCGGCGTTGTTCCTGCGTCGTTGCAGAAACCCGCAAGCGAGAATCTTCGCTCATACACAGGATAATGTTCGAGGGGTCAAACATTCAATTCGATGACGCACTCATTCCATGCTCAGCTCATAAATCAGTAGAGCCGCGCTGCGTGCGGTCCGGGAGTCAACGTCGAAGCGCGGATTCAATTCCACGACATCCGCGACGGCAAGTTTTCCGCTAGCCACAACTTGCTGGCACACCGCGCGAATGACTTCATAGGGCACCCCGAAACCGGCCGGTGCGCTAACTCCCGGGGCAACACTGGCAGGCAGGACATCAAGGTCAATAGTCAAATACAAGAGATCAATTTGCTCAAGGAAGCCGGCGACAAACCGCTGGGATTCATCCAGCTTGCACTGCGTATCCAGCAGGTAGCTCACGCCGAGCTCATCAGCGGTATCGAAGAGCGCTTTGGTATTTCCTGGGCGGCTGATACCCAACACGGCGTAGTGGAATTCGCGGCCCTGGCGTTGCATTTCCTTGGCCAAATCAAGGAAGGGTGTTCCGCTGGTGCGTTGCTTCTCCTCGCGCAGATCGAAGTGCGCGTCGAGGTTGAGAATACCGATGCGCTTAGCCGTATCGGCAGCTGCATGCCGCAACAGTCCGTTTCCTGTACCGTAGGCCGTTTCGTGTCCGCCACCGAGGACTATCGGCAATGACCCGGCGTCCAGCGCCTGGGCGACGGCGAGCGCCAAACGCTTTTGGCCGCCTTCCAGATCATCGCCTTCAACTACGACATCACCGAGGTCCAGCAAGGGACGGCGTTCATGAATAGCCATGGGGCTCAACGCGGTGCGCAGGGCCGCCGGGCCATCAACCGCGCCGACTCGCCCTTGGTTGCGCAGCACTCCGGCATCAGAGCAAAAGCCAATCAGTGCCACTGCACCATCTAGTTCACTTGGCAAAGCCGTTGCTACGTGCTGATGCCAACGCAGATGCTCTGCTCCCTCACCGTCGGTTCTCCCGCCCCAGGCGTTTGCCTCTCGGTCGGTACTGAACCGCGGTTGTGCTGCTTTTTCACCCATAGGATTAAGCAGACCAGATTCCATACTCGGGCACTACTGTTCATCCCAAGGTGTTGTCCAGTATTTCAGACTCAGCAGGCGTCCTGCCTAGTCCTCGTCAATAAAGACGAACGCAGTGGTGGACCCCGGTTCGATTTCCGTGCGTCCGGCATCCTGGATTACCGGCCCCACGGCATGTTGCGACAATGCGTCAAAGTCCGTGCGTGGAAGATGGCGGATCCCTACCGGTGCATGGGCCTTGAGCCAGCTTTCGATTCCCTGGCCGTCTGATTCAGTCAGCCAGGCAAACAGTGCGTGGGCGCACTGGGCTGCTGCCTTGCCGGTAGACATCTCCAAGGACGCATTGACGGCAATGTTGACCTTCGAAGTCAGAATCTCTTCGCTCTTGGGCAACTGGGTTCCGGAAACCTGCAGCTTGGCGATGAGCTTGGGCAGGTCTGCTGCGGGCAGCGGCGGAAGCCCTACAGCTTGCGCCTTGCCGACCTCGCTGACCATCTGGTCGGGGAACATTTCCAAGACCTTGGCAAACATCCTAGGGTTCGCACGGCGCACCGATTTAGCGAAGGCTTGGGAGGCCCATTGCT
The DNA here is from genome assembly GCF_052114325.1 of Glutamicibacter sp. MCAF14. Classification (NCBI taxonomy): domain Bacteria; kingdom Bacillati; phylum Actinomycetota; class Actinomycetes; order Micrococcales; family Micrococcaceae; genus Glutamicibacter; species Glutamicibacter sp. MCAF14. Next base: position 49,652 of record NZ_JBFREO010000006.1, read on the forward strand.
GCCACTCCGGATTGTGCGGATCTTGCAGGTACGCGATGACTGCGGCACGCGAAACTGCCGAAAGGCCCTCATCTTCGCTCGACAGATCTTCCTTGTCGATTCGGAGAATGATGGGCTGGACCAGTTCTCCGGGGTCGCGATCGCGCATTTCAGTCATGGTTTCATTCTATGGCGAACCCGAACCGCGATGCACTCGGAACGTGGCCAGCAGTGACTCGATTGGCACAGCGAACCCTTCCCGCCTGCTGCCTTGCGTCCTGCCCGGGCGGAGTCCGGCATTTGCACACCATCGTCCAATGTTTAACTAATGCTGGCCCATGGCGCGACGATTAAGAAAGCCCGTTATTTGCTATCGGGCACTTTCCCCATGCCGGCCAGTGTTTCAAGGAGAAACCCTATGAGTTCTGCTGCTCCGGATTCTCGGGATTCACGCACTGCGGTGGACAAGGCGATGGCTTGAGCGGATCCTCCTTCAACTACGGCTTCTCGCTGACCCCAGAATTGGACTTGGTCAAGGCAGCGGTGGACGAGGCCAAGCAGGCGAAGATCGCCGTGCTGATGCTGCCAGAGCTTGGAACCATCCACGATCTGAACCAGGCCCATGAAGTTGGCGCATCGGTAGCCCGTATTGCCACCCACTGCACCGAGGCAGACGTTTCGATCCAGCACTTCCAGCACGCTCGCAAGCTGGGCATGGAAACCGTAGGCTTCCTGATGCTCAGCCACCGCATCACCCCGAAGAACTTGCCAAGCAGGCACGCATTATGGCTGATGCAGGGTGCCAGTGAGTTTACGTGGTGGACTCGGCCGGCGCGTTGATCCTGGATGATGCCTCTGACCGCGTTTCGGCGCTGGTCGCTGAGCTGGGCAGCGACGCACAGGTTGGCTTCCACGGCCACCAGAACATGAGCTTCGGCGTAGCCAACTCGGTGTATGCGGTGCGTGCCGGCGCCAAGCAGATCGATGGCACCTTGATGGCTCTGGGCGCAGGTGCGGGCAACTCCCCTACCGGGGTTCTGGCGGCCGCATTCGACCGTCTGGAAATCAAGACTGGTGTCGATATCCAGGGCGTCGTGGCTGCTGCTGAAGATGTAGTCAAGCCATTCATCACCCGCATGCCGGTGATGGATCGAACCTCGATCAGGCAGGGCTATGCAGGCGTGTACTCCTCGTTCTTGATCCATGCCGAACGAGCAGCAGATCGCTACGGGGTTCCTGCCTACCCCATCCTCGAAGAGGTAGGCAAGGCCGGATACGTCGGTGGTCAGGAAGACATGATCGTGGACGTGGCAGTGCAGTTGGCTGCGCAGAAGTAGGACGCCTACGCGTGCAACGGGAGCCGCAAAGTCTCAGACTAGGCGGCTTCCGTTTCCGTTCTTGAAGCTACGCGCTGAGGAAAGTCACGGTGATGCGCGCCGGAATCCGTGCGTACACCGCATGCAGGACGTTGGCTTCAACGAATATGCAGCCGCCAACGGCCAGCGGATAGTTGCGCCCTTCTACGGTGAACTCGATTTTGCCTTCAATGACCGAGACGATGATCGGGGTGCGGGCTACATGTTCTTTCAGCTCGACATCCGCGTCAAAGGCAATTTCCGTAATCTGCGCTTTTTCCCCTGCGAAGATTCGCTTGGCCGCATATTTTCCCGGTTTCATCGGGTTGCGTTCCGCATTGCCCAGCGCTGAAACTGAAATCAGCTCGTATTGTTCAGCAGCTGTATTTTTACTCAAGTGAATTCCCGCTTTCGGGTGTATATGAATCGGCGTCGATTTAACTACTAGCATGCTCCTTTTCCCCTTCGGGGTCCAACTGCCGCCGCAAACCTGCAGGCTTCTGCGCTGCCACACGTCAAGGCGTAAGTTTCCGAATCCAGGAACCCACGGCTGGCAGCTGCACCTTGCAGCGCCGTGTTCTTGTTTACACGGGGTTTCCCGTTCAAGAAGCGCGGCATATCCGGTCTGTGCCATGATCAGAGCGTGAATAAAGACGCTACCCCACCCTCTCGTACCGCAGGGTCGCAAACTCTCGCGCGCGGTCTAGCGGTCCTCCGCTTGGTCACGGAAGCTGCCGACGGTTTGTCTCCCGCTGAGGTAGCCGCAGCAGCCGATGTGCATCGCACCGTGGCGTACCGGATTCTAAATACCTTGTGTGATGCCCAGATGCTGCACCGGGGATCCGATGGCCGCTACCGCGGCGCGGCCGGCTTGCTCCCCTTGGCCGCGGCTGGTCACCAGCATCTTCGCACCACGGCTTTGCCTTTGCTGGGCGAAACGGCCGATGAATTGGGCATCACCGTTTCGCTCATGGTGCGCGAAGCAGATATCGCGGTGGCGCTCGCTGTGGTCTCGCCACGTCACGGCACCTATCACGTTGCTTTTTCCGAAGGCTCGCATCACCCCATCACGCAGGGAGCCGCGGGCCTGGCACTGCAGGCTGCCGAACCCGAGCGCGCCACCGATTCCGAGCAGATCCGCGATGTGCGCAAACTTGGCTATGCACAGACCTTCGGGCAAGTGGAAGAGAACATGCATGGCTTGGCTGTGCCCCTGAAGCTCGGCGCCGGGCAGCCTTTTGCATGTCTGAATGCGATTACCGTTCGCGAGCAGCATGCTGCGGATTCGGCCAAGACTCTGCAACGCATCGGGGCCGAACTTTCTCGGATTATCCGCATCTGATCCACTTTTCGGCATCAAACGTTCTGCCATGCGGAACGCCGGTTGACCCACGTCACAGACAATGGTGTTATGGAACTCAAAAGCGGTGCACATACTGTTCAAAAATGTGCGTCATTGACACAAAAGTGAGTTTTCAATAGCTGATTCCACACCCTCCACCAGTGAAGTCCTGATTGTCGGCGCCGGCCCAACAGGTCTCATGCTCGCCAATATCCTTGGCGGCTACGGCCATTCGGTGACAGTGCTCGAAGCACGCGACACGCTGATCGACTATCCGCGAGGTGTGGGCCTAGATGACGAGTCCCTGCGCACCATCCAGAGCATCGGCCTGGTGGATCAGGTCCGCCCGCACACCACCCCGCAGCACATCATGCGTTTGGTCAATGGCCGAGGCAAGAGCATCATCATCAATAATCCGCAGACCGATGAATTCGGATGGGAACGCAAGCACGGCTTCATTCAGCCGGAAGTGGACCGCGAGCTTTCCAACGGCCTGAGCCGTTTCGCTAACGTCAATGTCCTCTTCGGCCATGAAGTCCTGGACGTTGTAGAATCTGCGAGCGCCGTAACCGCCATCCCGCGGAGCACTGATGCCGAGGGCAATCAGGTCGAGACCCGCTTCGACGCGCAGTATCTCGTGGGCTGCGAAGGAGGCAAGTCCCCTACCCGCAAGCGTCTGGGCGTGAGCTTCGAAGGCGAATCGCCTTCCACCCGCTGGCTCGTGGTGGACGTGAACAACGACCCGCTGGGCACCCCAAATGTTTTCCTGGGCGCAGACCCGGAGCGTCCTTACGTGTCCATCGGACTGCCGCACGCTGTGCACCGCTGGGAGTTCATGCTCCACGACGACGAGACTGAAGAACAGGCTACCGATCCGGAATTCGTGAATCGAATGCTGGCCTCGCACGTGCCTGACCCGAGCACCTTGAACTACATCCGTCGCCGCGTGTTCACCCACCACGCACGCGTGGCGGGCTCCTTCCGCAAGGGCCGTCAGATAATTGCCGGCGACGCTGCGCATCTGATGCCAGTATGGATGGGGCAGGGCTGGAACTCGGGCATGCGCGATGCCACCAATCTCGGCTGGAAGCTCGCCACCATTCTTTCCGGCCAAGCCACCGACAAGCTGCTAGATACCTTTACCGATGAATGCCGCGACCACGCAAAGGCGATGGTTGACCTGTCGCTGACCATGGGCAAGGTCATCAAGATCACCAACCCGCTGGGAGTATTCGCTCGCGATACGGCCTCCAGCGTGCTGAACCTCTTCCCTTCGGTGAAGAGCTACTTCGCCGACACGCGCTTCAAGCCCATGCCCCGCTACGTCAAGGGCGTGCTCGCTGACCCGAGCACTAAGGCTTCAGGAACCGCCAACGGCAAACTGACAAACAAGCTGATCCCCTTCACCACAGCAAACACCAACATTTCTCCAGTGGGCGTACAGTTCATCCAACCCAAGGTACGCACCGATGAACTCGGAACAGTGCTGCTTGATGAGGCTGTCGGAAAATGGTGGACATTGCTGGTCTGTGGCAATGATCCCGTTGATGCCCTGCCTGCCGAAACCCTCGCCAAGCTCAAGGATCTGGGCGCACGCCTCGTGGCCGTCGTTCCAGAAACACAGTATGAGTGGGCCAAGCGGGATATGCACGAAGAAACATTGGTCCTTGCAGATACTGCCGGGCGCCTGAAGAAATGGTTCGACGACCGCCCGACACCGATGCTGTTGATCCGTCCGGATCGATTCGTTGCTGGCGCCTGCCTGAACCAAGATGGCCCTGAAACCATCGATGCGGTCATAGCGGCAATGAACTTCCAGAGCTCAGCGCGCTCCGAGCAAGATCCAGCACCTGCACTAGCCAACTAGCATCAAAAGCGCGGGGCTCCACTGATCTAATGATCAGTGAAGCCCCGCGCTTTTTGCCGCGTTACGGCTTAGCGGCGGCGTACCTTGCGTACGATTAGCAACACCACGCTGGTAAGCATCGCAGCAGCAAGGCTGACCAGAAGGGGCGTCTGCCACGGCACTTCAAGAACGTTGCCGGTAAATTCGTTCCAGAATGAACCCAAGGATTTCCAACCCACTGCTTTGGATTCAATGACACGGGCTATGCTTTCTACAATTGCCGGCATCACCCATTGGATGGCCAGAGCAAAGACCCACATCAGCAGATTCATGATTCTCAAGAACCCAACGAATCCCAGAATCAACCCGAGGATTAGCGGTCCGGAGTACCACAGGTACACGTAGAAGGACTGCGCCCCGGCAACAAGTGAAGCGACAATCTGCAGCCAATAGCTCACACCGACGGTGAGCGTTGCATAGAAAAGCACGGCGATCGGCAACCGTAATTTAACGCTTAAGAAGTACCAAGCAAGGCTAATGATCAGCAGGCCGGAAAATACCCACAGATGGTAGGTAGAGCCCGCGGAAATCACTCCGCTGAAGAGCTCCGGCTCAAGCGCATAGAGCCCTTGGAACCCCAGGCCCAAAAGACCTAAGACCATGCCCACGGAAGTCACAACCGTAAAACTGGTGCGGCCATATCCAAAGGTCCTGGCAAACCAGCTGCCCCAGAGCGTCACCACGGCGAAGACCACCAAGAGTCCTTGTGCATCGTCGCTGCTGTGAGGCAGGATCGATTTGTCCTCCTGGCCTATCCATAGCCACGGCAACACGACGATCGCAGTGATCAGCAATCCAGCAACCACTTGCATCCACCAGTTTCGCCAGGCGCGCCTCATTGAACCCACTTCCGCTTCTTTGTGTTCCTACCGGCTCATTGTTCCAGAGGCGTGGCGATAGAGCATGAAAGCATTGGGGCGTTTCTCCGGATTGGGATAGCGACGGCGAGAGCCACCGGGCCATGGGTGATTAAAAGCCAGATAGCTCGTGGCCATTCCAGAATTTGGAATGGGCACGAGCTATCTGGTCTAAATCTATGTCCTAGCCTTGGCGTGGGTGGCCAGCGCTCCTGGATGGCGTAAATGCAGATGGTCTACGTCAGCAGGCGGTCCTCGTTGATTCCGGCGGTAACCTTTTCAACTTCATCTGTTTACAGTGAACTACACATAGATCACACTGTGCAACAGGCATGCGATCGAGTAGTCAATATGATCAATGACCAAAGGAAACTCCCGTTATTATTCATCATTTTGCCATGAGAGCTGAATCACACCCTGCTCACCGGTGACACAGAAAAGGCTGTTGACTTTGACGTAGCGTCAACCGATACCGTGTAAGTCATGAAGGATCCAACAGCCCGCCGATTGGAAGCTACCCACTCGATTGCGCACGTCTCGAAATCTGCTGGCATCAGCAGCCGTACATTGCGGCACTACGACCAAATCGGCTTGCTGGTTCCAGACCATGTGGCTGCCAACGGCTACCGCTACTACTCCGATGGACAGCTGGTCAGGCTGCAGCGGATCCTGCTACTCAAGCAACTTGGCCTGAAGCTGGAAACGATCGCCGAAATCCTAGATGAGGAACGCGATGAACTGGCGGCATTGGGTACCCATAAGGAGCAGCTGCACCAACAGCAAGCAGCCTTGGAACGGCAGATTGCCGCTCTGGAACACAGTATTTCAGCACTTAGTACAGGAGATCCCATGGAACCCGGCAAAAGCTTTGATGGATTCAACGAACAGTACAAGCAAGAAGTCACCGAACGTTGGGGTGGCGATGCCTATGAATCCTCGGCTAAGTGGTGGAACGCTAAAACAACGAACGAACGCACTTCCTTCATTGATGAAGTCAAAGAGCTGAATGCCGCATGGATCCAGGCTGGCGAACTGGACGTGGCTGCCGACAGCCAACACGCACAGGATCTTGCCGCTCGCCACGTGCAATGGCTGAACAGCGTACCCGGGACGCCAATGACCTCCGGGGACCAACAACAGCACAAAACATTCATCTGCGGCCTTGCCGAGATGTACGTAGATGATGCGCGTTTTGCGAAGAACTACGGTGCTTATGCCACTTTGGTCCGCGACGCGTTGAAGATCTTTGCCGAACGAAATATCAACGTTGGGTAGAAGCCACCACTAGTGCTCTTAGGCCTGGGATTCGTTAGCGATATCGCTGCGGGCCTGAGCGTAGCGTTCCTCAATGTAGTTCTCCAGCGCTACGCGTTCCACGCGCCACATGCCCCGTCCACCAATTTGAATGGCTGGCAGTTCACCGCTTTTCACCAGGGCGCGAACCTGAGGAAGCTTTACATTCAGTTCCTCTGCCACGTCTTCTAACCGCAAAAACCTCATATCAACAGGTTACTGTGCTTAGCGCTCATTTGATCTCAGATCAGGTAATTTGTGGACAAAAGATGATGATCTGCCCATTGACTTCTCCGCCGCTCCTTGCAGCAGGCCGGCACGCAACATAATCAGCCAATCCGCGCAACACATTTGGGATTCACTGGTCATATTGACTAAAATCTAGGTTGGTACTTATGCACGCGCAATACAACCTGTCACAGGAGACCAGCACATGAATTCGGATACGTATCAGCTCGATGAAACCGACCGACGTATCCTATTGGCACTCGACGCGGATCCACGCGTCCCCATCATGATGCTGGCACAACAGTTGGGACTTGCCCGCGGAACAGTGCAGACCCGATTGGAGCGCTTGGCCCATTCAGGTGCCTTGCGCCCGAACACCGCTCGAATCCTTCCTGCAGCTATGGGCCGTGGCGTAAGCGCCTTCGTTAGCGCAGAACTGAATCAGGCCAATTTGAATGATGCCATCGCGGCACTGCGCCAGATCCCAGAAGTGCTGGAATGCGTTGCACCTGCAGGCGATACCGACCTCTTGATTCGGGTGGCCGCCACCGACCCAGATGACCTATACCGCGTAAGTGAAGAAATCCGTTTGTGCCCGGGTATTACCCGCACTTCAACCTCAATGATTCTGCGCGATGTCATCCCCTTCCGCACTACCGAGCTGCTCAAGAAGCTGAGCCGGGATTAATTCTTTTTCCCCGCTCAGGCCAACGCATGAACGCCGTTGCCGTCACCTTAGAGGTGGTCGGCAACGGCGTTTGGCATTATGGGCTGTTCCGGACTTCTTCAAGGACGACATTCGGTAGATACTTCCGTGAGCGGTACACCTGCATCATCGACAGCAGACAGAGCACCGCAAGTATCCCGATGAATATCGCGGGGTGGGCAATAGTGCGCCACAGGGCGAAGAAGGTCGGGAAGGTGAACCCGATGAAACAGCACATGTAGAATCTGCCGGTCAATTTTCCAACGTCGGCGCTGCCAGCAAGATCCAAGACCTGGCTGAGCCCTGCAACCAGCAAAATGCCATTGGCCGCGCCAGCAATGACGAAGGCAATGGTTCCCAAGAATTCCGAACCGCTCAGGGACACCACGATCATCAGCAAGAGCCCTGCGAGCGAGGTAGCTAGCCCTGCCATCAGCAATTGGATTTTACCCAAGTCGTTGAATCGCTTCACGAATGGCTGGATCAAGGTTCCCATGCCCATGGTTACCGCTACCGCCAAGGTGGTGTAGAACAGGCTGGATTCACCTGCTCCATTGCTCAGTGCCGGGACGATAGCGAAGCCGGTTGCAGCCATCCCAAATACCCATGGAGCTGCGGGCAAGACGATGCGGTAGAAGCGCTGAAGATTCTCCGGAGTAGTTGGTTCTGCTCGTGAATGATTCCCTGCTAGGTCAACAGAAGAGTCTTCTTTGGCAGTGAACAGCAGCAATAACCACGCGAGGGCCGCTACGCCGTGAACCGAATATGCCAGTTCGGGACTCGCTGTTGCACCGACGATAGCTCCGGAGATTACCGGGCCAAGCGCGAACCCCAGCGACGTGCATAGCGCCGCACGAGTTGCTCCGGCAGGTCCTGGGCTGATCAGCTTCACCCAGCTGGTGATGGCAACCATGGCCAGGCCCATGCCAAAGCCGGTAAAGACGCGTCCGGCATACAACCCAGAGTCGTGCATCGATCCGAAGACCAGCCCGGCAGATCCGAAAATTGAGCACATCAGCGCCAGCAGGGAAAACGGCTTGCGCCCGAATTTGTCGGCTAGCGGGCCGCCGAAAGCCAACGCGGGAATCATCCCCAGCAGGTAGCTGGCCATGACGAGCATCGCTTCGAACTCGCTGAGCTCACGGAATTGCTGGTACCAGCTGATCAGCGAGACGTATTGGTTGGCACACCAACCGGTGAGTACAAGGCACGCACCAGGAAGCCACCATGGAGTTGTCTTGTTGGTGGTTGAGCGAAGGTTGATTTTTACCGCTCCAACTCGTGGAACAGTTCACGCACACGGTCAGCGATTTCATCACGGATCATGTTCATTCGTTCGGCGCCAGTGATGCCGTCTTCGCTTGGCTCGTAAGTCACCCAGCGTTCGGTTTTGATCGCCGAGTCGAATTGCGGGTTCGCATCCGATCCGAGGATCACTACCCGGTCGACCTGCGCGACAAGGCTGGGGTCGATGCCCTTAGGCGTTCCCTGGGACATGTCGGCACCAGCTTGTGAAAGCGATTCAACCGCTTCTTGGTTGATACCTGAACCTGGGTTGGTTCCAGCAGAATAGCTGGTCACTTTCCCTTCAGAAATGTAGTCCATCAATGCGGCCGCCATTTGCGATTTGCCGGCATTGCGAGAGCAGATGAAAAGTACCGAGTTAGCCATGAACCTATTGAACCATTCACCGAGCAAATAAGAGCCTTAAGGTTTCAAGGTTGCGAAGCAAGGAACCTGCCGCCCATGGCGTCAATCTCGTCCATAAGTGCTTTGAGCCACCGGCGACCAAGTCGCAGGTGGCTCAATGCGTCTTATCCCAGCGCTATTTCAACACCTTGTACGTCTTGATGGTCTCTCCACGGAAGAACGCGGGCCTGCGTATCCGCATCCACAACATGATGGCCACGCCGATCAACAGCACGCCAACCCCGAGGATGAACACCATACCTACTCCCCCAATGTTCGAACCCGAGCCGTACTCCGGATCCATGGATTCAATCGCAGTAGCAAAGAACATCACCAGCAGCACGACGCCGCCCAACAGCGGAGCCAGGAACTTGCAGAAGAAGTTTCTGGCATTGGCGAACAGCTCTCCGCGGAAATACCAGACACAGGCCAAAGCGGTCAGTCCGTAGTAGAAGCAAATCATCAGGCCCAGCGCAGTGATGGTATCCCACAACGCATTCTCCGAAAGCAGCCGGGTAATCACATAGAATGCTGCCGCCGCGGCGGCTGCCGCAAAGGTCGCTACCGACGGGGACATGAAGCGAGCAGAAATCTTGGCGAAGCTCGATGGCAACGCCTTGTAGTAGCCCATGGCCAGCAAGGTACGCGCCGGAGAAACCATAGTGGACTGCAGGGAAGCCGCCGAGGAGGACAAGATCGCCAAGGACATCAGGATGGCCAACGGCCCCATGATCGGTCCGGAAAGCACCGCAAAAATGGATTCTTGGTTCTCCGGGTTGCCTGCACCCAGACCGGTGGTCCCCACACCGGCCCAGTAGATCACCCCGATGGAGACAGCCAGGTACAGGGCGATGATCACCAGCACGGTCCAGGTGGCACCTTGGCCGGGGACCTTCTTCGGGTTTGTGGTTTCCTCGTTCATGGTCAGGGTGACGTCCCAGCCCCAGAACACGAAGATGGACAATGAAATGCCAGCGGCGAACGCAGTGAAGGAATCGATGCCAGTCGGGTCAAACATCCGCCAGGTAATGGGCGTTGCATCATTGGGCGTATTGGAGGTCAATGCCATGTAGGCGAAGAGCAACAGCACGGCTACTTGGAAACCTACCAAGAGGTATTGGAAGACTTTGGTGGTATTCATTCCCCGGTAAGAGATCCAGGCAGCCACCGCAATGAATACCAGTGTGGTGGGGATATTGATCCAGAGGTTGTTAGTCAGGTCCGCAATCCACTGCTGGCCGGTGATCTGGGCAATCAGGATATAAAAGAAGTCAACTGCCACGGCGGCCAGATTGGACAGCACAATCACCGTCGCGGCGATCAAGCCCCATCCGCCCATCCAGCCAATCATGGGGCCAAAAGCCCTGGTAGCCCAGGTGAAGGAGGTACCCGAATCCGGCATGGCATTATTCAGCTCGCGGTAGCCCAATGCCACCAGGAGCATCGGGAGGAAGCCGGCCAGCAGGATCGCTGGAAGGCTGGTACCCACTTCAGCCACGGTAGCCCCCAAACCTGCAGTGAGGGTATAGGCCGGGGCGATGCAGGAAATGCCGATAACGACAAGTCCCAAGACCCCTACGGTGCCTTTGGAAAGTCCTTTTTCGTGCAATCCGCTCTCGGAATGTGCAGGCGGCGATGCCTGACTCAGGTCTTGCGACATGGTGATTACCTTAAATTATTAATGAGGTGTTCGTGCGTCGGTCAGAAGTACCGAGCCACCTTCCAAATCGTTCAGAGGGACACGGATCTGCTAAAGGCAGACCAACTGTGTCCGAGGACAAAGGGATCGTGCAGGAATTATGTGTTTACGGTCAGCCGTTGGCATCAAGTGTTGGGATTACGCCTATCGGGACATTCAACTGGCTAAGAATCCGTTGGGCCTTAGCCCCGATGAACAAGCGGCGCGGGGTTGCCAGCCTGGCCGAACCAAGCAGGGCCAGATCGCCGTCCTGCCAAGATAGCTGGGCGGTAGCTTCGTCTAGGCCGGTACCAGAGACCACTTCGATGGCCGCATCCGACCCCAGTGATTGCGTCAGTTCGCGAAGATAACTCTCGGTAGCAGCAAGATGCGAATCCAGTTCTTGAGCCGGGTCAGCCATTTCCGCATGGGCCACCAGAGTGGCCACACGAAGCGGCAGCGAGCAGGCTGCAGCAATTCGTGCTGAGAGGTCGATGACGTCCCGAGCGCCTGGTCGGTCTCCGACAAAGGCGGTCAACCGGGTAATCTTCCCGTCTGCCGCACGCAGCGTAGCCAGCGAAGCCGGCGATGACATGAACACGGCCATCGGTGAAGAGTGCAACAAGGCATTGGCGATGGCCCCCGGGGTGAAGAACCCCGCCCGGTGGCGCTTGCGTCCGCCAAGCACGATGCCGTGGGCCCCGAACTCTTCGCCCAATGCGATGAGCCCTTCGGCCACAGAAGGCACGGAGCGGGCCACCACCGAAGTGCTAATCGAGTCCGGCACCATGGCCAGAGCTTCGGAAGCCCAACGATCAACTTGGGCTGAGAGGATGGAAGAGAATCCATGATCCCCGCCCGGGTAGACAGCGCTGAACGGGGTTGCCGCGGGCAGCACGATGGCAATGCGCAAGGATGCGTCGCGGGTACCGGCCACCAGGGCGCTGGCCAGCTCAATAGCCTCGGCACCGCGTTGATCCGCGGTGTATCCTACGAGTAATTTCATGGTTAGGCGTTGACCTTGTCTTTGCCTGCCGTCAGCGTGGCCACTCCGTCATAGCTCTGGTCATAGGTGGTCCCATCCAACGCGGCAATGATTCGAGCGGCACTGCGACGTCCCATGCGCACCGCTCCATCCACGTGTTGGAAGCCTTCGCCTGCCAGATCCGAGGATGAGAAGTAGATCGGACCGACATTCTCGTTTTGCGCTGGGCCAAAGCGGTACAGTCCGCCCAGATCATAGCTGGTGGCATAGGCGCCGCGGGTCCACTCTTCGGCGGCGAAGTCCGAGAGGTAGAAGACTTTCGGTTCCAGGGCCTTCTCGCCCAGGTACGCGGCCATGGCCTTGAGGATCGCTGCGCGGCGCTGTTCCTCATCCAGCTCCCACATGGCATCGGCGTTCAGATCGGAGATGAATCCAACCAAGGTGCCGGTCTCTTCACCGATGTAGGTGTTGTCGTAGAGCTCCTGGACCAAGCTGTTGGGTCCGAAACAGGTTCCTGACAATCCTTCATTGCGCCAGAACGGGGTCTCGTAGACAGCATGGACCTTGATCACCAGTCCCATCGACTGGTGCTGGTGGGTAATTTGCTGCTTGCGAGGCAGCGCCGGAACATAGGAGATGCGCGAGTACAGGTTTGGCGGCACCGCCAGCACAACCTTCTTGGCCGAGACCGTGATGCTGCTGCCATGAGCAACCACTGCGTCTTCAGACCATTCGAGCTTCAGCACAGGGTTGTTCAGGAAGACAATGTCTTCTCCCAGCCGTTCGGCCACGGCCTTGGAAACGCCCTGCATGGAACCCACGATGCGCCGGTCCAGGATGAAGTCTTCATCCACCAAGTTGTCGAAGGATCCAGCCGAGGAGGCCATGAGCACAGCTTGCAGGGCAGAGAAGGTATGCGCTGGCTTGGTCAGCATGCCGCCGGCAATGAACAGTCCCACGTTATTGCAGGCCAGCTCATCAGCACAGTGCTGTCGCAGGAAGTGGTGGAAGGAGATCCTATCCAGTTCTTCTGCCTGCGGGTGCTCCCATGGCTTGTCTGGATCCATGTCAGCGGCCAGCTCATTCATGAGCTTTACCAGCTTCTCCATTTCGGCCACGGTACTTTCCGCCACGGGGAAGTCCGCCCCTTCATAGGCGATCGCCTCGCCTTCCTCGGTGAGGTACACGCTCTTGCCTTCTTTGTAGCGTTCAAAGGTTTCGATGCCCAGTTCATTGATCAGCGAGTAGAGTCCGGTCTGGTCTGGACTGATCCATTGGCCGCCGATTTCGATGGTTGCACCGTCCATGACATCAGTCCAGGTACGTCCGCCCACGCGGTCCCGGGCTTCGAGCACCGCTACGGACTTGCCAGCCTTGTTCAGTTCATAAGCTGCACTCAGTCCGGAGGGCCCAGCTCCGATGACGACGACGTCGCGTTCTAAATGTTCCATGTTCGACTCCCTTGAACAATAAAATGAATCCGATTCATTTACCTGTCATATAGCATAGAGTACGAACATCCAGTTGTGAAGCAACCCACGTCAGGAAGAGATACGCATGAGCGAGACGGAAGCGAGGCGAGCCGGCCGTCCCCGCAAGGCAGTGCTTAACCGCGAACGCATTACCGAGCATGCGCTGGAACTCGTTTCCGACGATGGCTACGAGTCTTTTACCATGCAGCGACTGGCTAAATCCTTAGGTGTCTCACCCTCAGCCCTGTACAACCATGTCGATTCCAAAAACGACCTTTTGCAGTGGATCCAGGAACTGGTCATGGCCGATATCGATACGTCAGTTTTTGACGAAGCAGATATCAAGGAAGCATTGCTCCAATGGGCCACGAGCTACCGCAACGTCTTCGCGCGGCATATTCCCTTGATTCCGGTTATTGCGGTACTGCCCGTTTCCGATTCACCGCGCACCTTGGGCATGTACGAGCGCGTTGCTGAAGCGCTGAGCGATTACGGCATGGCAGAGAGCGAAGTTGTTCCAACGATTGTCGCACTGGAGTCATTCATCTTTGGTTCGGCTATGGACACGGCTGCTCCACATGACATTTTCGATACCCGAAACCATCAGGACCTCACCCCGCATTTCACCCAGGCGGTGGCAGCGCAACGGCGATCGAAGCTAAATACCAGCGACGATTCATTCCAGCACGGGCTTTCGGCTCTCGTGACCGGACTACTAGCGATTCGGAGTTGATGTTGAGCTACCATCCTGAACAACGAAAGCCCCGTAAAGGCCCCGCTCCCAAGCAATGGGCCGCGATTGCACTAGTAATCGTCGCGCTGGTCTTCATCTTGCAGAACCTGACCTTCGTGCGTGTGGAATTCTTCCTGATCCACTCCACGGCTCCGCTCTGGCTTATCTTGCTCATCACCTTGGCCGTAGGCTATGCCATCGGGCGGTTCTCCGGAAGACGCGGCTAATCTTCGAGGATTGCCCACTCCCCCACTTGCTCATTATCGGAGTCGTAGACATCCTCCTGAGCGCCGGCAACGATCGGATACATGGCGACGTTCGTTGACCAGTCGCGCAGAATCTTCTGAAGCTCTTCCAACGGCTTGAGCTGCATGTTCTCGGTATCGAAGTTAACTTCCAAAACAAAACGCATGGCTGCTCCATCCTTCTCGTTGCCGCCATCCTATGCCCGCAAGCCAAGAATTACGAGACTTGTCCCAAGCGCTTTGGTGCAGTAAGCATTGTGTATGGAGAATCGAAAACGGGACCCCGAAGTGCCTTCGGAATCCCGTTTTCTAGAAATGCTTTGGAGTGCTACTGGGATGCGCCCATGTAGGTCAGCGACTGGATAGCTTCATTGCCACCGATCTTGTACAGCGCCAGCACCAGGCCACCGAAGACAATGCCCATGACGGCGGAGAATCCAAGGGAGATCTTGACCAGGGAACGTACTTCGCCTCGGCTGACTTCTGCTTCATCATTCAGGTAGCGAACTGCGCCTTGGCTGAAGCTGGCTGCTGGTGTCAATGCTGGAACGGGAGCGGCAATCAAGTTCGAAGCGCTGTCGATTGCTCCGTCACGCAGGTATGCAACAGTCATGCGGTTCTTACGATCCTGGCGAAACTTGACGATGCTGGCACCATGGCGCGCCAAAAGAATATCTTCGCCGAGGGGGATCGAGGCCATTGCTGTTGCTCCTAAATAATTTTCATTGACACATTTCCAGTCATATCCATCATTTCCGACCATTTATCTATTGAGAAGTGCTTTGTTCAGAAGCCCACATGCACTTGTGATGCAATCCGCATGTTTTCGGGGCTAAATCGTGTTTTCTGGTGACCGGGGACATAGTTTTAGAGAATTGTTCTGCACTAATTATTTGGCGTCATTCCTCCTGTCGCCGACTAGTTTCCCGATCATATTTCCTGAATTGTTCACGGCCTATAAATGCGGTGGCCAGCACGCATTTTCTTCAAGACGCACTTGAACCCCCGTCCAAAATGGACGGGGGCTCAAATGACTCTTTAGATCAAAGCAAACCTAAGCTGCTTTGAGATCCTGGCCATCGCGTTTGCGCTGGCGCTTTGCTGCGCGAATCTGCATTGCCAAATCATGATTCGACAGGTCCTCTGGCGAAGCAACACCACGTTTGCGCGCCTTAGCTATCAAAGCTTGGCGAATCTCAGCCTTATGCGTGCGCTTGTAGCGCATAACCAGCACGGCGGTTGAGGCTGATAAAACAATCAGCATCACCAGTGCAGTGAATACAGCTGCATCAAAATTCATAGTCTTCTCGACCTCCCCATTCTTTCAGTAGTAGCTGCGGTGGGGCCGTCGCCTTGCTGGGCAATCTTTCCCAACGGACAACGGGCCGCGGCGTACTAAGAGAAGAACAACAAGTTTAGCATGTTTCTTCGAAGAATGCAGTGTCGGGAGTAACTCCTGCGAACACCTGGCTCACGCAAAAAGTCGCCAAGAGTCAAGGCTAGAACTCTCCGCTGCCGTGTCCATGTTCGAATACCAGGGATGTCTGGGTGGTCGCGACCGCAGGATTAGCAGAAAGGTTGTCGAGCACGAACTGCCGCACATCCGAGGAGTTGCGCACCGCGACGTGCAGTACGAAGTCATCTGCGCCGCCGAGGAAGAATAGCTGTCGCACACCGGGCTTGCTGCGCATGTCAGAGGCGAAGTTGGACATCAAATGGCGAGCGCCGGGGCGGATCTTCACAAAGATCAAGGCTTCTAGTTCCCGGCCCAGAACCTGTGGGTCCACCTCAATGGTGAAACGGGAGATCACACCGGAATCGCGTAAGGCATTTAGCCGTGCCAGGCAGGTTGACGGGGCTATCCCCAGCTCTTCAGCCAAGGAATTATTCGTCCGCCGCGAGTTCTTGGTCAGCAGCGCCAGCAGCTTCCGATCAATGTCATCCAGCTGCGCTGCTCGGCTCTCACGTCCGGATCCACTCATCGTCATTCAGCCGCACCTGCTCCCATTTCTCGCGGTTCGCTTGATTCATCATACGACCGGTCAATCGTTGATTCCGCCGTACTGCGGCTAGGGACATCATCTTCTTGCCGATTGCGGCGGCGCAAGCGCAACATCAGGAACACCACCACGCCGATTACCACGGTCCCTGCTACCAGCCATGGCCAGTCCAAGGCGATCCAGGCATAGATGACCGCCATGCCAACCGTGGTGTAGATCAGCGCCCAGAGCAGGGATCCGATGATGACCGCTGGCAAGTACCGCCGCAACGGCATACGGCTGGCACCAGCCGAAGCATTCACTGCCGTTTGAATGCCGATGGTCAGAAAACTCAGTGGAACTGCCAGCACGCCCCAGCGACTGATGAATCGCTGGGCGCGCCGATAGCCCGGACCTTGCAGATGCTTATCGAAACGCGTACGCTCCATGCCCTTGGCTATCCCCCGACCAACCCAATAGGTCGCGTTTCCGCGGGCAAAAGCCCCGCAGAAAAAGAACGCAAACGTCAACGCGAACGGTGCGTCATTGACCAGCCATGAGATTGTCTCGAGCATGCTCAGGGGACGCTTTTAATCTGGCGAACCAGAACTGCACCGAAGAGGCTGACCACCACGGAGCATAGGAACAGTGTTGAGTAGCCACCGAACCAGGTAACTGCCAGCCATGCGATCAGCGGGGCAGCTACCTGCGGCAGCGAGTTGGCGATGTTGATCATGCCCAAGTCCTTGCCTCGCGAATCAGCGTTGGGCAGTACCTGGGTCAGCAGCGCAAAGTCCACGGCCAGGTAGGCGCCAAAGCCAATACCCAGCAGCACTGCTGCGATCACTGCGAAGGTGAATGTCGAAGAAACTGCCAAGACACCTGCAGCGGCGGCGACAATCACCGAGGAGATGATCACGTACTTCTTGCGCTTGCCATCCTTATCCGAAAGCTTGCCGGAGATGACCGAGGAGAAGATCACGCAGAAAGCGTAGATCGCGGTCAGCACCAGCACGCCTTGGGCCGGGTCCGGGTGGCCGATTTCGTCTTGCAGGAAGAACAGCAGGTAGACCAGGCATAGCTGGCAGCCCAGATACAGCAAGAAGCGCGTCAGCCATGCCCATCCGAAGTCGGCGTGCTTGACCGGGTTGATCCAGAAGCTCTTGGCGAACTCCAGCGGCTTGATTGGCTCCAGCGTTCCCTTGGGCAGCGCCACGTCCTGGCGCATCAGCACGAACGGAATGGAACAGATCGCCACGGCGGTAGCCACGATGGCGTAGCCGAAAACAAGATTGCTCGCAGCGACCATGCCGATCACCGCGCCAATCAGCGAACCGCAGGTCTGGCCCAGGGCAACTAGCCCGCCAACCATTCCGCGCTGCTCTACCGGCACCTTGTCCGGGATCGCGGCGAAGATTGCAGCCAGGGCGGCATTGCCGGCAGCTTGCATCAGCGCCCAGCCGATGACCAGCATGCTCACGGTCTGCGCGGTGGACATCAGCAGCAAGGCCAACGCACCGCAGATGGTGCCAAAGAAGACCCATGGTATGCGGCGCCCGAATTTCGAAGTGCTTCGGTCACTCAGTGCACCGAAGAGCGGATTGGCAACCAACGAGACGGCTGCACCCACACCGGTGACTAGGGAGAGGATCGCGTTCTTCTGGCTGGCATCCAGCTGTTCTGCGTGCAAGCCCAGCAAGACCTGGATGGGGGCGAAAAAGCCCACATTGATGCCTATATGGACTATGACAACCGCGGCGATCCAACCTGGGCCAACGCGTTTGCTAGGCGCTTGCAGGGCAAGTGGAACCTTGAAGGGTTCTGCTGCACTCATAGAATTCTTACCGGCCTAACTCGCGAGGACCCACCGTTGGGTCCTTCAACTGTTCAACGCTTGGGGTCAGCGATTTTTCGATTAGCCGCCTGACGGCCTTAGCCATCAAGCCACCATCAATCATGGAAGCGGAAACCAGTGTGCCGTCGGCATCCAGCCCGAAGACCGTCTGGATCCTGCCCCGGCGGTTCATCCGAGTCACGGTGCGGGTGGCTTTGCTGAAGTCCCCAACGGTTTCCACATGCATTTCGTGGCGGTCGCTCCAGAACCAAGGGACCGAGCGTTTGGGTGCGGCAGTGCCCATGATGGTGGCCGCTGCTTGGGCGGCATCTTCCATGGCCGATTCCCAATGCACCGCGCGCGGCTGGTTTTCCTGCCGCGCGGCATCACCGATCGCCAGCACCTGCGAGTTGCTCGGCGAACGCTGTTG
Source organism: Glutamicibacter sp. MCAF14 (assembly GCF_052114325.1). Classification (NCBI taxonomy): domain Bacteria; kingdom Bacillati; phylum Actinomycetota; class Actinomycetes; order Micrococcales; family Micrococcaceae; genus Glutamicibacter; species Glutamicibacter sp. MCAF14. The sequence goes on from NZ_JBFREO010000006.1 coordinate 68,363, forward strand.
CGCGTCCACCAGAATTCCGTCAGTTACGCTCAATCCCAGCTGTTCGGCGAGCGCAGTTTCCGGTTCGACGCCGATAGCCGCCACGATCAGTTCTGCTTCGTGGCGCTGGCCATCGACCACGACGTGGTTTGGACCCACTTCAGTGACCGCTCCGCTGAGGGTGGCTATGCCGTGGTTGGCATGATCTGCGTGCAGTTGTTCGGCAAGCTCCTGGCCCAGCACATGGGCCAGAGGAGCGGCAGAGCTGGAAATCAGGGTGACCTGCGCGCCGGACATCTTGGCAGTAGAAGCGAATTCGGCGCCTACCAGTCCCGCTCCGATGACAAGCACGCGTTGGCCGAACATTCCCGATTCCAAGACGTCTGAAATAAAGGCTGCATCAGCGGCACTGTGCAAACTGCGTGCAAGGTGTCCGCCGGAGACATCCAATGCCTTGGGCGTGGTGCCGGTAGCCAGCACTAGCCAGTCTTCAGCCGACTGCGGCAGCTGCAGGTTTTCCACTTCTTCCTGGATTAGACCGACGTTGTTCTGCTGGTACCAGGACAGCGGTGCAAACGGTTCAACCTGCAGGGATTTGCTCAGCGGAGGGCGGTCATAGGGCAGACCTTGGGCATCGCTGATCTTGATGGATCCGGGGTAGTTCTGCTGCACCAGATGCCGGGCCAGGGTGTACCCGGCGACCCCGCCTCCGATAATGTGCACTGAAGGCATCTAGACTTCAAGCTCCAAGAAGCCGTCCACGACGTTTACCTTGTAGGTCCGGGCATCCACGGTAGCTGGCATGCACAGCACCTTGCCGGTCTTCAAGTCGAAGCTCGATGAGTGCAACGGGCATTCCACGGTGCAGTCTTCGATCCAGCCATCGGAGAGCGACGCGACTTCGTGCGTGCATTCATCCTGCAGGGCATAGAAGTTGCCGTCTTCGGCGTGGAAGATCGCGATGTCTTCGCTCGCGCCGCTGTCTTTGGCTTCAACCAGCAGCGATTCGCCTTCTGGGATAAGATCTACGGGTCCGACTCGGAAACTCACAATGACTCCTTAATAATCACGACGTTTACCACTAATCTTGTCACCTATTGCGCAACAGCGCCTACTTGATGATGCGCTGCCCCGCTGTCAGCGATTTACCGCTGCGTTCCGAAGCGTGATACCAGCTCTTGCAAAGCATGATCCTCAGGTAGCCGCGACAGCCTTTGTGCACCGTCCAGCCCATTTCCGGAACTGTCTTGAAGCTGTGCGGCTGGGATTAGCCGCTCCAGTTCTTGGGCAAAGCTGTTCTTGACGTATTCACCGGCAAGCACTCCCCCGATGCCCGCGACCAATACCGGCCCGGCCCCCTGGGCCAAAGCTACTCGGCGCAATGCGGTTGCTGCTGAATTGGCCAGTTCACTTCCTGCACGCGCGCAGATCTGGGCGGCAATCGCATCGGTGGCGGCCAGGTCTGCGGCAACCTGAGCAAAGGAGGCAACCGTTGCTACCCGTTCCGGCATAGCTTGCAGTTCAATATAGGCTTCGGTCAGGTCTGGCCAGCGCGCGGCCAGCTGATCGGTCAGCGCCGTGGCAGGCCCCCGGCCGTCAAAACCACGCATCGCAGCGTCCATGGCTTGCTGGCCGATCCAGTAGCCACTGCCGATATCGCCCATGATGTGGCCCCACCCGTCGACTCGTGCCACGGCGTCGTGGCCCACTGCCAGGGTGACTACTCCGGTGCCCGCTGCAACAACAACACCGTGGCAGTCCCCAAGCGCACCGAGATAGCTGGTCACCGAGTCGTGAGCCAATGCGACTTGGCCAGTAGCTGGGGAATCGATGAGTTCAAAGAGCTGGCGGGCATCGTGTTCAGCTTTCACCAGTCCGGTGGTGCCTACGCTGATTACTGCGGAAGGCGCGTTGTGCTCCGCAATTGCTTGATTGATCGCACGGGCAAGTTGAGGAAGTACTGGTTCTTGGGTTTGCACGCCGGGAAAGCGAAGTTCTTGCGTCTCATCACCGTGCTCGAAACGCATTTTAACGCCGGTCTGCCCGCCGTCTACTGACAAAAGCCCAGATACCATTTACCTATTCCCTTCTTTGACCAGCTTCAGCCTACGCCTTCAGGGCTCATCGGGCTCGGCACTATTGCGCCTTACTGCCGCGCGATTCGATTCTTGCAATATATGCGGCCTCTTCGAAGTTGGCTTGACCATCCCAGCCACACACCTCACTGATCAGGATCGGCAGAGAACAACCCCTTTCGATCTTACGCATTCCCAAGAATTCGGTTTCTCAATGAATTAGATATCCAACTGAGCCTCTGCAATCGCATCTATCCGGCCAGATTTACCGGACAAGATGCATCCAGTAAACTCCCCCTCATCTTTGGATAACTTCGTCTGCGTCGGATATTACTTGACACGTTTACTGTAGTCAGATCAAATCTGAAAATTTTCATCCAAATTCTTCGACAAATAACTATCATTCATTTCGCTAATCCGTGATTCCGCCGGGGTGCACGCACGTAAATATGTGAAACACCTTTTTAGTACATGTGTGAATATAAAAGATTTATTTGAGAAATACTTCCATTTGGTGTTACCGACCAGTTACGCTCCTACCGGCACACACCTGGTCGATTGATCAACGAACCTTGTGCGCCCAAAAACCCAACAAGGAGAACATCAATGGCACGTTTTTCTACCCCTCTTCGGAGAACCCTGGCCGTCTCTGCGGCCGTCGTGATCGGAATGAGCGGCTTCGGCGCCGGCGCATTGCCAGCCAACGCCGCCCCAGTAACCGCTCCGGCGGAAAAGTCCCTCCCCAAGGCTCAGGGAGAAGCAAAGGTCAAGATTGGCTCGGTCGAATCAGGTGAGTCCTACGACCAGTTCATCGTCACCTACAAGGCTTCAGCCAACACCGTTGGCAAGTCATCCCGCGCTAAGGCCTGGGGCAAAGCCGCCAAGGCAGCTGGCGTTTCCGTCAAGGAAATGCGCGCCATGGCCACCGGTGGTTTCGTAGTGAAGGCCGACGAAAAGCTCAAAGGCAATGGCGCCAAGGAGTTCATGGCCGATATCGCAAAATCTGGTCTTGTGGAGTCGGTGGAACCCGATGCCATCATGAAGATTTCCATGACGCCAAACGACACCCGGTACGACGAGCAGTGGCACTACAGCGGCACCAACGGAATGCGCCTGCCTTCGGCTTGGGACATCGCCACGGGCCAGGGCAGCATCGTCGCTGTCTTGGACACCGGCATCACCTCGCACTCGGATCTAAATGCAAATGTCATCTCCGGCTACGACTTCGTGTCCAGTTCTTCTTCGGCACGTGATGGCAACGGCCGCGACTCCAATCCTCAGGATGAAGGCGACTGGTACGCCGCCGGTGAATGCGGCGGTAGCTACTCGGGCAGCTCCTCCTGGCACGGCACCCACGTGGCGGGTACTGTCGCGGCTGTCACCAACAACTCCAGCGGTGTCGCTGGCGTTGCCCCGAACGCCAAGATCCAGCCAGTGCGTGTTCTGGCTAAGTGCGGCGGCAGCCTCTCTGACATCGCTGATGCAATCATTTGGGCTTCGGGCGGTTCAGTGTCCGGTGTTCCCAATAATCCAACCCCGGCAGACACCATCAATATGTCCCTAGGCGGTGGCGGCGCATGCGGCACCACCTATCAGTCAGCAATCAACGCTGCGGTTTCGCGCGGCACGTCGGTAGTCGTGGCCGCAGGCAACGAAAGTCAGAATGCTTCAAACTCCCGTCCAGCCAACTGCGATAACGTCATCACCGTAGCGGCCAGCAACCCATCGGGCGCACCGTCGTACTACACGAACTACGGTTCAGCCATTGACGTGACTGCACCAGGCGGCGACACCCGCTACTCCGGCCAGGGCGTACTTTCCACCATCAACACCGGTTCCACCACCCCATCAAGCCAGGGCTACGCTTTCTACCAGGGCACCTCCATGGCTACCCCGCACGTAGCGGGCATGGTCGCCTTGATGAAGTCGGTGGATCCTGCAATGTCCCCTGCCGCTGTTGAAACTGCATTGAAGCAGGGCACCCGCTCCATGCCAGGTGGTTGCAGTATCGGTTGCGGTGCAGGCCTGGTGGATGCCACCAAGATCATGAATGCGTCGGATGGCACCGAGCCAACTCCAAACCCAGATCCAGAGCCAAGCGGCAACCTGCTGCTGAACCCAGGTTTTGAAAGCGGATCTGACCACTGGACTGCTAACCGCGCTGACACCTTCGAGTCGGGTACGGCCGCTCGTTCCGGCAACGGACTGGCTGGCCTGAATGGCTGGGGCAATTCCAACACCTACACCTTGGATCAGAAGGTCACCATCCCAGCAGATGCCAGCAATGCACAGCTGAAGTTCTACCTACGCGTGCTGACCAATGAAGGTACTTCCTACAGCCAGTACGACAAGCTGACCGTACAGGTACTGGACGGCTATGGAACTTACAACATGGGCACCTGGTCTAACTTGGATGCCAGCTCCTCGTATCAGTTGCAGACTGTCGATCTGGACAACTTCCGCGGCAAGACCGTAACCCTGCGCTTCAAGGGCGTCGAAGACAGCTCGCAGGCTACCTTGTTCCGCATTGACGATGCATCGGTAACCGCCAACTAGCACCAAGCTCAATTTGGTTCTTGCATGACAGGAGCGTGGCATCGGATTCTCATCCGATGCCACGCTCCTTTGTGCCTATTTCCGCCTTCTTGCGATGTCTAGCGGACTGCGGCCTGCTTCGCCGCATTGTCACGCTTGATCATCCATGCTCCGATGGCGATCAACGCCAGCAGGAGCAGAACCAACATGATGGTTCCCGGGTTCAAGCCAATACCGTAAACGAACAGGTACGCGATGACGCCACCAGCCAGGCAGTAGTAGCTGGTAACCAGAATCGTCTTGCGCAACAAGTCACCCTCACGACCCAGCAAGCCCACGGTTGCCGAAGCAGCCACGATGTTGTGGATCGAGATTGGATTGCCACCGGCACCGCCGACAGCCTGGGCTGCCACAATCGCTTCCGGATCGACACCGATTTGCGCACCGGTGGAGAACTGGAACTGCGAGAAGGTCAGGTTGGAGATGGTGTTGGAGCCCGCAACGAAAGCACCCAAAGCACCGATCCACGGCGCGATCAGCGGCCACACACCGCCAGAAATCGCCGCTGCACCCTCGGCCAGCGTCACCGGGATACTTGCCAGACCCGAGTCATTCAGCTCAGGTCCGGACTGGATCAAGATGCGTACTAGCGGTACCGCGAAGAGCAGGGCTACCGCAGTACCCCACAACTGGGCTGCCGAAACCTTGAAGGCTCGGGCAATCTGCGCTCCGCTCATCTTGTGCAACACGAAGGCGAGGCAGGAAGCCAAGATCATCATGAAGCCAGGCAGGTAGAACGGCTGAATGGAAGTGGTGATTCCGGTACCGAGAATATCGGCCACTGGAATCTGCAGACCGGTCAGGAAGGTTTTCACTTCCGGAATTACGCGGGTCAGAACCAACAGCACACCCATCAACAGGTACGGCGACCAAGCGCTGAGCTTGCCAACGGTAATGGTGCTGTCAACAGCGTTTTCCGGATCGAGTTTGCCGTTCCAACGCTCGTTCCAGGTCGGACGAGGGCCGAAGTCAAAGACATCCTTTGGCATCAGGAAGCCACGGCTGGAGGTGAACATTACCAATGCCAGGCCAACCAGTGCGCCAAATAGCGATGGGAACTCTGGGCCGAGGAAACGGGCGGTCAGCACCGAAGGGACGGTGAAGGCCAGCGACGCGTAGATGGCGAATGGCCAGATCTTCAGGCCATCGCTGAAGCGGCGTTCCGGGCCGAAGAAGCCCGTGAGCATGCAGACCATGATCAGCGGGATCAGCAGGCCGATAATGCCGTGCATGAGTGCTACTTGGAAGCCGATGTTGCTGATGAATTCAGGCATGGTCAAACCGAGCACATTGATACGTTCGGCCACGGCTGGATCGCCGCCAAGACCCTGATTCACACCAATCAGAATTGGGGTGCCTACGGCACCGAAGCTGACCGGAGTGCTCTGGATGATCAGGCCAACCATGACCGCTGCCATTGCCGGGAAGCCCAGGGCCAGAAGCAGTGGTGCAATCACCGCTGCAGGAGTACCAAAGCCGGAAGCGCCTTCGATGAAGCTGCCGAAAAGCCAGCCAATGATTATGGCCTGAACTCGCCGGTCGGCGGAAATGTTGTTGAAGCCTGCTCGGATGGTGTTCATGGCACCACCCACCGTGAGGGTCGCGAGCAAGAGCAATGCGCCGAAGACGATATAAAGCATCGTTGAGGCAATTACCAGGCCTTCGATGGATGCTGCGAGCACACCATTGAAGTCCATTTTCCAAACCCATAGCGCCACGATTACTGCAACGACGTATCCAACGGGCATGGCGTATTTAGCGGGCCAACGGAGGCCGGCAAGAAGAATGCCCACCACGAGAATTGGTGCCAGCGCCAACAGTGCGAGCACACCTAGGTTGTCCATATCCATGGTCCTTTCTGCCATACTCGCGCAGGGAATCCGCCCACACGCGGATTCGATCGTTGCAACAAGATGACCTCTTATGGTCAGACCACTATGGTCTGACCATAAGAGCATACAGTGAAGCGCGTCACTTAGTGAGCGCACTCACAGGATTTGGGTGACGTGAATCATATTCACAGGCTATTTATCTACCCGTAGATTTGGACTGACTCTGTGTTTCTAGAATCGACTCCACAGTGGATTGCCATTTTAAATTCTCAAAAATTTTTTAGAACAACTGCATCGTCCGCGCCTGCAAGGTCGCTTAATACGCAAGAGGTGGTGCAGCCGGAGCCTTATGCAGGTAATCAAGGATGGAGTCCACATCCCCGCGGGCCATAGCCTCCTCGGCCCAGTGGTCAAACTCGCTGGAAGCTGAAGGCGGGTTGAATCCGGTCCCCCAGCTGGGTTGAACCAGCGCAGATTGTGGGTGGTGAACCCGGAACCGACAATCAAGGTTCCCCGCTCGCGCAAAGGCGCCAGGCTCTTGCCCAGCTCGAAGAGCCCTGTAGGATCCAGCGTTGGCATGGACATCTGCACCACTGGCACATCGGCCTCCGGGAACATTTCCTTCAGCGGAACATAAGCGCCGTGGTCCAGCCCGCGTGATTCATCGCGCTGCACGTGATGACCATGGGCCGAAGTCAGCCGCTCGACTTCGTTGGCCAGCTCAGGCGCCATGGGGGCGTCGTACCGAACGTCGTAGTACTTCTGGTCAAATCCCCAGAAGTCATATACCAATTCATTCTTCTGGACAGTGGTACTCAGTGACACTGGCGCATTTTCCCAGTGCGCGGAGATCATCAGAATGTCTTTTGGCTTCGCAAAGGTGTCAGACCATCCGGCCAGTTCCTGGGTCCAGCGTTGATCGTCAGCCAAGGGCGGCGCGCCATGGCTCAGGAACAAGACGGGAGGAGTATCGGGCAGCTGATTCATGATTTAAACTTACCAACCATTAGTTGAAGCGTCAAGGAATTTGAATGTCTATCTTCCACACCGTTTAACAGCACCAGACAGCTTGTCCAGATCATCAAGGAAGACATGGCGCAATTCAACTTCCGATAACACCGATTTCACCAGAGCTTGGAACCTCTTGGCGATCACGTTTCCCGGGGGCCAGAGCATTTGTCCTCCGAAATGGAAGTTGCCAGGCACAAATTTGCGCTTGGTCAAATCCTCGCAGATCGGCAGGCTTGAGTAATGAGAAATTCATCTAAATGCACGAGTGAATTATGCAAGATATCCCACTATTACCAAGGACTGAATCGATAGCGCGGAAACCGCTGACCTCCCTCCTGCCTTCGTGCTGCACTGAGTCCTGGCGCCAGCGTAGAGCTATCGCTGATTCGGGTGGATATCCATGGCCGGAGCCCGGAGCGTTGAGCATCAAGCCCGTCAAAATCGTCTTTGGAGAACATTGAACTTTAGAATGGTTTCCATGCAAGAAGAAGACTTGATGCAGACCGTTGAAGATGAATTCACGGCCATCTTACTGCGCGCCCGCCAGATGCTGATCCGCCGCGCCAAGATCATCCACCCGGACCTGCAGGATCCGGGATACCGCTTGCTTGCAGTTGTCATCCGTGACGAGGCACAGCAACAAGGGGCCCTGGCAGAGAAGCTGCGCCTGGATAAAGCCACCGTCTCGCGCCTAGTGCAGCATCTTGAGTCCTTGGAACTTGTCACCCGTACCCAGGACCCATCCGATGGCCGCGCCCAGCTGGTCTCGGCGACCACTCGTGCCAAGGAAAAGTGGCGTACCAGCGGCAACACGCTGCGTCAGGAACTGCGCCGCCAACTCAAAGAGTGGGAAGCTGCCGAATTGAAGAATTTCGGCGACCTGCTGCACCGTCTGAATACCAGCTTCGACGAGATTCTCTAGCAAACTTTCGAGCACCCAGATCTAGGAAACTCTTCGGTTCCCAAGACTTCAAGTTCGTGGCCCGCTTATTCCATGAGCGCCATGAAGTCGCTCGCGTTCAATGAGGTGCTCTGCGCTGCCTCCGCGCTCTCTCCCAAGACATCATTGAACAGCTGGGTCTTCTTGGCTTGCAGCGCCAGCACCTTGGATTCGATGGTGTCTTTTGCTACCAAGCGATACACATAAACCGGACGCGTTTGCCCGATGCGATGAGCACGGTCAATAGCCTGCGCCTCAGCCTGCGGGTTCCACCAAGGATCCAGCAAGATGCAATAGTCCGCCGAAGTCAGGTTGATGCCGAAGCCGCCAGACTTCAGCGAGATGAAGAAGACCGGGAACTGCTCTGCGCTGAAGCCATCAATCAGTTCCTTTCGCTTTACTCCGCTGGTTGCCCCATCAAGGTACCCGTGTTCGATACCCAGCTCCTCAGCGACCTGGCGAGCCTTTTGGAGGAAGCCGGTGAACTGGCTGAAGACCAGAATCTTGTGCCCTTCAGAGACCGCATCTGCCATGAGCTCACGCAGCATTTCCAACTTCGCGCTCGGGGCATCACCCTCCCCCACGAGGGATGGGTCCAAGGCAAGCTGGCGCAGCAGGGTCAGCGATTGCAGGATCTTGAATCGGTTCGAATCCACGTCATCAACCAAGCCCAGAACTTCTTGGCGTACCCGTTGGAAACGGCGGTCATAAGCCTTGCGATGCCCAGGCTCCAATTCAACTTCCAGCACCTGTTCTGTCTTGGCTGGAAGCTCTGGAACGACCTGCTCCTTGGTGCGGCGCAGCACGAACGGACGCAGGCGGCTCTTCAACCGTTCAAGCCGTTGCTGGTCCCCGTCGGCAATTGGCTTCTGGTAGTTATCCTTGAAGGATTTCGCCCCGCCCAGCAGGCCCGGTGCTGCCAGCGAGACCAGCGCCCACAGTTCCAAGAGGTTGTTTTCCATCGGGGTACCAGTGACCACGAATTTGCACGGAACCGGCAGCTGGCGTGCTTGCTTATAGCCCTTGGAAGCGTGGTTCTTCAGCTGCTGCGCCTCATCCATGATCATCACGCTGAAACCGGCGGCTTCAAAATCTTCGTAGGCCAGGCGGAAGATCGTATAGCTGGTGACGACCAGCTGGACGTCGCCGATCTGCTCGGTGATGCTCTGTCCGCTCTTCTTAGCCGTCGAGGTTATGCCGGTGACGCTCATCTGAGGCGCAAAGCGCTGCGCTTCATTGATCCAGTTGCCCACCACCGAGGTCGGGGCCAGCACCAAGAACTTCTGCGCTGGATCTTCAACCCGGGCTTGTTCAAGGCAAGCCAGAAGCTGAACTGTCTTGCCCAACCCCATGTCGTCGGCCAGCACACCGCCCAGACCGTGGACGCGCAGGAAGTTCAGCCACGACAGGCCATGGCTCTGATAAGGACGCAGCTGGGCGTTGAAGGACTCCGCTAGCTCGACCGGCTGCATCTGCTCGTTGCCGTCCAGCTCTTTCATGGTCTGCAGCCACTGGTTGTGCTGGGCTTCAATAATTCCCAGATCTACCAGTTCCTGCCACCAGTCGATGCTCAACTTATGGATGCGAATTGTTTCGCCTTGGACCGTGCCCAGTTCCCCGGCTTCCGTGATCAGCTGGCGCAGCTGAGTGAAGTCGGCACCAGCAATCGGGATGACCGTCAGGTCATCCAAGATGAGGTATTCGTCTTGCTTGGTCAAGGCCTCCAGCAACTGGGCGAACGGAACCTTGATGTCATCGATAAGCACTACCACCGACAGGTCGAACCAGTCTCCGGTGCTTTCCCCAGCTTCAACGCTGACGGTGGCTGGCTCATGATTGATCCGGTACTTCGGGAGCCTGTTCTGCTCTTCAATGACCACATCGGGATGCTCGGCCAGCAGTGGCAAGGCGTAGACCAAGAACTCGATGGACTCGGAGGTGGTGAATTTCTTGGACGGGAAAATACCCGAAGAAGTCAGTTGGCCCAAGGAAGCCTGGGCACCGAGCTTGTCCTGGACCGAATCGGCGATCTCCTTTTCGACTGCACGCTGGCGCGGTCCCTTGCTGGTGTATTCCCACGAATAGCGCACGGTTAGTGGAGTTTGGATGCTCTCCAACCAGACCTTGAGGCTAGGACGTGCTGGAACCGGAATCGGGTAGCTTTCATCTTCGCTTTTCAACGGTGCCATGAGGCGCAACCGGTCCAGATGCTGTTGTTCAAAAAGCCCGATGCTTTGCTGCGGAACGGTTTGCGCTCCGGATTCAATGAATGTCGCCAGTTCCTTCGTCACCGGTTCAGCAAATAGTGCCAAACCGATTTGCTTCGACTTCGGCAAGGGGCTGGAGGCATAGGCCAGCAAGGTTGGAGGGTTGCCTATCGGCAGCAGGTAGGTATGCTCTGCCCTTGGTCCACGCAGTTTGCCTTTCATGACCAGCCCATATTCACCGCGCCGCAAATCCACATGGGCCAGGGCTGGCTGCTCGCTGAACTCTACTGGCACTTTGGCCGCTGAACCGCCGTTGACGATCTGCACCCCGGCTTCGCGTAGGGATTCAAAGGCATCCAGCAGGTCCTGGCCGGGCAGGTTCATCAGCGAGATCCAGTCCTTGGGATCCCAGGAATGGCGGTAGGTATCTTGTTCTACGTGCTCGCGCAGCCGGTCCAGTTCAACCAGCGCACGGCGCTGCTTCTTGGAAAATCGCGCGTCGAAGGCCACGCTGCGCCAGCTGACCCCGGTCTGGATCCACGGGCTCTTGGTGCCCTGTCGGGCTGGGCGGGCTTGCAGGCTCAGAGCGTCTTCTCCGCCGTAGCGTGGTTCACTGATCACCTTGAGGATCAGTCCCAGCGGTTCTTCGGCTGCCAGCGGTTCATCAACAATAGTTGGAAGCAACCGGTCCAAGGTGCGTTCCCACTGCGGCTTGCTGTTGCGTTTCCACGCGTGGGGGTCCACCCCGGAATCAGAAACGTAGAAGCCTTGGTCCTCTTCGGTGGTCACCTCGATGAGCAAGGCGGCGACATCTTCACAAGACTGCACACCTGGGTGCTTCCCGCAAAAGCTACTGAAGCTGATATTGCCCTCGGTGATTTCCAGCTGGGCCATCACCGAATCGCGCAGCACCATGCCGGAGATGCGGGTGGAGCCGGGTTGCATGACCCGGTTGGCAATCTGCACTTTTCCGGAATCGCACAGGAACTGGCCCAAGTCGTATTCGGATTCGGTCACCAGGGTCTGGGCCGCAGAAAGTGTCAGCTGGAATTCCATACTCGCCGTTCATTGATCGTGCAGTAGATGCCCGAAAGCTAAATTCCATCTTAGCCAGCTCCCCGACAAGATGCTTAGTGAAGAAAAGTTACCCCGCCCTTTACTCACAGGCAACGTGGCCGGTAGAAAAGAACCATTGAATCACGAGTTCCACTGCTTGAGCCCTGGCTGAGTGGACGGCAACCCTCCTTCGTCATTGTGCGGGGTGCCCCAGGTGAAGATTCGACGCATCTTGACCGCCAAGGTGCGTAAGCGATGGCGCCCCTTGCGCCAGAAAGGGGATTAATTCCCATGACTAACGCAGCATCTACCCTCAGCATTTCCGAGGACCGCGCCCAGCGCCTGCAAGAAGCAGGCCATGGCTGGGGCGAACGCATTTCAGCCGCCCCGCAAAGCGCCAAGCTGACGTTCACCGTCGAAGGCGAGGGCTTCGATTCGGTAGCCAGCAACATTGTGTCCGGCAAGCATTCCTTCCAGGTCGATGAGCCTGCCGCATTGGGTGGCAACGACGTGGCCGCCAGCCCAGTGGAATACGCGCTGGGCGCACTCATTTCCTGCCAAGTCGTGGTCTACCGCTTGTATGCCCAGAACCTTGGCATCCAGGTGGACGACGTGAAGATTGTGGCCAATGGCCACCTCGATGTCCGCGGCCTGTTCGGCATCGACAAGGCCATCCGTCCGAGCTTCTCCTCTGTGGATCTGGACATCCAGATTGCCGGCCCGGAATCGGCCGAACGCTATGAGGAGCTGCGCCAGGCAGTGGACGCCCACTGCCCCGTGCTGGATTTGTTCGCCAACCCGGTACCGGTGCGTACCGCGGTGAGCATTGCAGCGGCCAATTAACGTCCGCTAAACCAAACAAGTAGCCGCCGCGAGCCCTGGCTTCGGGGCTGCGGCGGCGCACTTGCGGTAAAGGCGGGCTACTTCCCGAGGAAGTTCAGCAAGACCTTGCCGGACTTCGAAGAATTCTTGGCTGTTTCAAAGGCTTCGAGGCCCTCGGCCACCGGGAATTCGTGGGTTACCGCCGCGGAAATCTGCAATGAGCCATCGGCCAGGGCAGCAAGCACCTGGTCGATTTCGCCGTTGAAGCGGAAGGACCCGGCAAGTTCCAGCTCGCGGGTAATCGCCAGGGAAATCAGTGCAGGCTGCTCTCCCGAAGGCAGCAACCCGACCATGACCACGCGCCCGCCGCGCACAGCACCGCGCACCGCCGAGGCCAATCCGCGGTAATTGCCGCTGGCCTCGATCACCACATCGGCGTTCACCTTGGCAATTGCATCCTGGTCATCGGCACGCAAGGTGGATGTGGCACCCAGTTCCTTGGCAATTTCCAGCGGCTTATCGTGCATGTCCACCGCGATGATTTCTTCGGCTCCGGCACGCTTGAGCACGGCCACGGCCAGCGCTCCGATCGGGCCAGCGCCAATGACCAACGCCTTCTTGCCGGCAACCTCGCCGGCTCGCGATACCGCGTGCCAAGCCACTGCGGCTGGCTCGGCCAGCGCAGCGTCGCGCAGCGACAGTCCGGCAGGCAGTTCGCGAAGCATCCGGGAGGGCAGATTCACCTCGCGCGCAAAGGCGCCCTGGGTATGCGGGTAGCGGGCAGCCGAGCCCAGGTAGGTGCATCCCGGTGAAAGGTTCGGGCAGGCCTCCGGATAAGGTTCCCCGGTCTCCCCTGGTGTTGCAGGGTGCACCGCAACTTTGGTTCCGGCTGGCGGACCGCTGCCGTCGGCGGCAGCCTGGATGACGGTGCCGACGATCTCGTGCCCCAGAACCATCGGGGCCTTGAGGATGGATTCCCCAGCGGCTCCGTGGCTCCAGTAGTGCAGGTCCGATCCGCAGATGCCTCCGTAGGCAATGGCTACGCGTGCCTCATTTGCTGCCGGTGCTGGCAGCTCGATCTGCTCGATGCGCAGGTCCCCGGCCGCGTGCGCCACGACGGCCAAGGTCATGTTGGACAGGGTGCTAGACGACAACGCTCATGCCTCCGTCGATGAAAATGGTTTGCCCGTTCACGTAGTTCGATCCACCCGAGGCCAACCACACTGCTGGGCCTGCCAGGTCCTCGACGGTTCCCCAACGGCCAGCCGGGGTGCGGCCCAGGATCCAGGAGTTGAATTTCTCGTCATCCACCAGATTCTGCGTCATTTCGGTGTGGATATAGCCCGGTGCGATGCCGTTGATCTGAAGTCCTGCTCCGGCCCATTCTGCGGTCATGGCGCGGGTGAGATTGCGCAGTCCGCCCTTGGCCGCGGTGTAGGCGGAGATGGTGGGTCGGGCCAGGTCGGTTTGCACCGAACAGATGTTGATGATCTTGCCTTCGCCGCGTTCTACCATGCCATGTGCGACTTCTCGGCCTACTAAGAAGGCGCTGGTGAGGTTGGTATCGATCACGCGCTGCCAGTCGGCGACTTCCAGTTCCAGCATAGGCACGCGGTGCTGGATGCCTGCGTTGTTCACCAGAATGCGGATGGGGCCGATGGTCTTTTCGATGGCGGCGATATTCTCGCGCACAGCAGCGTCATCGGTGACATCGAAGCAGACGCTATGGATTCTTTCTGCGCCGTAGCAGGCGGCGAATTCGGCGGCCGTTTTGTCAAGCCTTTGCGCATCGCGGCCGTGCAGGATGATGGTGGCACCGGCATCGGCCAGTGCTTTAGCAAGTTCGCGGCCAATGCCGCGGGAGGACCCGGTGACCAAGGCCAGTCGTCCGGACAGGTCAAAAAGTTGGCTCATGAATTCCCTCGCAAGAAGTCTCGATGGTAAATCGACGGGAACTGACCTGCGATATGAACCTGCTGTTGCATCCGAAAAAGTAGCCCCGTCGCTGTCCCAGAATATATCAGATATATAAGGGTCGAGGGGCAATAAAGTCCGACTTATACGGTCGAAGTAGCTGTTGGCGCTAGCGGGTCTGCGAGTAGAACCAGTTGATGTGCTCTTCGAGCAGTTGGGCTGCCCGCTCGCGCTGGTTCGTCGCAAAGGCGTGGTGGATGGCCTTGTGCTGGCGGCGCAGCACGCGCACCACCGGCTGCCAGGCCTCGTCGCTGGGCACCGAGTCGGAGACGTAGTCGCTGATCGAGTTTCGCAGGGATTCCATCATGGATTCAACCACCGAATTCCCGGCCATGGAGGCCAGGAGCACGTGGAACTCGGCGTCAATGCGGTGGAATGACTCGCGCGAGAGCTGCGCGTCGTCCATGCGCATGATCAGCACCGCGGTGCGGTCGATGACCTGCTGGGCGTAGACCGGGTCGCGCGGCGTCATCTGCGCGGCCCAGGTTTCCAGCAGGATGCGCGACTCGACGATCTCGCGGACGTTGATCCCCTTGGCT
Organism: Glutamicibacter sp. MCAF14; assembly: GCF_052114325.1. Taxonomy (NCBI): domain Bacteria; kingdom Bacillati; phylum Actinomycetota; class Actinomycetes; order Micrococcales; family Micrococcaceae; genus Glutamicibacter; species Glutamicibacter sp. MCAF14. The sequence goes on from NZ_JBFREO010000006.1 coordinate 83,393, forward strand.
GCCAAGTGCAGCCGCAAGGCCTGCGAAATGCCGGCCGAGGGATTGGAGATGATCACCGCTCCGGAGTTCGGCCCGGAGCCAGCAGAGGTCTTGATAATACCCATCACATCAAGGATGCGGATGGCGTCGCGGACCGAAGCCCGCGAGATCCCATGCCGCTCCGCGAGCGCACGCTCGCCGGGAAGCTGGTCCCCTACGGAAAGCTTCTCTTTGCGCAGATCCTCTTCAATTGCTTGGAGAACGATCTGGTACGCACGCGGAGCTGGGTTCATTGACATCGGATCTATTTTAGCCGGTCAGGGCTATGGCAGCATCCAGGACAGGACCGGTGTGGACTGCAGATACACCAAGCAGCACAGCACCAGCAACATGCCTACGGACCAACCGGCAACCTTCTTGAGGATCACCGATTCCTGGCCTTCCATCTTCACCGAGGTCGCGGCGATGGCGAGGTTCTGCGGGGAGATCAGCTTGCCGACCACGCCACCGGAGGTGTTAGCGGCAACCAGCAGGTTCGGATCGATGCCGGCGTTGATGCCAGCAGTCTGCTGCAGCTTGGCGAACAGTGCGTTGGCCGAGGTGTCCGAACCGGTCACCGCGGTGCCGATCCAGCCCAGGATTGGGGACAGGAAGGCGAAGAACGCGCCGGTGCCGGCCAGCCAGGTGCCAATGGTGATGGTCTGGCCCGAAAGGTTCATCACGTATGCCAGGCCGAGGACCGAGAGGATGGTCAGGGCTGCGAAGCGCATGTTGTAGATGGTCTTGCCGATTTCGGCAGCGCCTTCGCCAAAGGTCATGGCGTACTTGCCGTTGCCGTCGTTCTTTGCATAGACCAGGGCCACGATCAGGCCGGTGATCAGCAGCAGGGTGCCAGGCGAGGAGAGCCACTGGAAATTGTAGACGGTAGAAGTTACCGATTCGCCTTCGCTATTCAGGATGTTGCCGTCCAGTCCCGGCCAGCCGAACTTGATGTCAGTGCTTGCCAGCCAGGCAGGAATATCCACGCCCAGCTTCCACAGCTTGGCCACGCCGAAGATGACGATAACCAGCAGGTACGGGAACAAAGCCATCCAGGTGTTGCCCATGTGCAGCTTGGCGTTGTCCTCATGGGGAACTGCTGCGGCTTCAGCGGTCAGTACACGCTGGCGAGCCTCATCGGCACCCTTCGGGGTCCAGAAGCGAAGCAGGATGACAGCTGCGGCCAGGCCAACCAGCGAAGCGACGATATCGGTCAGCTCGTAGGAGAAGTAGGTCGAGCACAGCCACTGGGCGATACCGAAGCTAACACCAATGGTCAGGGTTGCTGGCAGGGTCTGGCGCATGCCGCGCCAGCCGTCGAGGATCAGTACCAGGATCGATGGCACGAACAGTGCCAGCAGTGGCGATTGATGGCCGACAATGGCACCGATGTCAGCAGCAGGGATGCCGGTCAAAGCACCAGCGGTGGTGATTGGGATCGCCACGGCGCCGAAGGCTACTGGGGCGGTGTTGGCAATCAGCACTGCGCAGGCAGCGCGCAGCGGGGACAGGCCCAGGGCCAGCAGCATGGTGGCGGTAATGGCCACCGGGGCCCCGAATCCGGCCAGTGCTTCAAGCAGGCCGCCGAAGCAGAAGGCGATCAGCACGGCCTGGATGCGCACGTCGCCGCCGCCGATCACGTCAAAGACACGGCGCAGGTCCTCGAAGCGGCCGGACTTCACGGTCACCTGGTAAAGGAAGATCGCCATGACGACGATCCAGACGATTGGGAAGGCACCGAAGACCATGCCCATCAGTCCGGAATTCAATGCCATTCCGACTGGCATGTTCCAGCCGAAAATGGCGACAATAATAGCTACGACTAGCGAGCCAAGGCCTGCCCAGTGGGCCTTGACCTTGATAACTGCCAGGAGCACGAAAAATGCTACAAGCGGGATCAGCGCGACAAGTGCTGAAACAGCAATGCTCCCCGCAATCGGATCCGTGGATGGTGTAAACACGGTGTGGGCGTCCTTACTCGAGATGGTCTGACCATATGTGGTCCGACCATCTACAGTACAAGGTGAGTGCCATCACAACAAGTCTTGACTATTACGAAGATTCTCGCATAGTATGGTCTGACCACACCCTGAAAGAGTCATTTATTATGCGAATTGCTCTCTTTGCCACGTGCATTGTGGATGCTATGTATCCGGAAACCGCCAAGTCGACCGTGAAAATCCTGGAACGCTTGGGCCATGAAGTAATTTTCCCGAAGGCGCAAGCCTGCTGTGGGCAAATGCACATGAACTCCGGCTACATGCCTGAAGCCCTGCCAGTGGTAGAAAACCACATTAATGCTTTCGACACCGAAGACTACGATGTCGCTGTTGCCCCATCGGGCTCCTGCGTCGCTTCGGTCAAGCACCAGCACCCTTACCTGGCGGAGCGGCTGGGCAAGCCTGAGCTCAAGGAGCGCGCCGTTGCCGTTGGCAAGCGCACCTATGAACTGAGCCAGCTGCTGGTCGATGTCCTGGGAATCACCAACGCAGCCGAGCAGCTGGGCAGCTACTTCCCGCAGACCATCACCTACCATCCTTCGTGCCACGGCATGCGTTCGCTGAAACTGGGCGATCGCCAGCTGGATCTGCTCAAGACCGTGGGCGGGATTACCGTCAACGAGCTTCCAGAAGCAGATCAGTGCTGCGGCTTCGGCGGTACCTTCTCCATCAAGAACTCCGATGTATCCTCGGCGATGCTCGAAGACAAGATGAAGAACATCTGCTCCACCGGTGCTTCTGCCTGCGCAGGCGGCGACGCCTCATGCCTGATGCACATCGGCGGCGGACTTTCGCGCACCGGTGCCAAGCCAAAGACCTTGCACCTGGCCGACATCCTGGCCAGCACCATGGAAGAGACGGTGTCACTGTGACTCAGGTATTCCTCGGCATGCCAGCCGGCGGACAGGGCAACCTGTTCGAGACCGAGCCCTTCCCCAAGGCGGCGCACCGCGAACTGGGCAACACCCAGATGCGCAAGAACCTGCGCCACGCCACCCACACCATTCGCGACAAGCGCCTGAACGTCGTGGGCGAACTTCCTGACTGGGAAGAACTGCGCGACGCCGGCAGCGCAATCAAGAACACAACCATGGCCAACCTCGAAGATCGGTTGGAGGAGTTCGAGAAGAACTTCACCGCCCGCGGAGGCATTGTCCACTGGGCACGTGACGCCGACGAGGCGAACAAGATCGTCACCGAGCTGGTCAAGGCGACCGGTTCCAAAGAGGTCGTCAAGGTCAAGTCCATGGCCACCCAGGAAATCGGCCTCAACGAGTATCTGGAAACCGAGGGCATCGAGGCCTTCGAGACCGACCTCGCCGAGCTGATCGTCCAGCTGGGCAACGACAAGCCAAGCCACATCCTGGTCCCGGCCATCCACAAGAACCGCACCGAGGTGCGCGACATCTTCCTCAAGGAGATGCCGGTGGTGGATCCGAACCTGACCGATGAGCCGGCCAAGCTGGCCGAGGCTGCCCGCAAGCACCTGCGCAAGAAGTTCCTCTCCGCCAAGGTCGCCATCTCCGGCGCGAACTTCGCGCTGGCTGACACCGGTACCCTGGGCGTTGTGGAATCCGAAGGCAACGGTCGCATGTGCTTGACCTTGCCAGAGACCCTGATCACCGTCATGGGCATCGAGAAGGTCCTGCCCCACTGGGAAGACATCGAGGTGTTCATGCAGCTGCTGCCCCGGTCCTCCACCGGCGAGCGCATGAACCCGTACACCTCGCTGTGGACCGGTGTGAGCGAAGATGACGGTCCGCAGAACGTGCATATCGTCTTGCTGGATAACGGCCGCACCCGCGCGTTGGCTGACCGCTTCGGCCGTACCGCACTGAACTGCATCCGTTGCTCGGCGTGCATGAACGTGTGCCCGGTCTACGAGCGCACCGGTGGCCACGCCTACGGTTCGACCTACCCGGGCCCAATTGGCGCGATTCTTTCGCCATTGATGACCGGCATCGAGGTCGAGGAAAATGGCTCCCTGCCATACGCTTCCTCGCTGTGCGGCGCGTGCTACGACGCTTGCCCGGTGAAGATCAACATCCCGGAAATCCTCGTGCACCTGCGCGGCGAAGATGTGGATGCCAACCGCGATAAGCACAAGCTCCCTACCCAGATGGATCTGCTGATGAAGGGCGGATCCTGGGCATTGGGCAAGGGCAAGAACCTGGGCCTGCTCGAAAAGGCCTTGCCATTAGGCCGTTTGGCTGCTGGCAAGGATAAGAAGATCAAGAAGCTTCCGGGTATCGCCGCAGGATGGACCGCCAGCCGCGACATCCCTGCCCCGCCAAACAAGTCCTTCCGCGACTGGTGGAGCGACGAGAAGGAGTCCAAGTGAGCGCAAAAGACGAAATCCTAGGACGGATCCGTTCAGCGTTGGCCGACGCTCCGGTCGCCGAAGAGATTCCCCGCGAATACCGCAAGACCTCGGATATGGGCGAAGCCGAACTCATCGAGCTGCTGGTCGACCGCCTGGTCGATTACAAGGCCGGCGTGGACGTCATCGACGCCGCGCAGATTCCGGAATTCGTAGCTGCGAAGCTCAAGGATGCCAACAGCGTGGTCTACCCGCACGGCTTGGATGCCGGCTGGCTGTCCGCACTGGGTGCGGATATCGAACAGCGCGTCGATGCCCCAGGCGCACGCCTGAGCATCGCTGAGCTGGACGGCACCAGCGCCGTGGTCACTTCCTCGGCCGTTTCGGTTGCCGAGTCGGGCACCATCATCCTTGATGGCGAGCCAGACCAGGGCCGCCGTGCGATCTCGCTGGTTCCGGACCACCATGTGTGCATCGTGCCGATCTCCTCGATAGTGCGCCTGCTGCCAGAAGCCATGCCCCGGTTGACCATCACCCGTCCGCAGACCTGGATCTCAGGTCCGTCGGCAACCAGTGATATCGAGCTGGAGCGCGTCGAAGGCGTGCACGGTCCGCGTACCTTGGATGTCCTGATGGTTCGCGGTCTGTAAGGCTGGCATATATAAAGCTTTCGTGGCCGGTTCCCTCCTCCTAAACCTCCAGGGAACCGGCCACGAGTGCATTTAAAACCAAATATCCGCTCCGCCTTCGCGTCATGTGCCCGGTGTTGCTGTCATCCAAGTCAGCATCGCGGGGCGCATTCTGCTTTCATGGGGTAGGAATGCGAAAGAGTCTCGGATGAAGGGCGGGCATGAAGAAGCAGCAGGAGCTTGAGCCTTCAATAGGTTCAGTCCCGGATTCGGCTTTGCGCTTTGTAGGCTTCCTTTCCTTCTTTGACCGCTATGGCACTGCGCCGATGCTGGTCGCGCTCTCGCTGGGCACTTCGCTCAGTTTCGCCCAAGCGGTCCAGCTGATCGCTTCCTATGCCCTGTTCTATGCCATCGGCCAGCCGGTCTGGGGCGTACTCAGTGATCGCTTCGGTCGCTTGGCGGTATTGCGCGCCGCGCTTACCGGTGCCGGCCTCAGTGCAATTGCCAGTATCCTTTTCACCGGCTTCATCCCGCTGCTCATTGCCCGCTCGCTCACCGGACTCTTGTTCGGCGCATTGTACCCAACGCTGATGACGCTGCTGGGTGATACCCGTACCGGGGTGGAACGCGCGCGGGGCCTGTCTGACTTGCAGATCTATTCCTCGCTGGGCACCACCTTGGCAACACTGGCTTCAGGCGCGGTGGCGACCTATGTGGACTGGCGGCTGGTGTTCGCGCTTCCTGCATTCGGTTGCGCCGCGGCCTTGTTCTCCTTGCGGAAGGTCGCGGAGCCTGCGCATTCGCGTGCCGGGTTCAATTTCCGTGCCGCTGTACGTCCCATGAATTTGGCGCTCTACGCGATCGTCTTCCTCGAAGGCGGATTGCTGATGGGACCGCTGACCTATATCGTTCCGGCTCTGCAAGAGTCGGGTGTCGAGATCGGCCTGGCCGGAGCGCTTGGCTGCGCTTTCGCCCTGGGCGTGATCCTCGGTGCACGCCTGATGCGCAAGTTGGTGGCACGCTTTTCTCGAACCTGGCTCATTGGCGGTGGAGGCCTGCTGCTCAGCGTGGCATTCCTTCCCTCGGCGCTCTTCCCCTCCCCTGCCTCATACACCGTCACCGCATTTTTCCTGGGGGCCGCGAACGCGATCATGCACTCATCGATGCAGGGGTGGGCCACCGACATCTCCCCCGACGCGCGGGCTACTACCGTTTCCCTGTTCGTTTTCGCCCTTTTCGCGGGCGCTTCTGTAGCAACATACCTGACTGCAGATTTGGCGCAGCGCGCTCAGTACGGGCAGATCTTCGGAATCGGTTTGGTACTTAGCTTTGCCCTCGTGCTGCTGGCAACTGGCACCCACGCATTGTGGAGGCGCAAGAATCCCCCAGCTTCGCTTTAGGCCACGGTATTTTTCAGCGTTCTAGCCTGCTGGCGCTTTTCCTGCCTATGGATCAGCCACGGTGCGAGAGAAGGTGGGAGAATACTATTTCAAGGGATTCACTCGTACTTTGAGAGCAGGCTGCCATGACAACTCCGAATAATGAACCACGCAATCCTTACGCCACGGGTCAGCAAGGCCAAAATAGCCAGTATTCACAGTATCCGCAGTACCAGGGCAATGCCCAGAATCAGGGATACCCGCAATACCAGCAGAGCCCTTACCAACACCATCAGCCCGGCTATCCGGGATACCCCGGCTATCCAGCAGGGCCGAACATGGCTGGAATCCAGATGGCCCAGACCTCTATGGTCTTGGGCATCCTCTCAATCTTCTTCATCGGCATCATTCTGGGCCCTCTGGCCATTGCCAAAGCGAACCGTGCCGAGCGCGAATTCAACACCCCTGCCACAGCAGGCAAGATTACTGGCTGGATTGGCCTGATCCTTGCTCTGGGCTGGGTCGCCTACGTTGCCTTCATGATCCTCGTAGTATTCAGCGTCCCAGCCGTCTCGACTCCCCAGGGTTTCTAGTCCTTGAGCTATCTGGCTGTGCGGGCCATATCCCAATCCCGCTTTAACGGCAAAGCCTCCGGCTCGATTTCTCGAGTCGGAGGCTTTGCCGGTATCGGCCCTTGCACCGTCATCCCCATGACGGCCTACGGGAAACTTTTACTCTGCAGTTGGCAGTACGAACGAAGCGTCGATTTCGATCTTGACCTTGTCGCTGACCAGAACGCCGCCGGCTTCCAGTGCAGCATTCCAGGTGATGCCGAATTCCTTGCGGGAGATGGTGGTCGAAGCGAAGAAGCCAACGCGGGTTGCGCCGAATGCGTCTACTGCTTCGCCGCCGAGCTCGGCTGCGAATTCAACTTCCTTGGACACGCCGCGGATGGTCAGATCGCCAACGAGAACGAAATCGCCTGCATCGCCCTTGACCGAGGTGGACTTGAAGGTCATGGTTGGGAACTGCTCGGCGTTGAAGAAGTCTTCGCTCTTCAGGTGGCCGTCGCGGTTGGCGTCCTTGGTGTTGACCGATGCGATCTGGACGGTTGCCTCGACCGAGGAGTCAGCCAGGGTCTCGCCGGTGGTCAAGGTTGCGTCGAATTCGGTGAACGAGCCGCGGACCTTGGAGATGCCAGCGTGGCGAACCGAGAAGCCAATCTCGGAGTGCGATGCGTCGAGGTTCCAGGTTCCGGTGGTCAGTGCAGTCATGTCTGATTCCTTTCGTCGCGCCATCATGTAGTTGACGCCTCAATTTGTTTTGTTGATACCAGTATGACACTAATGAAGTTGAAGCGTCAACCACTTAGTTCAAAAAACTTTCATTTCCGTCAGCAGAAACTTAAATTTCGTCCCTGACTAGTGTGAATTGAAATAAAAATATTCTCATTCCCCCCTTTACTCTGTTGCATTCATGGCTAGACTGAGGCCATGACCGCAAATATCTCCGACCCCGACCATGCCCGCGAAGAAGCCGATCTATCTGCAGAGCTAGAGGAAGTTTGGCAGGAAGAATCCATTACCACCGCTGCCACGACCGAAATCGCCGATGAAGTCGATGGCGAGCTCGGCACCCGTGAGCAGCACTAAGTTCATGCTTTCTACCTGTCTCCATCCTGCAACCAAAATCAGTGAGGCGATACCGATCTCCCGTGAATCCTCGGCAACATTAAACTAGATCCCCGGCATCGGATTGATGCCGGGGATCTAGTACTTGGTGCGTTGAATTATCAGCCTCCACCTTAAGGTTCAGAGATCAGCCCCTGGTCGATCATCCATTCGAAGGCCACATCGGCTGGTTCGCGTCCAACAACGTCCACCTGGTAGTTCAAGTCCATCAGAACCTGATCGGTGAGCAATGGTGCGATCTGTCCCATCACCTGCTGAACTTCCGGGTGCTTTTCCAAGAACTCGCTGTTGAATGCCGGGGCCGCGTTGTAGCTCGGGAAATACTTGCGGTCATCTTCCAAGACGGTCAAGTTCAATGCCTTGATCCGTCCGTCGGTGGTGAAGACTTCGCCGAAGTTGCAGGCTCCATTGGCCGTAGCCTGGTAAATCGCGCCCACATCGTACAGACCGATATTGTCCTCAGGAACTTCCGAGCCACGTTCAATGCCGTAGTGTTCCAGCATTGGAGTCAGCCCATCACGACGCGAGTTGAACTCCGGGTCCACACAGAACGTCAGCTCATCGGATTCAAGCTCCTGAAGTTCAGAAAGCTTGGTAATTCCCAGCCGCTTGGTGGTTTCTTCGTTCATCGCCAAGGCATAGGTATTGTTCAACGGCGCTGGTTTTCCCCAGGTAATGCCGTTGGCAACATCTCCATCATGTACCACCTGCCACTGTTCCTGTTCACCGACCACCGGCTTTTCATGCCCAAGATAGGTCAACCACGCGGTACCGGTATATTCCCAAAGCACGCTCGCATCACCAGCAAGCAAGAGCTGGCGGGCCGGCTGGGAACCAGGCACATTGGTCAGGTCGGTGACGTCATATCCAGCGGCCTTGAGCGCGATCACGGTGATCTTGCCCAGCAGCAACTGCTCGGTAAAGGCCTTGGACGTAACGGTCACAGTGGTTTCTTCAGGGTTCTCGACCAAAGGTTTGATATCGGCCGGTCCAGCTTTGGGCACCGTACCGGTCGAAGGGCTCAGTCCACAGCCGGTCAGGCCAACCAGCCCAGCGGCGAGTAATGCGGCGAATTTCAGTTTGCGGTTCACGAAAGTCCTCTCGGTCGAGCCACCTGTTCAACGACGCGGCCAAGCCAGTCAATCGTCAAAGCCAGAAGGGCCACAAGCAACGAACCAGCAATCAGCACCACGTTCAGGTTCAGGTTCACGCCCGTGGTGATCAAGATGCCCAGCCCGCCGCCATTGATGAAAGTTGCCAGCGTTGCGGTACCGACCAGCAGTACCAAGGCCGTGCGGATACCTGAAAGCATCACGGGGACAGCCAAAGGCAGCTCAACCTTCACCAGTACAGCCATTTGGCTCATGCCGATTCCACGCCCGGCTTCCACCAAGCGTTCATCAACCTGTTGCAGGCCCACGATGGTGTTGGAAAGCACCGGAAGGATCGCGTAGATCACCAGGGACACAATGGCAGTCTTTGCACCGAAGCCCAACCAGAATGCCAAAAGCACGATCACGCCAATGGCAGGTGCGGCCTGTCCGAAGTTCGCGATAGCGCGCACCGCAGGGGCCGCCCTGCGCAACCCTGGACGGGTCAGCAATACGCCGAGGGGAATGGCAATCAGCAACACGATCAGCGCTGAGACAACGGTCAGCTGCAGATGCTCAAGGGTATAACCCCAAATCGTCCCCGGATCCAGCGTTTGTTGTTCGGTTTCGGTGAGGTCCGCTGTCACCAGCCACCCCACCAATATGGCAAAAGCAGCTGCGATTCCGGCTATTTGCCAAATCAAGCTGCGAGTTTCGGACCTCATACAGATTCACCACCCTGTGCGGCGGCCGAGCTATCGATATCCACGACATTGATAGCTCCTGAGTTCAAGCCCACCGGCGCCTCATGTTCGGCATCCGCGGAGTTATTCGCTGCAGCGATCGCTTCCATCACGGTCTGGACGGTGATGATACCGGTAAGCACATCACGGCGCCCGGTAACCAGGGCCGATTCAGAGCTGGAGACCAGCATGGTGTCCAACGCATCGTTCAAGGTCGCCTGTTCGCCAACTATCGGCATATTTTCATCGTAAGTGCCCTCGATGATCTGTGCCCGCGAAAGCTGGCGGCGGTCCATCCGGCGCAGCGGACGTCCACGTGAATCAAGCACCACGGCATATTTGCGTCCCGCACCCTGAAGCTGCGAGAGCACCTCCGAAGCATTCTTGCCCGGAGTCGTGGTCAGCGCTTCCTCTAGTTCCACTTCGTTCACACGTGAAAGCGACAGCTGCTTGAGCCCTGCGCCTGAGCCAATGAAGTTCTCCACGAACTCGCTGGCCGGATTAGCCAGGATTCGCTCTGGGGAATCATACTGTTCCAATTGCGCACCCTCGTTGAAGATCGCGATCCAATCCCCCAGCTTCACCGCTTCATCGAAGTCGTGGGTCACGCACACGATCGTCTTTTGAACTTCAGACTGGATATTCAGCAACTCATCTTGCAGTCGCTGGCGCGTAATCGGGTCAACGGCACCGAAAGGCTCATCCATCAGCAAGACAGGAGGATCGGCAGCCAAAGCACGGGCCACACCCACACGTTGCTGCTGCCCACCGGAGAGTTCCTTGGGGAACCGGTCGCGGTAAAGTTCTGGATCCAAGGACACCAGCTCAAGCAGCTCATCTACTCGAGCGGCGATCTTTTCCTTCGACCAGCCCAGCATCTTTGGAACCATTCCGATGTTGGTTGCCACGGTCATATGCGGGAACAGGCCACCGGCCTGGATCACGTAGCCGATACGGCGGCGCAATTCATCGCCGTTCATGCCGGTCACGTCTTCTCCGTCGATGACGATCTTGCCGCTGCTCGGCTCGATCAGACGGTTGATCATCTTCAGCGTCGTTGTCTTGCCGCAACCCGAAGGCCCGACGAACATCACGATGGAACCGGCGGGGATCTCCAGAGTCAGGCCGCCGACGGCCGATTTCTTCTGCCCTGGGTAGGTCTTTGTTACCTCTTCGAGCATGATCGAAGCGCCGGTGACGTTTTCGGCCACGGTATTTTCAGAAATCTTGTTATCAGACACGGATACCTCGCGGGGTAGTCAGTCGGCCAACGCCGAGCAAAATCAGGTCAAGGATGAGCGCTAGGATGACGACGCCAACGACGCCGGTAATCACGGAATTCAGGGAATTTGCACCGCCAAGGCGCGAGAGCCCTTGGAAAATGAATCCGCCAAGGCCTGGGCCCAGAGCATAAGAGACTACGGCGGCAACGCCCATTACCATCTGGGCTGAAATTCGCACGCCGGTCAGGATTACCGGCCAAGCAATGGGAATTTCTACCGATATCAGCGTCTTCATCCGGCTCATGCCGATACCGCGCGCTGATTCGATAATGGTTGGTTCGATATTGTTCAGCCCTACGATCGCGTTGCGCAAGATCGGCAGAGCCGCGAAGAACGTCACCACGATGACTGCTGGTGTGACGCCAAAGCCCACCGGGACAATAAGCAAACCGATCAAGGCAAAGGATGGAATTGTTAGGCCGATGGCGCTAATGCCGTTAGCCAATCCCGATAAAGTCTTGTTGCGGTATACCAATACGGCAATAAGCACAGAAATAATTGTCGCTAAAATCAAGCACTGCGCAACAAGCGAGAAGTGCTGCCACGAGGCGAAGAGGATATGGCGAGATCGCTCGCCAAAAAAGTCACCCACATTAAAACCTACTTCACTTTAGTTTCGTATACAGATCAATAATTTACATCTGGTCTTTCAGACCGGAGCATGCCATGAGTTTAGCCGTGTCCACGAGCCTTGGCCATGTTGACAACGTCGCGTATGACAGTGATTCGGCCCTAGCCGAATCAGCAGGTGCTGTATATCCGAGTACGCAATATGGTGCACTTTCAGCAAGAAATGTAGTGAGATAGAGTCATGAAACTTGCCACGCTCCGCCTCGCCAGCGAACCCGGCCATACCACTGCAGCTGTCATTGAAGATGGCCGCGCCTATTACCTGGACAATCTGGATACGGTGCAGCGCTTCCTGCGCCTGGATGACTCCAACCAGCAGGAAGTCATTGCACGCGCCTTGGTGGGTGATTCAATCACCGAGGGTGAAGCAGACTATGCGCCGCTGATTCCGAAGCCGGAGAAAATCTATTGCGTCGGGCTGAACTACAAGACCCATGCCGCTGAAGTCGGTGAAGAGCTGCCCAAGTACCCGACGATATTCGCAAAGTTCGCTTCCACGCTTTGCGGCGCCAACGACAGCATTGAAATTCCCGTAGAAGACCACAGGGTGGACTACGAAGCCGAGTTGGCAATCATCATCGGTAAGCCGGGCCGCCGCATCTCCCAAGAAGATGCCGCCTCGCATATTGCCGGCTACGCCGTCTCAAGTGATGTGTCCATGCGCGGATATCAAGGCCGCACCCAAGAATGGCTTCAAGGCAAGATCTGGGATCGCTCCACTCCCTTGGGCCCTTGGCTCGTCACCGCCGACGAACTGGATCCGGCAGCCCGGATTACCAGTACGGTCAATGGCACCGTGGTGCAGGATGAGAAGATCGACGACCTGATTTTCTCGGCCGCCGAGCTGGTTTCCTACCTTTCGACGTTCAACGAGCTGCAGCCAGGCGACGTCATCCTGACCGGCACGCCTTCAGGTGTCGCCTTGGGCCGCCGCGACGAAAATGGACGCCATCCCTGGCTCAAGCATGGCGATGTGCTTGAAACCTCGATCGAAGGCCTGGGTAAATCAACGGTCACTTTCCACGCGCCACAGCACTGATTTTTCTTTGTTCCCTCCGGGGCCTGCCCGCAACTGCGGGCGGGCCCCGGGCGCTTTAAGCCAGCCTTTCCCTTTTTGCTATTGAGACCCATTCTCATATAAATTGGACATTGTGAATCTTATCGTCCTCTCCGCACTTGATACTTCCAGCCGCGACTCCGGCATGGAGCACCTGCGCCGTCACCATCGTGATGCGATCACCCTCCGCTACGACTTCGGCGACGGCAACCGGCTGGTTCGAGATGTTGCCGGTTCAGCAGCCACCGAGCATGCCGAAGCAGCCCTGGAACATCCGTGCATCGGCTGCGCCACGAAATACGAGATCCTGCCAACCATTCAACGCCTCGCGCCGGCAGACTCCGAGACCACCATGATCTTGGGATTGCCAGCTACATGGCCTAGTGGACGGTTGCTGGAGATGCTGGGCAACAAGCTCGAACCGCTGAACATCCAGATCAGCAGCATCACCTTGGCGCTGGACCCCATCGAGCTGGAAAACCAGATGTGGGACCGGCATACCCTGTGGGAGTCGGGATTCAACGCCATGGAACACGACGAAAGAACCTCAGGCGAGTTCTTCTTCACCGAACTAATGCAGGCAGATACCCTCGTTCCGGTCGAAGGGCTGGAAACCCAACTGCTTGAAAGCGCCGCAAGTCCACGACGCGCTGGCGGCTCCGACTTCACGGCAGGCGTAGAACTGGCCCGGCAAATGGCACCGCATGCCCAAATCTGCGTGCACGATGAGGAACCCGGTTCTTTCCATCCCGCCGCAGCACGCCGACGCACCCAGGCAGGGCATCTGCCTCGGATAACGGCAGCTGCCGACAATGCCCCGATCCGACTGCTGGCCGAAAGGCCCCTTCATCCCGAGCGCTTCCGCGAAGCGCTGCCTTCGCTGGCCGAATCCTGCACCTGCATCCGCGGGGTGCTCTGGGTCGCCAGCACCTTGAGCGAACGCGTGGCCATCGGCGGGGCTGGCCCACGCGTCTGGATGGAAAACACTGGCGCCTGGGATTCGCATATCGCCGTCTCAGAACTACTGCTTTACGGATCCGAGCACGAAGCTTCACAGATCGAATCGATCTTTGACCAGTGCCAGGTCACTGAAGAAGAACTCAACGGCCTTTTCGACTCAACACATCACCAAGGAGGTGAATGGCATGAAAGTTAGGAACTCCATCCGCGCACTGAAGAAGGCGCCTGGCTCCCAGGTCGTTAGACGACGCGGCCGCGTCTTCGTGATCAACAAGAAGAATCCGCGAATGAAAGCACGACAAGGCTGAAGCCTTTAATTGCCGACGTCCACCACGGTGGGCGCCGGCAATTCAATGTCGAGCCCGGGGCACGGTTTATTCGTGAAATAAAGTTTACGAACCGGACATGCCATCGACCCGCGCGCTTTGTGACACAGCTCTCCCACGTGGCATATGATGGCACTCACATAGGGGGATCGGCTTCTGGCTCGAGACCCCTAGTCATCATTCACTCGCAAATAAGGATGCTGAATCCATGGACGATTTGGGTGCTCTCTTCGGAGAAATCTCGGGTGTTATTTGGGGACCTTTTGTTCTCATCCCGCTACTTCTGGGTACTGGCCTGTACCTGACCATCCGCTTGGGCGGACTGCAGTTCATCAAGCTCGCCGCAGCGTTGCGGCTCGGGCTGCTCAAACGCAAAGATGCTGAAGCCGAAGGCGACATCTCGCAGTTCCAGGCACTGACTACGGCGCTGGCCGCCACTGTTGGTACCGGCAATATTGTCGGTGTTGCGACCGCCATCGGTATCGGTGGCCCGGGTGCACTGTTCTGGATGTGGGTTACCGGCCTGCTCGGCATGGCATCGAAGTACACCGAGGCCTACCTCGGCGTGCGCTTCCGTGGCACTGACGCAGCCGGTGAAAAATCCGGCGGTCCGCAGTACTACCTGGAACGCGGCATCAAGGGACCGTTCGGCAAGTTCTTGGCGCTGTTCTTCGCTATTGCCGCTACCCTGGCCTGCTTCGGCATCGGCAACATGACCCAGGGCAACTCCATTGCCGCTAACTTGGATAACTCCTTCAACGTGACCCCATGGGTTACCGGTGTCGTACTGACCGTGCTGTCCATCGCCGTACTGGTTGGCGGCATCAAGTCCATCGGCCGCGTTACCGCTGGTTTCGTTCCGGTAATGATCATCTTCTACGTCGGTGCATCGATTTACATCCTGATCTCCAACGTCAGCGGCATCCCTGCAGCTTTCGGACAGATCTTCACCGACGCTTTCACCGGCACCTCGGCTGTTGGCGGCTTCGTCGGTTCGGCGATCATCATCGCTGTCCAGTACGGTGTGGCTCGCGGTATCTTCTCCAACGAGTCCGGCATGGGTTCGGCTGCTATCGCGGCTGCTTCGGCACAGACCACCCACCCTGTTCGCCAGGGCCTGGTCTCCATGACCCAGACGTTCATCGACACCATCATCGTCGTTACCTGCACCGGCTTGGTCATCGTCACCACCGGTACGTGGAATATGATCGATGAAGAAACCGGCGAACAGATCTCCGCCGCGCTGATGACTGGTCAGGCATTCACCAACGGCCTGCCTGGTGAGTGGGGCCACTGGATCGTGACTATCGGTCTGGTCATGTTCGCATTCTCCACCATCCTGGGCTGGTGCTACTACGGTGAGCGCAATATCGAGCGTCTCTTCGGCCGAAAGCTGGTCATGCCATTCCGCATCGTCTTCTCGCTAGTCGTCTACGTAGGCTGCACCACCGAGCTGACCGCCGTCTGGAACTTCTCCGACATGATGAACGGCCTGATGGCCCTTCCAAACCTTGTCGGCCTGCTGATCCTCTCGGGCATGGTTGTCCGCGAAACCCGCTGGTACCTCAAGCATGATCCGAAGCTGGAAGCCAACAAGGCCCAGATCGAGGACTTCATGAATGAGCGTCCAGGCTGGGCTGAGTGGAAAGCCGGCGATGTAGTCGGCTCTTCGCACCACCGCGGTGCTCACGAGGTATAACCCCCGTAGACTAAAAGAACCCGTTCAGCAGCTGATTGATTTCAACTGCTGAACGGGTTCTTTGCGTTCTAGCTAAAGTTAGATTCCTATGCGTTCCACAAACCGTAGGAGTCGGCCAGGTCGGCAATCTTCTGTGCACGGGCCAGACGTGGCAAGTACGAGCCATCGCCCACCGAAGCGCCGGCAGCGTGCGCTTCGAGCAGTTCCATGGCCCAAGACAGCTCATCCTCACTAGGCGCCAGGGCAGCGTTGATGCCATCAACGTGCTCGGTGGACAGTGAAAGCTTGCCGGTCATGCCCATGGAGGCGGTCACACGGGTTTCCTCGGTCACCTTGGCTGCATCGGCACCTGCCGGCGGAGGTCCGTCAATGGCGCCTGGCAACTTGCCCACACGTGAAGCGATCACCAATCGGCCGCGTGCATAGGCCAAGGCCATTGGGTCATCGGAAACACCGGTGTCCTTGCGGAAGTCGTTAATGCCGAAGGCCAAGCGGAACGTGCCCGGAGCCGAGGCAATCTTGGTTGCGTTCTCGATACCCAGTGCGGTTTCAATCAGGGCCAGTACCGGGGTACCTGCACGCAGGCGCATAGCGGAGTAGGTGACTTGTTCAGGCTGCTCGGTCATGGCCAGCATGATTCCGCGCAGGCCCGGGGTGCCAGAAAGTGCTGCAAGGTCATCGGCCCAGAAGTCAGTATCGATTCCGTTAACGCGTACCCAGGCGGTCATGCCGTTGGACAGGGCACGAACCACGTTGTCGCGAGCTTGGATCTTCTGATCATCAGGAACGGCAGCTTCCATATCGAAAATCACCGAGTCTGCTTCGCATGCCAGCGAAGGAGCGAAAGTCTCCTCCTTGGCCGCATTGACCAAGAGCCAGGAACGGGACAATTTTGCAGGAAGAGCCGCTGCTCGACGATTTCGGAAAGCCATGCTTCCTACACTACTCACTTGACCCTCTAAGCTTCCACTGGCCATGCACAGTATTTGATTCAAGTGCGCCAAAAGCCGTGAAACGCTCCGCTGAAGCCGTTGGTTTCCACCCTTCCAGTTTCACTGCGCAATCAGCAGCATCAGCCACCTCGACATGCATCCAGCAGTACAGCCCTGCACTTCCCGCATCGTTTTCCCTGCTCTATACCGGTCTGGAAATTTGCGGAACTAGGCATCGAATGAGCTGAACCTACTACTCAACTAACTTCTGTTTATTCCACGCGTGATAAACGGAGGATTTTGCTCGAAGAATTCCGGCCGCTTTCATCCCTTCCGGCCGCTTTCATCCCTTCCGGCCGCTTTCATCCCTTGAAGGTTCGTGGTCCCAAGATCTTCTTGGCGCAAAAATCACCACTCGCGTGCAGATGCCTTCTGCCGAAGCAAATCTCCCGATCGCTTACTCTCCGCCGGATTCCAGTGGCATATAACCAAATTCACAACTATTAAGCTCGCTCACAGCGGCCGATGACGACCAAATATAGCTAGCCAATGCATCTGTTATAACCTCATTCTGCGGTCTTGTTCGTCCTCCAAGCAGACCGTCTCCTTCGAAAGGCCGAAGGGATCTGCTCATGAAAGGCGCAGCCGTGGCGAATGCTCCCACGCAACTGAAAACCGATTCCGACGGAACGAAACTTGAGCGCGGCCTGTCCAGCAGGCACATCCAGCTCATGGCGATCTCCGGAGCAGTCGGCACCGGATTGTTCATGGGCTCAGGAAAGACCATTTCTGCCGCTGGACCGTCGGTCATTTTCGTCTACATGATCATCGGTTTCATACTCTTCTTCGTCATGCGCGCCATGGGAGAAATCCTGCTCAGCAACCTGAGCTACAAGACTTTTGCGGAATTCGCCGGTGATCTTCTGGGACCTTGGGCTGCCTTTTTCACGGGATGGACCTACTGGTTCTGCTGGGTCGTCACCGGCATTGCCGACGTAGTTGCGATCGCCCAGTACGTTGCCTACTGGTGGGCTGAGATCTCGTTGTGGATCCCTGCACTTTGCTGCATTCTGTTGCTTGTCGGATTGAATCTGCCTACGGTGAAGGCGTTTGGCGAAACCGAGTTCTGGTTCTCCTTGGTGAAAATCGTTGCAATCTTGGCATTGATCGTCTGCGGGCTAGCCATGGTCGTCACCGGGTTCAGCTCTTCGGATGGCGATACCGCTTCCTTCGTCCACCTGTGGGCCCACGGCGGCATGTTCCCAACCGGTTTCATGGGTTTCGTAGCAGGCTTCCAAATCGCGGTCTTCGCGTTTGTCGGCATCGAATTGGTTGGTACAGCGGCTGCCGAGACCAAAGATCCTGAAAAGAATCTGCCCAAGGCCATCAACTCAATTCCACTGCGCGTGATCCTCTTCTACGTCGGCGCTTTGACAGTCTTGATGGCTGTAACGCCTTGGTACAAGTTCACTGCTGATGCATCGCCATTCGTTGGCATGTTCTCCATGGCTGGTTTGGCCGCCGCTGCTGGTCTGGTCAACTTTGTTGTACTGACCGCCGCCGCTTCCAGTGCGAATTCCGGGATCTACTCGACTTCGCGCATGCTGTTCGCGTTGTCCCAAGATGGCGACGCTCCACGGAAGTTCGGCAAGCTTTCTGCCACCCAGGTGCCACGTAATGCTTTGTTGTTCTCCTGCATTTTCCTTCTTGCGGCCGTCGTGCTGTTGTACGCAGGTGACTCCGTAGCGCAGGCCTTCACGTTGGTCACCACCGTATCGGCGTTGTGCTTCATGTTTGTCTGGTCAATGATTCTGATCAGCTACTTGGCTTTCCGCAAGCGCCGACCACAGCTGCATGACGCCTCGGAATTCAAGGTTCCCGGTGGCATGGGAGCCCCTTACATGGTGCTCGCCTTCTTCGTCTTCATTTTGTGGGCTTTGACCACGCAAGCCGATACTCGCGCAGCATTGCTGGCTACGCCCCTATGGTTCCTAGTTGTTGGAATCTTCTATCTGAAGGTGCGCAAGTCCAAACGCCATCAGCAGCTGCGTGCAGCGCATCGAGCAAAAGCTCTCTCTGAGAACAAAGCTGCCGAGGCCTACCGCCGTGGCTAACCGCTTCAACGAGCAAGTAGCAACCTAATTGTGCCGAGCCACGACGTATTCATACGGTATGTCCCTGCCGACAAACAAAACTTCTAGCAGTCCCGTGCTTTCGCCATATCGCTGGTAAGCCATGGGAACTTGCTTGCGGATCCCGGAACTGATTTTCGAGAAGTACAGCAATGTCCCGTCTTTCCACCGTCCGGTATGCCCGTGCGCGAAAACCTCATTGCAGTCCAGCACAGAGTCGGAATATCCGTTGAGCAACTGGATACTGTCTTCTGCGTTCAGCCCTCGAACGATGAATTCGGGATGACCGATGCGGGACAAGCCAACTGTGTAGGCAAAGGGTTGGCTCATGCGGTCTGGCTCAACAAAAATCACGACTCGTCCATGGTCGCGGATCTGCCGATCCGCCTTGGCTTCGACTTGCTTGCGGGTCATTCCATTGCACATATCGCACATGTTCAGGTTCCTCTCTTTCCTCCGCTTTTCCTCAAGCAATGCGGCGCAGATCCCGGTGAGCTGGCCGTTGCTGGATTACGGTGAAGTCCCTGGGAGCAATGCAGGACAGAGCCGTTACCGGGGTGTCGCCAAGGACTTGCTCCATGAGTGGTAGATTGTGCGGTTCCGCCTCTTGATCGCAAAAGACGAGCTCGCTGAATAGCGGTGTGTCGTGAATACCCTCGGAAAATACTTGGCCATGTTCGACGACCTGTGTCGCCAGATAAGTCAAAAGTCCGAAAACATCATCTTCTTCTCCACCAACGCTGACAATTTCAGGATGTCCAAGTTTTGCCAGGCCCAGTGTGTACCCAACGACTTGTTGCCGCTTTGCCAGGCTTCCGAGTACTACGGCAAACCCTTGCGCTGCTATTTCGCTGGACGCAATACAGCCAAGTAACTGCATTTCAGGTAGAGAGCTGCGGACGCTGAGGTGGACGCCATCCAGATTGCTCATCGCATTCCTCCTTGGTTGATCTGATGTCAGCAAGTGTGGCGCGAAATGATGGCACTGGCAGGAATTTCTTGCGATTGTGGATATCTGTTGGCCAAAGCCTCGAAATAGGCCAAGGCGCGAAAAAGCACTGCCAGCAACGAGTCGTTGCCGGCAGTGCTTTTAGTGCGAGGTTTCTACTTGGTCTTTTCCGCTTCAGCAGCCACTGCGGCGGCTACAGCAGGCATCACCCGATCGTCGGTTGCCGACGGGATGATGTAATCCGCGGCCAGATCTTCGCCAACCAAATCGGCAATGGCATGCGCAGCAGCCACCTTCATGCCTTCGGTGATCTTCTTGGCTCCGGAATCCAGCGCTCCACGGAAGATGCCTGGGAAGGCAAGTACGTTGTTGATCTGGTTCGGGAAGTCGCTGCGGCCAGTCGCGACCACGGCCGCGTACTTGGCAGCAACATCCGGCATGATTTCCGGGGTTGGGTTGGACAGGGCAAAGATGATTGCATCCTTGTTCATCTTCGCAACCGCTGCTTCTTCGAAGGACGAGGAAGACAGGCCGACAACAACGTCAGCACCGTCCAAGGCCTCGGCCAGTCCGCCCATGACGTCTTCGCGGTTGGTGCGGCCAGCCAGATCGGCCTTGATCGGATTCAGGTCATCGCGTTCACGGTGGATGGTGCCACGCGAATCAAGCACGATGACGTCATCTACTCCAGCCGAAAGCAGCAGGTTGGTTACCGCGACACCGGCCGACCCTGCACCAGAGACCACGACCTTCAACGAACTGATATCGCGCTTGGTTTGGCGGGCCGCGCCGATCAAAGCGGCCAGAACTACCACGGCGGTGCCGTGCTGGTCATCGTGCATCACTGGGATATCCAGTGCTTCGATGAGCCGCTTTTCAATTTCGAAGCAGCGCGGGGCGGAGATGTCTTCCAGGTTCACTGCACCGAAGCTGGGGCGCAGGCGGATGACCGTTTCGACGATTTCATCAACATCGGTGGTGTCCAGAACCAGCGGGATGGAGTCCAGTCCCCCGAATTCCTTGAACAGCGCGCTCTTGCCTTCCATCACCGGCAGGGATGCTGCCGCACCAATGTTGCCCAGACCCAGTACTGCGGTGCCGTCGGAGACGACGGCGACCAGGCGGGAGGCCCAGGTGTGGGTGGCGTGCTTGGACGGATCATCGGCGATGGCTTGGGAAACCTTGGCTACACCCGGGGTGTAGGCGATGGACAGATCGCGCTTGGTGTTCAGTGGCATCTTGGACTGGACAGAGAGTTTGCCACCCAGGTGGGCGTCGAAAACCTCTGCGTCGGTGATGGTGGACAGGTCTTTAGTGGATTCAATAGACATTGAATAGCTCTTCTTTCAAGAAAGTTCTGATTGACGAAAACGCAGTACCCACGAAGTTGGTGGCAGAGCGTAGGAACGCGCATGACCATTCATCCGACCGCAACGGATCGTGACCCGCAGACAATTAAGCTGGGCTTCAGGCTTCCATATACACAAATCCCACAAGGGCTCCGCCGGGTGAGACTGGAGTATCCGCCGTGGTGTGCCGGAAGATGGCTGGTCAGTACTTTCTTTAGACCTACAATTTCAACCATACGGGAACCATTCGGCGCGATACAACCCCCATTCGTCGCATCGGCGTCATAAACGATTTGCCATCTGCCAAAAGCAACGGGCCGTCATGAGGTGCGCCAAAAGCACATCTCAGGCAAAATAAGGGCCATGGCATCACCGACTTCAGCACTGGGCAAGGTCCGCACTTTCGAGGCATTGGACGAGAAGACCACGAAGCGACTTCGCCGCGCCTTGGACGAGTCAAACGACACGACGGTGTTCGTCAACGGCACCGCACTGCAGCTGCCAAAAGAAGCACATCAAGCGTTGATTGAGGTGCTCTCGCGTTTTGCTGATGGCGAGTCGGTCAGCATTGGTACGCCAGAGCTGCTGCTCAATACTTCGCAGGCAGCTCAGCTGGCCGGGATCTCCAACAGCTACCTGCGTAAATTGGCCGATGCTGGAATCATCGAAGTGGAATACCGCGGCACGCATCGCCGCATACGCCCGAGCGCAATTCAAGCTTGGTTGGATTCGCGCGCCGAGACCGAGAAGTGAAACCATCTTCCGTCGGGGCGGCCAGCGCCCCTCAGGAAGTCGTGTGGTGGGACCGGCTGCTGATTCGGCTTCCAGGCTATTCGCTCTTTGCGTGGATGGGTGCCTATGGCATGTACCAAGCCGGCAACGTCACCTTTGGGCTCCGCGGCACTGCTCTTCTTCATGGTGGCCCTGCCCTTGCTGGCAGGTTGGCAGGTTTTCCAAGTCATGCGCAGCCGCAAACGTGTTCAGGCTTGGCGAAGTTCCCAACGAATTGCCCAGGGCAATCTGGGTGTTCCCAACGTGCCCGAAATCCGGGCGAAGCTTGAACAGATCCGCACATCCGGGCTCTATCGCCCGGAGCCCCAAAAGCCACGGTTTGGCTCCCTGGCCATTTTCTTCATCATCCTTGCGGTGGCCGCGCTCGCTATTACCGTGGGAATTTTGCTGGCTAAGCTGGGTATTGTCGCGCTGACTGCGTTCGCAATCGTCGGGTTGCTCATGGCTGCAATACGTCCGCTGCAACTCATGGGCATCCAGAATCGGGCGTACCGGGCAGTGGCCTCCATTCACGAGAAGCTGCGCGAAGTTCGAGAACTGGTGGTCCAAGAGCGCCAGCTGTCCAGCCGGCAGCGCACCACGCAAGCTGTTAACAGCGCATTGGATATGTCCTTGCAAATCATCGACATGGCCATTGACCATTCCAAGTCCGGCTACTTTCGGGCTTCGGTGGATTGCGTTGATCTGCTGGATCTCTTGGCGCAAGAGTGCTGGCTAGCCGGAGCAAGCCCCGGAACCTCGTTGAGAAACTTCGCGGACGCGTGAACGCGGCGCTGAGCCAACTGCACATTGAGGAACGCAATTCCTTGCGCTGAGGAAGAAGAATCAAGGCGTTGGGGGCGCAGATCTTGCCAACGCGTGAATTTCCTGCTGGAATACCAAAGTATTCTATTTGAAAACAAACCATGTGCCGCACCCAGCGCAGGAACCCCGCTCCCCGGCCCCGGGAGCCTTCGCCAAGGAGAACCATGACCACCGCACCAGAAACGCTGACTACTTTGCATGAAGCCTTGCTTTCCGAGCGCGCCGCCGGAATCAAGCAGTCTGCGGTGCGCGACGTTTTCGAGCTCTCGCTGGACCCTTCATTGGTCTCCCTGGCCGG
Organism: Glutamicibacter sp. MCAF14; assembly: GCF_052114325.1. Taxonomy (NCBI): domain Bacteria; kingdom Bacillati; phylum Actinomycetota; class Actinomycetes; order Micrococcales; family Micrococcaceae; genus Glutamicibacter; species Glutamicibacter sp. MCAF14. The sequence goes on from NZ_JBFREO010000006.1 coordinate 106,475, forward strand.
AGGCAACCCCTTCCTGCAGCTGCTCCCGTTGGAAAAGGTCGGTGAGATTGCTCGGCGCATCATCGTCGAGCGGGGTCCCGAAGCGTTGCAGTACGGCTCTGGCCTTGGCACTCCTGAGCTGCGGGCACAGATTATCGACGTCATGGCAGCCGAAGGCATCACCAATGTCAAGGTCGAAGATGTTGTTGTCACCAACGGCTCCCAATCAGCACAGGACATGGCTTGCAAAGTTTTCTGCGATCCCGGTGACACCGTGCTGTGCGAAGACCCCACCTATGTCGGTGCGCTGAATACCTTCGAGGCCTACCAGGTCAAGGCCCGCCCAGTAGGCACCGATGGCAATGGTTTGATTCCAAGCGCTCTGCGCGAGCGCATTGCCGAACTGCGCGCGGCCGGCGAGCGCATCAAATTCCTCTACACCATCCCGAACTTCAACAACCCATCGGGCATTACCTTGGCGGCCGAACGCCGCCAGGAAATCGTGGACATCTGCCGCGAGGCCGGGATCTTGATTCTGGAAGATAACCCGTATGGCATGCTGCGCTATGAAGGTACCCCCGCTCCGACCCTGCGCAGCCTGGATCCCGAGAATGTCATTTACATGGGTTCCTTCTCCAAGATCTTCGCTCCGGGCCTGCGCATCGGCTGGGCTGCGGTCCCGACCCACCTGTTCCGCCGGTTCTACCTTGCCGGTGAAGCGGTAGCCCTGTGCCCGCCGCCCTTGAACCAGATGATTATCAGTGCCTACCTGCAGGAGCATGATTGGAAGGGACAGATCACCAAGTACAACGATTTGTACCGTGCCCGCCGCGACGCGATGCTTGAGGCCTTGGCGAAGTACCTGCCGGCAGGCGTCACGCACACCCATCCTGAGGGCGGCTTCTTCGTTTGGCTGACCTTGCCAGAAGGCATCGATACCTACGCTCTGCTTCAGCAGGGTGTGAAGGCTGGAGTCATCTTCATTCCAGGTGCGGCTTTCAGCCCGAGCGGGGCGGCCGACAACAAGCTGCGTCTGGCTTTCTGCTCGGTTGATGAGAAGACCATCGACGAAGGCGTCAAGCGCCTGGCGGACCTGCTCACGAACGAGATCTCCAAGCTCTAGGACCGGCGGCTCGTACCGGGAACCCACACGTCCCTGTACAGGCGGCCGCTCGCCGCATTTCCCTGCCCTGTTCCAAAGTGCCGGTTAAACTGCCGATCAACCCTGCGCGGTTTTGGAGTCCACCGAAATCTCAAGCAGCTTCTGCTCGGTGGCATTCAATACGCGGTGTGCAGGCCAGATCGCCCTCAGCTCGCGCAACAGCGCAGGCCCGTCAAAAGGGATCTCGACTAGCAATCCCTGCTCCAGTTGGCTTTCCACCGCCAAGTGGCTGAGCACAGCCGGACCCATCCCGCGTGCCACGCACTGGCAAATTATGGCGTTGGAGTTGAAGACTGCTACCGGATTCGGTCGTTCGGCATGGGCAATGTAATCCAAGAACGCACGAGTGCCAGAGCCTTCCTCGCGTTCAATCAGCGGCGTGCTTTGCAATTCGTGCAGGCTCAGGGGTTCTTGGCGTTGCGCCCATGCATGCTCCGGTGAGGTGACTACGAGCATTTCATCCTGGAGTATCTGCCGGCTTTTCAGTCCCAGAGGAATATGCGGGGTTTCCACGAATCCCAGCCCGAGCAGCTCTTGCTGCACTGCGCGAATGACATCTTGCGAATTCATGATCTGCATGCGGGGCTTGACCTGTGGCAGGGCGCGATGAAGTTGGCCAATCCAATTTGGCGCCAAAAATTCTGCCACCGTCATGCTGGCTCCGAACTCCAGCTCGCCTTCTCCGGATTCCGCCAGGGAGCGTGCTCCGTCGGCGAAGGCTTCCAGGCTTGCCAGGACTTCCCGAGCCCACTGGACGGTCAGCACCCCTTCAGCGGTCAATCGGGATCCCGTGGTTTTGCGGGCTACAAGCTGGTATCCGAGTCTGCGTTCCAAGGTTTTCAAGGCACGGGTGGCATTTGGCTGGGCCACGCCCGCCGCTCTGGCACCAGCGCTTAGGCTTCCGTGTTCGGCGATGCCAACCAGCAGTTCAAGTGAAGAGGGTTGAATCCAGCGGGCAATGTCTTCAAGAGATGACGAGCTGCTTTCCATATCATGATCATATGCCTGCAATAGCCAGAACGGGTATACCGCAATCGGCTAGGCCAGCGAAGAATTAAAGGCATGCACGACCCCACAAGTCCCGTCGACGAATCTGCCGCGTCAAGAACCGACGAGAGCACGCATCGAAAACCGGCTGCACGCCTCGCGTCCGCCCTTCCGGGATTGCTCCTGTGCTTGCTGGTCGGGGCCCTGTGCATGTTCGCCAGCCACTATGCCAACGGCTTGAGCGCACTGCTGCTGGCCATCGTCCTTGGTGCCCTCTGGCGCAACATGGCCCCAATTCCGCAGGCCTTTGAAGCCGGAACAGCAATCGCCGGCAAGCAGTTATTGCGTCTGGGCATCGTCTTGCTGGGTCTGCAGCTGTCTCTGCACACCATATTCGGCTTGGGTCCCGGAGCGCTCTTGGTGGTCGCTCTCTCGGTCGGCGTGACCTTCCTAGCCACACTGTGGATAGGCAAGAAGCTCGGCATCGACCTGCAGCAGCGTCTGCTGATCGCCACCGGCTTCTCCATCTGCGGCGCCGCCGCGGTCGCCGGGACCGAGAACGTCATCAAGGCCAAGCAGGAACAGGTCGCCACCGCCATCGGACTGGTGGTGCTCTTCGGTACCCTGATGATTCCGCTGATGCCCGCGGTGGGCTTGCTGCTCGGCATGGAAGAACGCAGTATTGGAATGCTCATCGGTGCCTCCACCCATGAGGTCGCCCAAGTAGTCGCGGCCAGCGGTTCAGTCGGCGCAGGGGCCTTGGCCGTCGCGGTAACCGTCAAGCTGGCCCGCGTGGTGCTGCTGGCTCCGATCATCGCCGGTGTAGGCCTGTACATGCGGCGCAACCAACTGGTTCAAGGCGGCAAGAACCCGCCATTGATTCCGCTGTTCGTACTCGGGTTCCTGGCCGCAGTGGTGCTGCGCACCACCGGAGTGCTGCCCGAGATCCTGCTTTCTGCTGCGGCCAGCTTGCAGACACTGTTGCTTGCAGCTGCCATGTTCGCCTTGGGGCTCGAAGTCCACCTTCGCGGCATGCTCAAATCTAGTGGACGGGCCTTACTGCTGGGATTGCTGGCCACCTTGGTGATCATCGCCGTATCCATCGGAGGCACCCTATTGCTGCCGCCGGCCTAGGAATGCCACCGGCTTTACCAAAAACAGTGCTTCCGGCTTATTTAGCGCTCCAGCCACCATCCATGGTGTAGGAAGCGCCGGTGACCATGCCGGCGGCATCTGCGCTGAGCCATGTTGCCAATGAAGCGACTTCTTCGGGCTCCACCAGACGTTTGATGGCTACTTCGGCGAGCATGATTTTCTGGATAACTTCCGATTCGCCGATGCCATGGATCTTCGCTTGGTCGGCAATCTGCTTTTCCACCAATGGCGTGCGCACATAGCCCGGGTTGATGCAGTTGCTGGTGATGCCGTGCTCTGCGCCTTCCAAGGCGGTGACCTTGGACAGCCCCTCCAGTCCATGCTTGGCCGAGACATAGGCGCTTTTGAAGGCGCTGGCTCGCAGCCCGTGGATCGATGAGATATTGATGATCCGCCCAAATCCGCGTTCGCACATGCCGGGCAATGCGGCACGGATCAGCAAGAACGGGGATTCAAGCATGAGTCGGTGGATCAGTCGCCAAGCTTCGGGATCGTATTCGTGAATTGGGGCCACCCTTTGCATGCCGGCGTTGTTAACCAGAATGTCGGTATCTATGCTCAGCTCTTCCAAGGACTTGGTATCGGCCAAATCCACGGCCCACGCCGTGCCGCCCAACTTCTGCGCCGCGTCTTCCGCGGCCCGCTCATTGAGGTCGGCAATCGTCACGGTTGCTCCAGCTTGAGCCAAGGCAGTTGCGCAGGCAAGCCCGATTCCCGAGGCTCCGCCGGTGACCAGTGCACGGCGTCCTGCCAACCGCGCAAAGTGCCCGCCAGCGGATCCTGTCTTTTCGCTCATCGCTGTTTTGCCTTCCCGGTTGCTGAATATCCATTGCCGGTTTTTGCACCGGGTCCTTGGTTTCAAATTAGGCTCCGGGACTGAACCCGGTCAACGATATGAGCTGTGCAGATTCCGCAGGCAAATGTGCAAGCACGCACAGCAAGTCCCTCTGGTTCTGCAATTGCAGTGCGCCAGAAGCTAAGCTGGCCATGAATAAGCAATTAAGCCCCGCAGCACCAAGGACATGGTAGACAATGACGACTTCCCCGGCGCCGGGCGCCTCCGCTGACGTCCCGATCCGCAAAGCGGCCAGCGTTCTGCTGCTTCGCGAAGCAGCAGACGGGTTTGAGGTCTTCATCCAGCATCGGGTGAGCACCATGGACTTCGCAGCCGGCATGGTGGTCTATCCCGGCGGGCGCGTTGATGCACAAGATGGCCAAGCGGTGAGCGAAGGCAAACTCGATGGCGCGCCCCTAGCGGAGCACGCCCAGCAGTGGAAGCACACCTCTGTTCATGCCGAAGGTCCCGAGCAGGCCCAGTATCTGGCCGGTGAAATTCTGGCGGCAGCGCGCCGCGAGGTCTTCGAGGAGACGGGTCTACTGCTGGATCCTGGCCAGCTGCACCCGTGGGCGAACTGGGTGACCCCAGCTGGTTTCCCCCGGCGTTTCGACACCTACTTCTTCGTCGCGGCATTGCGCGCGGACCAGGACCCGCGCCACCAGACCACTGAAGCAGTGGTCTCCAAGTGGGTGAGCCCGGTGGCACTGTTCGCATCACTGGAACGCGGCGAGGTTAAAATGATGCGCCCCACCCAGCGCACCTTGTTGGATGCGATGGAGCGGGGCAGCATCGAGCAGATCATCTCCAGCAAGCCGGTGATCTCCTCGGTTCATCCAGACCCTAAGGACTCCCAGTCAGGGAATGCTGTGCGCAGTACCGAACAGCTTTTCAACAGCTGAACCGCTGCGGCTCAGGATTCCAAAAGGGTACGTCCCACGATGAGCGACATGATCTCGTTGGTGCCCTCGAGGATCTGATGCACACGCAGATCACGGGCGATCTTCTCCATCCCGTAATCGGCAAGGTAGCCGTACCCGCCATGCAGCTGGATGGCGCTGTTCGCGGCGTTGAATCCGGCATCCGTTGCCATCTTCTTGGCCATTGCGCACAACCGCACCCGGTCCGGACTCTTGGCATCCAAGGCCGCTGCGGCGCGGCGCAGCAGTGACCGCGCGGCTTCCAATTCCATGTCCATTTCGGCCAGCTTGAAGACCAGTGCTTCTTGGCGGGTCAGTGGTCCGCCGAAGGCCTGGCGCTCTTTCAGATACAGCGCCGATTTTTCCAGCGCGCTCTGCCCGCCGCCCAGCGAGCAGGCTCCGATATTCAGCCGGCCGCCGTTCAGTGCCTGCATGGCCATGGAAAAGCCTTGGCCTTCTTCGCCCAGCAGGTTCCCGGCGGGAATGCGCACGCCTTCCATGATGACCTGTCGGGTGGGTTGTGCTTTCCATCCCATCTTCTTTTCGTTCGGGCCGAAGCTCAGGCCTTCAGCGTCCCCTGGAACCAGGAACGCGCTGATGCCGCGTGATCCGGTATCGGCGGTGCGGGCCATGACGATGTAGAGCGCTGAGCTGCCGGCACCCGAGATGAACTGCTTGACCCCGCTGAGCACATACTCGTCTCCGTCCCTGCGGGCGCGAGTGGACAGGGCCGCCGCGTCGGAGCCGACACCCGGCTCGGTCAGGCAGTAGGAGCCCAGGTCTTCCATGGCGGTCATCGACGGCAGCCATTTGGCACGCTGTTCATCGTTGCCGAAAGTGTCCACCATCCACACGACCATGTTGTGGATGGAAATATATGCGGCAAGGGTCGGATCAGCCTTGGCGAGTTCTTCGAAGACCAGCACCGCGTCGCTGCGGCTCAGTCCGGATCCGCCATGGTCTTCTGAAACGTAGATCCCGCCCATGCCCAGCTGCCCGGCTTCGGCCAACACGTCGACCGGAAAATGCTGCTCCTGGTCCCATTTCAGGGCATTGGGAGCAATCCTGGTCTCGGCAAAGTCATGGACCATCTCGATCAATGACTTCTGGTCTTCGCTTACTTCAAACAACACCGGCTCCTTTGCCTGCTACTTGCCGTCTTTGACCTCAGTCTATGTGATGGAGGATACAATTAGGGCAAATCAAATAAGTTCCGAAGCGTTCATTTCGAAAGTGTTGGGCTAACCCCTATGCAGATCCGAACAAGCACTGCCGGCGATGAGCCTGAGATCTTCAGCTTCTACCAAAAAATCATGGATGAGGGGCAGACTTACGCCTTTCCGCTGAACCAGGCATTGGCGGAAGCGCGGTCCTGGTGGATGGAGCAGCCGCCGGGACAAACGGTCGTTGCCGCGGCTGATAAAAGGATCATCGGCTCGGCCAAAATGGGACCTAACAAGCCCGAAGCCGGCTCCCATATTGCCACCGCCTCATTCCTGGTTGACCCGCAAGCGCGCAATCGCGGCGTGGGACGATCCCTGGGCCGATACGTGATCGATTGGGCTAGGCGGGAAAATTACCACGGCATCCAGTTCAACGCGGTGGTCGAGACCAATGAGCCGGCGGTGCATTTATGGCAATCGCTGGGCTTCAAGATCCTGGGCACCGTTCCAGGTTCGTTCAACCACCCAACCAAGGGCCTGGTGGGGCAGCACTTCATGTTCCTGGACTTGCACCCGGTTCCTGCCTCAACCCCCTAGCGGCGGGCGTCGAACCGTTCCCGCGCGGCGAGCACCTTGGGCACATGCTCCTCGGACCAGAGGCGCAGGATTTCCATGGGCTCCAGGATCCCGCGGCCCAAATCGGTCAGCTCGTAGTCGACCCGCACTGGCACCTGCGCGTATACGGTGCGCTGCACCAGTCCGTCGCGTTCTAGGTTGCGCAGGGTATTGGTGAGCACCTTCGGGGTAACCGCTCCGATGCCTTGGCGTAATGCGGAGAAACGTTGCGCACCGCCAGCAAGGGCCAAAAGGACCAGCGGTGTCCATTTATCGCCTAAACGCTGCATAATTTCACGTGAAGGACATTCCTGCACGAACACGTTAAAAGAGCCATGGCTATCCATGAGGAAACCTAGTTTCGTTGTAGTGGCCGGTATCTAAAAGATATCATTGTGCTGAACCCAATCCCTTTCAAGGAAAGAGAGCACCATGAAGATTGCAGTTTACGGAGCTACCGGCATGGTCGGCTCGGAAGTTGTTGCCGAAGCCATTTCCCGCGGCCATGAAGTCACCTCCGTATCCCGTTCGGGCAAAGAGGTCGCAGGCACCACCGCGGTGGCTGCCGAACTGTCCGATGGCGCGACCTACCGCGACCTGGGCAAGAACAACGACGTGATTGTCATTGCCGTTCCGCCATCGCGCACCGGCGGGGACCACCAGGAATACCTGGACGCTTTCGAGCAGATCACCGAAACCCTCATCCCTGCCCGCCTGGTGGTTGTCGGCGGCGCCGGCGCTACCGAGGTCAACGGCGTGCGCCTGGTCGACACCCCGGGCTTCCCCGAGGAATACAAGGCCGAAGCCACCACCTGCGCTGAGGTCTACGACATGTTCACCTCGGTCTCCGGGATCACCTGGACCGTAGTGGCTCCTGCCCCGGTCATCATGCCGGCACGCCGCACCGGAAGCTACACCCTGGGCACCGACTCGCCAGCTGGCGACTTCGTCTCCAGCCAGGACTTCGCGGTAGCGATTCTCGATGAAATCGAGACCCCGGTCCACGCCAACCGCCGCATGAGCGTAGCCAGCGAAAAGTAAAACCGCTGGCAGCTGGCAGCATTGCGCATTTCGCCAGATCGGAGCGAAAGGCTCCGATCTGACGAATGCGTTCCGGATGACTAGAGTTGGATAGGTCATCATCACTAGTTCATCGAGGTAAGCCCTTCCCCATGCAACGTAACTCGCGCGCGTCCCGAATCCTCAGCTGTGCCATTGCGCTTCCGCTACTTGGTTCCCTACTAGCCAGCTGCTCCGCAGGAACCGGGTCCGACCCCGCAGCCCAGGAGGTGCAGCCAGTTTCCGGCGGCACCCTGGTCTATGCATCGGGCGACGCCGAACCTGCCTGCTTGGATCCGCATGTGGGTGGAAACTACCCGCAGGCCCTGGTTGCCAGCCAGTACCTCGAATCCCTGTTCACCAAGGATGAGGACGGGAAAATCATCCCGTGGCTGGCCGAAAGCACCGAGGTTTCCGAAGACGGACTGGCCCGCACCATCATCTTGCGCGAGGGCATCTCCTTCACCGACGGCACCAAGCTGACCGCCGAAGCCATCAAGGCCAATATCGAGCACCTGCAGGACCCGAACACCGCTTCCTCCACCGGCTACCTGGCCGTGGGCAAGGTCGTTGACATCGAGGTCATCGACGAGCTGACCGCCAAGCTGAAGCTTTCGGCCCCGGATAACGCGCTGCTCGAATCGCTGTCCATGCCGTGGACCGCCATCGAATCCCCCAAGGCCCTGGAACGCGACCAGGCCACCAACTGTGTCTCCCCGGTAGGCACCGGCCCGTTCAAGGTCGAGTCCTGGGAGCACCAGCAGGCCGTGAACCTGGTCCGCAACGAGGACTACGTGCTGCCGGTGGACAACGCTGAACGCACCGATGACCTGGCTTACCTGGACGCCATCACCTGGCGCTTCATCCCGGAAGCCGCCACCCGCTATGCAGCCCTGCAATCCGGCGAGGTTGATGTCATTGACAACGCCCAGCCAGATACCATCGCCACCGCGTCGAAGGACGACGCCCTGGGCCACCTGGATGCCCCACGCCCGGGCGCTTCGAATCGCATCGAGCTGAACAGCGCCAAGGCGCCATTTGATGACCAGCGCGTGCGCGAGGCATTCATCCGCTCCGTGGACGCCAATGCAGGCATCTCCTCGCTGTTCTTCGACACCACCAAGCGCAGCTACTCGCTGCTCTCCTCGGTGGAGCCGCTGGGCTACTCCGACGAGTCGCTGTTCACCACCGACGTCGCCAAGGCCAATGCGCTGCTCGATGAAGCAGGCTGGAGCGAACGCGACGCCGAAGGCTACCGCGTGAAGGACGGCAAGCGCTTGTCGCTGGCCTTCCCGGTCTCCACCAACCAGTCCGTTCCTGCCGAGCAGTCCCTGTTCGAGCAGTTCCAGGCCCAGGCCAAGGCCGTGGGCTTCGAGGTCAAGATCGAGCTGCTGGATCTGTCCAGCTGGTACGGCGCGCTGGCCAAGCACGAATACAACCTCGTCTCCGCTCCGTACACCAAAGTCGGACCGTCGGTGCTGCGCATCCTCTACCACTCCAATTCGACCGTGCCAGCACCATCGGGCTACTTCGCCAACAACGCCCAGGTGAAGGACGAGAAGCTCGACCAGATCCTGACCCAGGCCGAGGAAACCAGCGACGAAGCAGAACGCGCCAAGCTCTACGAGCAGGCTCAGAAGATCGTGCTGGAAGGCTACTACGTGCTGCCGCTCTACGATCAGCAGAACCACTTCCTCTACGGCAAGAACGTGCACGGGGTTGGCGCCACCACCGCGGTGTCCTCCCCGATCTACTACGACACCTTCATCACCAAGTAGCAGTACGTGGGCACGATTGCTTGGGCCGGGCGCAAAGCCGGTGGCGCTTTGGTGGTGCTGTGGCTGGTAGCCACCGCCATCTTCATTGCCATCCGGCTGATTCCCGGCGACCCGGCCGAAGCAATCATGGGAGGGCCCGGCTCGCAGGCCTCGGCCGAAGCGCTGGCCGCCGCCCGCGCCGAATACGGGCTGGATCAGCCGCTGGCGCTCCAGTACCTGATGTATCTGGGCAAGCTGGCCACCTTGGACTTGGGTACCTCGTATTCGCTCAAGCAGCCGGTCACCCAGATCATGGGCGAGGTCCTGCCCAATACCCTGTGGCTGTCGCTGCTGGCCCTGGGGGCCGCTTGGCTGCTGGCCCTGTGCTTCTCGGCCTTGGCCATGCGCGTCAACCGCGTGGGCGCGGTGATCGGGAACATCCTGGAAATCATTGCCGCCGCGGTGCCGCATTTCTGGCTCGGCGCGGTGCTGATCATGCTCTTCTCCTCGGTGCTCGGCTGGCTTCCGGCAGTGGATAACGGCACCGTGGAAGGCCTGGCCTTGCCGGTGCTGACCTTGGCCTTGCCGCTGGCCGGATTCCTCACCCAGCTGATGCGCGATTCACTCTCCGAGGCCATGGGCAGCCAGTTCGCGCTGGCCGCCCGCGCCCGCGGCGAAAGCAAACTGGCGGTCTTCTGGCGCCATGGCCTGCGCCATGCCGCCTTGCCTGCTTTGAGCCTGACCGGCTGGGCTTTCTCTTCGCTGCTTTCCGGCGCGGTGGTGGTTGAAGCGATCTTCGCCCGCCCGGGCCTGGGCCGTTCCCTGCTTTCGGCGGTGCTGTCCCGCGATATCCCGATGGTCACCGGCATCGCCTTGTTCTCCGCGCTGGTGTACATCGTGGTCATGGCAATCACCGAAGGTATCGAACGCGCCATCGACCCGGCAGGAGCAAGCTCATGAGCCGCACCGCCAGAGTCCTCTGCGCAGCATTCATCGCCCTGTGGCTGCTCATCGCCTTGGCCCCCTCGGTGCTCGCCCCGGGAGACCCATTGGCCATTAACCCGGTCGAGGCGTTCCAAAAACCCGGCGCCGCGCATTTGTTCGGCACCGACGAGTCCGGACGCGACATCTACACCCGGGTGATCCATGGTGCCCGCGATTCACTGTCCATCGGCTTAGCTGCCACCGGTCTGGGCATGGGATTGGCCATTATCCTGGGCACTGCCGCCGCACTGTCCCCGCGCTGGTGTGACGAGATCATCCTGCGCGTGCTCGAAGCCCTCTATGCGATTCCTTCCTTGCTGATGGCCTTGTTGATCATTGCCTTCACCGGCCCCGGTGTTGGCCCGGCCATCGTCGCGGTCGGATTGTCCACCGCTCCGGGCTACGCCCGGTTGGTGCGCAGCCAGATCCGCCTGCTGAAGAATTCTGAAATGCTTGAAGCCGCCACCGTGCTGGGCCGCGGCACCTGGCTGCTGGTGCGCAACCACTTGGTGCCCAATGCCCTGAAACCCCTGCTGGCGCTGGTCACCTTGGGCATTGGCCAGGCCGTCATCTGGGCGGCCGCGTTGTCCTTCCTCGGCTTGGGCACTCCCCCGCCAGCTCCCGAATGGGGTGCCATGCTGTCAGCCGGACGCACCTATCTGCACTTCGCATGGTGGATGAGCCTGTTCCCAGGTCTGGCAATAGTTTTCGTGGCCGCTGGTGCCACGATGATTGGCCGTGCCTTAGGCGCAAAGGCCAGGGCCCTATGAGCGAGCAAGCAATGATTACCGTCAGGGATCTTTCGGTCAGCTTCGGCACTACAGCTGCGGTGAAGAACATTTCCTTCACCGTGGTCCCCGGACGCTGCTTGGCATTGGTCGGCGAATCCGGGTCGGGGAAATCCGTGACTGCGCGCAGCTTGCTTGGCCTCTCCGGCGGTACCGTCAGCGCCACCGAGCTCTCTGTCTGCGGGCAGAATGCCTTGGCGCTGCCTGACCGCAGCTGGCAGCAGATCCGCGGGAATTCGGTGTCCATGATCTTGCAGGATGCCCTGATGGCCTTGGACCCCTTGCGCCCGGTGGGCCGGGAAATCGGTGATGCGCTCAAGGTCCACGCCAAGCTGCCCAAATCCGAACGCACCCACCGGGTGCTGCAGGTCCTTGAATCGGTGCGCATGCCCGAACCTGAGCGCCGCGCCAAGCAGCGTTCCACCGAGCTATCCGGCGGCATGCGCCAACGTGCCCTGATTGCCCAAGCATTGGCCGGCAACCCCCAGGTGGTCATCGCCGATGAGGCGACTACCGCTTTGGACTCGGCCTTGACCGCTCTGGTTCTGTCGCAGCTGCGCGAGCTCAAAGAACAGGGCCGCGGCGTGCTGATGATCAGCCACGATCTGGCCCAGGTAGCTCATCTGGCCGATGACATTGCGGTAATGCGCCATGGCGAAATCGTCGAGGCAGGCACCACCGAGCAGATTTTAGGCAACCCCCAGCACGAATACACGCGCCAACTGCTGCGCGCGGTTCCCTCGGGGGTGCCGCGCTTCACTGCACTGTCGGCAGCCAGCAAGCCGTTGACGGCACCGCTGCCAAATCAACCCGTGGATGCTGCCCCCGCACTATCCGTGACGCAGTTGTCCAAAGCCTTTGGCAAGCATCAGGCTGTGGAGGAGATCAGCTTCGAGCTGCCGAGAGGCAAGACCTTGGGGATTGTCGGTGAATCCGGGTCCGGGAAGACCACCACCGCACGCATGGTGCTGGGCTTGCAGAAGCCTGATGACGGCAGGGTCCAGCTGCTCGGCGAGCACTTCGCCCCGGCCCACGAATCCCAGCGCCGAATGCTGCGCGAACAAATGGGCGCGATCTACCAGAACCCTCTGGGATCTTTTGATCCTCGCTATTCGGTAGGGCAGCTGCTGACCGATGCGCTCAGCCGCGGCACGTCAAAGCGCGCCGCCGAGTACCGCAAGGCAGTGGCCGAGCTGCTCGAACAGGTTGAGTTGTCCACCGATTTACTGGGTCGCAATCCACGCGAGCTCTCCGGCGGCCAGCGCCAGCGCCTGGCCATTGCCCGCGCCTTGGCACCTAAGCCATCAGTGCTGGTGCTCGACGAGCCGGTCTCCGCCTTGGATGTGTCCATCCAGGCCACGGTGCTGGATCTGCTGGATCGGATCCAGCTGGAAACCGGAACCAGCTATCTGTTCATCAGCCATGATCTGTCGGTCATCGAGCACATGAGCGATGCCGTCGCGGTGATGAACCAGGGCCGGATCATCGAGCAGGGCGCTACTGCCCAGGTGTTCGGCGCCCCGCAACAGGAGTACACCAAGCTCTTGCTTTCGGCGATGCCGCGGTTGCGCTGAAATCTCCTCGCACACTGCCACGAGCCCGCAATCAGCGCTGCCCTGTAAAACAACATCTGGAGGCGTTGTTTTACAGGGCAATTCGCCGCAGCGGCCACGCTTCTTAGATCGAGGCGTGCGACTTCGCGTTCTGGATCAGGGTGAATACCTGCTCGCGGACTTCTCCGAAACGATCCAGGCGCTTGGTTTCCAGCTGGTTGCGTGGATTTGGCAGCTCGGTGCGGATATTTTCGGTAACCTTCGTAGGGGCACCGGAGAGCACCAGCACCCGATCCGCCAGGTAGACGGCTTCATCGATATCGTGGGTAACGAACAGCACCGTCGTGTTGTACTCATCGCGCAAACGCAGGACGAGGTCTTCCAGCTCAATGTGCGTCTGGGCATCGACTGCGGCAAAAGGTTCATCCATCAAGAGCACATGCGGGTTGTAGGCCAGGTCGCGCGCGATCGCCGCACGCTGCTGCATGCCGCCGGACATCTGCCACGGATGGACCTTGCCCCTGCCAGCCAGTCCTACCGATACCAGCGCTTGGTCGACCCGGGTCGCAATCTCTTGTTTGCTGCCTTTCCCTTTCAGGGGAAGCGCGACATTGTCCGCCACACTCATCCACGGCAGCAACGACCGGGAGTAGTCCTGGAAAACCACTGCAAGCTTGGCCGGTGGTTCAGTAACTTCCTGCCCCTCGAAGACGGTCTTGCCGCTGGTCGGCGGCTGCAAGCCGGCGATGCTGCGCAGCAGCGTCGTTTTGCCCGAGCCCGAAGGACCCACAATGCAAACGAATTCGCCGCGGTTGACCTCGAAATTATTGCCGTCGAGAACGGCCACATCTCCATAGCTCTCGCGCAATTCTTCAACGCACAGCAGAGTCTCTGCGGGATATTGATTGTTCATGATGGATCTCAGGCTTTCTCGCTAGCGGCATACATTCCGTGGTGCCAGGAAATAACGCGGAGTTCTATCAATACGAAGATGAGGGTCGCAACATAGCCGAGCAGGCCCAGCACAATGGTTCCTGCCCAAGTTTCCGGAACTGCGAAGAACTGCTGCGAATTCAGGACGTAGAAACCAATCATGACCTACACGGATGAAGACGAAGTGATCGCCCGATTCAAATGATTCCGACTACGGGCTCTCGGCCTCGGTGTGGACCGAGAATCTGGCCCGGGGACATCGTCTGGCGGCGCGGATTTCGGCGGGTGCTGTGCGCGTGAATACCGTTTCCGGCCTGGACCCGGCGGCCCCATGGGGCGGCATGCGTGCCTCGGGCTGGGGTCGCGAAATGGGCGAGGAAGCCTTAGAGGCCTACACCGAAGTCAAGGCAACCTGGATTGGATTGGAATAGAAAATGAAGCTGCAAGCTGCCGTTATTGACGGGGTCAACGCCGAATGGGACGTGCGCGAAGTCGAACTGCGCGAAACCGAGATCCGTCCCGGAGAAATCCTGATTCGCATGGGAGCCGCTGGCCTCTGCCACACCGATGAGCACATCCGCCACGGCGAACTGCCCGCACAGTTCCCTCTGGTCGGCGGCCACGAAGGCGCCGGAGTCGCCGTCACCGTGGGAGAAGGGTTACCCACATCAAGCCCGGCGACCACCTGGTCTTCACCTTCCGTCCCAGCTGCGGGCTCTGCCGCTACTGCGCAGATGGCAAGGCCCACCTGTGCACGGAAATCGAGCAGATCAAAACCGGAGACACGGACCCTCGTTTCTCCCAGGACGGCATTGCGCTCAATGCCCAGAGCCTGGTCGGGACCTTTGCCGAGCACGCCATCGTGAAGGCCACATCGTGCGTGGTCATCGACAAGGACATCTCCATGGATGTCGCGGCTCTGCTGGGCTGCGCCATTCCTACCGGTTATGGCGCTGCGGTCCACGCAGGAAAGGTCCAGCCCGGCGACCATGTGATCGTCGTGGGCATGGGAGGCGTGGGCACCAACGCGGTGCAGGGCGCCAAAGTTGCTGGTGCTTCAACCGTCGTGGCTGTGGACTTATCCCCGCAATAAGTTGTAGTTGGTCCGTGAATTCGGTGCCGATGCCGCATTCGCTTCCTTGGATGAGGCGGATGAGTACATCGACGCCGCCAGCCATGGACGCAAGGCCACCGTGGTGATCCTGACCGTTCCGGTCGCCCCGCTGGCAACGCAGGCGATCTCCGTCCTGGACCAGGGCGGACGGCTGGTCCTCGCTGCCTTGGGCAACCCCGCCAAGTTCCGCTTGGACCTTCCGGTCAACCAACTGGTCATGAACCACATCACCGTGCGCGGCACAGTGATGGGTTCCTCCTCGCTGCGTCGCGATCTCCCGACAATCCTCGCGCTGTACCGGCAGGGCAAGTACAAGCTCGATGAGCTGATCACCCACCGGTACAGCCTCGCGAATATCCGCGAAGGATACAGCCAGCTCGACCAAGGCGATGTCGTGCGCGCGGTTATCCAATACAACTAGCCACCGCAGCCGTATCGTCCACGGCAAAGCGCATGCTCCGCATTCTGGCTCCAAGCAGCGTTCAGAATGCGCAGCATGCGCTTTGCAGTTTCCCTATAGCCCAAGACTGCCCGGTTGCCGAAGGGCTGGTCCTGCGTCCCTAGACCAAGTCGACCATCTGGTCCTTGACCTGCTTGCGCAGGATCTTGCCCAGCAGCGAGCGCGGCATCTCCTCGATCTGCACGATGCGCTTGGGCACCTTGTAGGCGGCCAGCAGCTCGCGGCAGTGGGCGCGCAGCGCATCCTCGTTCAAGCCTGCACCGGCTTCAAGCTGCACCGCGGCAACGACCATCTCCCCGCCGCGGGCCAGCGGCTTGCCGAACACCGCCGCATCGGCAACGTCAGCATGCTGGCGCAACGCGATCTCCACCTCGGTCGGCGAGACATTGAAGCCGCCGGTGATGATCAGCTCCTTGGCCCGATCCACCACCTGGGCGAACCCGTCCTCATCCACGGTCACCACGTCGCCCGAACGCAGCCACCCGTCCTCGGTCTTGGTCTTGGCCGTTTCCTCCGGATTGTTCCAGTAGCCCTGGAAAACCTGCGGGCCCTTGATCAGCAATTCGCCCGGCTCGCCCTGGGCCACTTCCACCGAAGGATCCTCCACATCCACGACCTTCATCAAGGTCGAAGGGAAAGGCACCCCGATGGTGCCGGTGCGGCGGCTGGGGTGGAACGGGTTGCCCAGAGCCACCGGCGAGGACTCGGTCATGCCGTAGCCTTCCACCAGCAGTCCGCCGGACATCGATTCCCACAGTTCCACCACGTGGTCCGGCAGGTTCATGGCCCCGGAAATGCAGTACTTGGCGCTCTTCAGCGATACGCCGCGTTCCTTGGCTGCCAGCGCGGTGCGCTCGTAGATCGGTGGCACGGCGCAGTACACGGTGGCCGGGGACTTCTTCCAGGCATCCAGGATCATGTCCGGGTCGAATTTCGGGAAGAGCACCAGCAGTCCCTGCTTCTTCACACCGAAGGTCAGGTAAAGGGTCATGCCGAAAGCGTGGAACATCGGCAGGATCGCGTAGAGGATTTCCTCGCGTTCCTTGGCGCCGAGCATCCAGGCCTCGCCCTGCAGGGCATTGGAATACAGGTTGAAGTGGGTGAGCATGGCACCCTTCGGGTGGCCGGTGGTCCCCGAAGTGTATTGGATGACCGCCAGGTCATCGACGCCCGGGTGCGGGTGGCTCGGATCCAGTTGAGCACCGGAGAGCAGGTCCTTCCAGGCAACGGTGCCCGAGGTGCGGGCGGTGAGCGAGGCCTTGGTCTCGCGCAGCTTCTTCACCGGCAGGTTCAGCGCAATGCGCTTGACTGCGGGGAAGGCTTCGAGCAGGTTGACCGCGACGATCGCATCGAGCTGCACGTCCTTGGGGAATTCCTGGATGCTGGACACGACTTTGTCCCAGACAATCGCGATGCGCGCTTGGTGGTCTTCGAACTGGTGGCGCAGTTCCCGTGAAGTGTACAGCGGGTTGTGCTCCACCACGACGGCGCCCAGGCGCAGGATGGCATAGAAAGCAACCACGTGCTGCGGGCAGTTTGGCAGGACCAGGGCGACGCGGTCTCCGGCGCGCACGCCGAGCTTGCGCAGGCCTTCGGCGGCCTTGGCAACCTGTGCGCCCAGATCGGCGTAGCTGGTGCGGCGCCCGAAGAATTCGGTCGCCGGGCTTTCTGAGGCCTCGCGCACGGAGCGTTCGAACATGGCGCTCAGCGGCTCGGTTGGCAGGTCGATTTCGGCGGGGACTCCCGGCTGGTAATTCGCCACCCATGCGGGCGCAGCACTATTTTCCATACTTCTAATCATGCCTTGTTACGGGACGCTGCGCGATTTGGAATCCTGCACAGATGCAGACGGGAGGCATTTCTGCACCTTCGAGGCGCCGGAGAAGCAGCAGCTTGGAGCAGGCTGGCTGGGATTTTCCTGCGAACTTGAGGTCACGCACACGATTAGCGCTAGCGTGTCGGTAATTACACATTGCGCAGCATCCAGGAGGCTTCCATGCCAGCACAGCGAAGCAAGCGGCTTCCGATTACGCGTCGACGAGCCGGCAGCGGCTTCTTCTACCTGCTGGACTCGTGCAAGGTCCGGGACCCGCAGCTGCTGGAGCAGATCACCCAACTGGCCATTCCACCGGCGTGGCAGCAGGTAGAGATCGCGCGCAGCGCGCGGGCCAAGGTCCAAGCCCGCGGAATCGATGCGGCAGGCCGGACGCAGATGATCTACCACCAGTCTTTCCGCAATAGGCAGGATGCCGCCAAATTCGACCGGCTGGCTGCATTCGGCCGGGCGCTGCCCGACCTGCGACGCCAGGTGCTCCGGGATTTGCGCAGATCCGGGAACGAGAAGGACCGGGTCACCGCCGCAGTGGTGCTGCTGATGGATCTGCATCTGCTGCGGATCGGCTCGCACGCCTATTCCCGCGACAACAAGTCTTTCGGCGCCGCGTCGCTGCGTACCAAGCATCTGGAAATCCAGGGGAATTGCGCCAGCCTCGAATTCCCCGGTAAGAGCGGGCAGAAGCAGCGCGTCAAAGTCAAAAGCCGGCTTCTGGTCCAGGCGCTGAACGAATTGCGTGATGAACCGGGTTATGAGCTTTTCCGCTATCTGGACGAGGATGGGCAATCCAAGCTGGTGCAGCCCTCGCAGATCAACCGTTATCTGGCAGAGCATCTTGGGGAGGCGTTCACCGCGAAAGACTTCAGGACCTGGGGAGGCAGCCTGACTGCTTTCAAGGCGCTGCTCGATTCTCCGACGTCAACTGAGGCAAGCGAAAAGGCAAGCAACCTGCGCAAGCTGGCCGTGGAGCAGGCCGCCAGCGCACTGGGCAACACTCCTGCGATTGCTGCGGATTCCTATATCGATCCGCGTGTGCTTGCCTTGGCTGGCGAACCGCAAAAGCTGGCGGCGCTGCGACGCTCCAAGCAGCAACTCAAGGCCAAGAACCATTTGGATCCTGCATCGCGGTGCCTGCTGCGCTTTCTTGGGAAGGCGAGCTGACGGTGTTCGCCCAGGCACTGCCTAGAGGCGGCTTCTGCCCATCGAACGGCCCTGCGCGTCGTGCGTTCGGCCATTGGACGCAGTTCTGCGGCGGTCCTTCCCGAGCAACGCCGCAAGCGGACTGCGGGCGGGAACTAGAAGTTCAGCCCGCGGGCTGCCACATCCCAGGCCTCGTGGCTGCCATCCTCATGCACGGCCAGCACCGTATCGACCAAGTTCACCGCAACGCAGACGTGGTTCGGAATAACCTGCAGCTGCTGGCCATGGGCTGGCAGCGGCAAGTGCTCGGGCCACAGCACGGTGGCGTGATGCTCCGAGAGTGCACTGATGCGCGCTTCAGGGCACTCGGCAATGCGCCCATAGCCGGTGGCCCACACCGGGCGATCCCCGCCGAGCACCTTGCTGCCGGCATCCAGCACGATCCGGCGCGGGATTTGCCCATCGCCTTCGTGGCGGCTGATCACGGTGGACGCCACGGTCAGCGAAATGTCTTCCCAGCGCACGCGTCCCAGTTCGAATTGCTGTGCGTCACCGAAAACGTAGACTCCTGGGCGCACCTCGGTCAGCACCGCGTTGTCGCTCAATTCGGCGGTCGGGGTGGAGCCGCCGCTGATGCGCTTGATCGTATGCCCTGCATCGCGCAGCAGGCACGCTGCTTCGGCCAGGGCCTTATGCTCATCGTTTAGCGCGGCGTCGATGCCTCCCGGTGCGTAGCTGTGTCCGGGGAAGGTGAAGACCCCGTGCACGCGCATCCCCACGGCACGGGCGGCCTCGGCAATTTCAACTGCTCCCTGCGGGCTGACTCCGCTGCGGTGGTGGCCGCTGTCGATTTCAATGATGAGCTTGACCTTGGAAGCCTTCTCCCCCAGCATCTTCGCCATCTGCTGGACTGCTTCAACGGAGTCGGTCCCGATGCTCAGCTTGGCCCGGCGCATCAGTTCCAGGATCCGCGTTGCCTGGGCCTGATCGACCCATAGAGGATAGGCAATGAAAATCTTCGCGACCCCGTGCAGCGCAAAGGAAAGGGCTTCACCCACGGTAGCCACGGTGAGTCCGGCAGCCCCGGCGTTCATCTGGCGTTCGGCAATTTCCTGCATCTTGTGGGTCTTGGCATGCGGGCGCAGCTTCAGGCCCTGGCTTGCCACACGGTGTGCCACCCGGTCAATATTCTTTTCCAGTTTCGCCACGTCAACAAGGATCTGCGGGGTACTGATTCCGACCGGGATGGTGCTCAAATTTGCCGTTCCTTCATATTTTTGAATTTGCCGCGGACTATCTTCAAACCAAGCAAGCCCGCCGATCAGACAGACTACCGCAGGAAGATTTATAGCGGGGAAGGAGGAATTAGCGCGTGACCAAGTTGTTCCGCGCCGAGAGCTTGGTGGACAGTTCGTGGGCGTGGTGCAGCAAGAGCTTTCCCAGCTCTTGGCGTCGTTGGGCTTCAAAACGGGTATGGATCCCTGTCAGGCTCAAAGCCCAGGCAGGCTGTCCTGAATTATCAAAAACCGCTGCTCCCATGCCCCAGCTGCCTTCGACGATCAGCCCCGGGTTGACCGAATAGCCCAACTGCCGGGTTTCGGCGATCTTCTTGCGCAGCTGCGCAGGTGAATGCGCAGGACCGTATTCTGGTTCCAGATCCGCATTCTTCAAGTAGCGTTCGGTGCTCTGCTCGGGCAGGAAGGCAAGGATGGCGATACCGGCAGAAGCGACACCCAGCGGGAAGCGCCGTCCCTCATAGAGGACAAACGAGCGGATGGGGAATGCACCATCTTGGCGCAGCAGGCACACTGTTTCATCTCCCCGCCGTGCCGAGAGGAAGGCGCTCTCTCCGGTTGCTTCGGCAAGCGCGGCAACGTGTTCGCGGGCAAGGTCGCTGATGTCATAGCGTTCAGCTGCCACTGCGCCCATGAGGTAGAGCTCTGGGCCGAGCAGCCAGCGGCCGGTGCGATTGTCATGGTCGCAGAATCCCTCGGTTACCAAGGCACTGAGCAAACGGTGCACCGTAGGGCGGGCCAATCCGGTGCTTTGGGCAGCTTGGGTCGTGGTAATGCCTTCGGGCATTGAGGTGCTCACGGCACGAAGCACGGAAGCCAACCGTCCTACTACCTGGGTTCCAGCCGGGGAATTGCTCATGACCACATTATGGACGATGTGCTCGGGCCGAAGTAATTTCTGCTTCATAGTTTGTCTCCATAGCCCTGTTGCCCGCGGACTTATCGGCGGATAATTCGGCACATGGAAAATACATGGCAGATCGTCGTTGACTGCGCTGCTCCGCAGGCAATGGCGAAGTTCTGGGCACAGGCTTTGCATTACGTTCCCGAGCCGGCCCCAGCGGGGCATCGCACATGGCGCACCTACTGGCAGTCGATGGGTGTGCCAGAGGACGAGCTGCCACCTGGAGCCGGTGAAATTCCGGAGTCGCTGGTCGATCTGCAAGGTGGTGGGCCCCGGATTTGGTTCCAGCAAGTTCCAGAATCCAAGAGCATCAAGAACCGGCTGCACCTGGACTTGCTGGTAGGCGGTGGTCGCGGCGTGCGCTTTGAGCAGCGCAGGCAAACCGTCACCGACGAGGCGGAGCGCCTGGTCGGCTTGGGCGCTACGGTCCGCGCCGTTCACGACATGCCGGAGATGGGTCATTTCGCGATCTGCATGTTCGATATCGAAGGCAACGAGTTCGACATCGTCTAACCCGAGTAATGACCGTTCATAATATGGGCACCCTGGTCATTTTTCCTCACCATCCGACCAATACCCCAGCAATGCTCCAAGTGCTATTGAATGCGCACCGGCCACTACGTACGTTAGGAAGTAAGCAGATCCGCGCTCCACATAGTGGACACATGGAGGAATCGATGGCAACGAAGTTTCAGGATGACGCAACCGCCGCCTTGGCTGCAGTCGTAGAAGACGGCATGACCATTGCCGTGGGTGGTTTCGGCCTTTCGGGCATCCCCAACCGGCTGATCACAGCCCTTCGGGACTCCAAGGCAACGAATCTGACCATCGTTTCAAACAACATGGGTGTCGATGGAAAAGGACTGGGCATCCTGTTGGAGAACAAGCAGGTCTCCAAGGTCCTGGCTTCCTACGTTGGCGAGAATAAGCTCTTCGCCCAGCAGTTCCTCAACGGGGATTTGGAAGTTGAATTCTGCCCGCAGGGCACCTTGGCCGAGCGCCTGCGCGCTGGCGGCGTGGGCATTCCGGCCTTCTTCACGCCCACTGGAGTGGGAACTCCAATCGCCGAAGGCAAGGAAGTCATGGAGTTCAACGGCAAGCCAGCCATCCTTGAGCGTGGCATCTTCGCTGACATCGCCTTGGTCAAGGCCCATCAGGCCGATGCCGAGGGCAACCTGCGCTACCGGATGACCTCGAAGAACTTCAATCCGCTGGCGGCCATGTCCGGCCGGCACACCTTTGCCGAAGCCGAAGAGATTCTCGACGGCTATTTGGATCCATCGCTGGTGGAAACCCCGGGGATCTTCGTGCAGACCCTGGTCCAGGCCGATGAGGTCAAGGACATTGAACAGCGCACCGTGCGCGCCCGAGAGGAGGCCTAAGCATGTGGACACGAGATGAAATGGCAGCCATTGCTGCCAGCGAGCTGACCGACGGGCAATACGTGAATCTCGGTATTGGCATCCCCACCATGGTGGCTAACAACCTGCCTGAGGGTGTTTCGGTCAAATTGCAAAGTGAAAACGGTCTGCTGGGCATGGGGCCCTTCCCCTATGAGGGTGAAGAAGACGC
Organism: Glutamicibacter sp. MCAF14; assembly: GCF_052114325.1. Lineage (NCBI taxonomy): Bacteria > Bacillati > Actinomycetota > Actinomycetes > Micrococcales > Micrococcaceae > Glutamicibacter > Glutamicibacter sp. MCAF14. The sequence continues at coordinate 128,684 of NZ_JBFREO010000006.1, forward strand.
GGATTTGATCAACGCAGGCAAGCAGACCGTCACCATTTTGCCCGGCGGCAGTTTTTTCGATTCGGCGACGTCCTTCGGCATGATCCGCGGCGGGCACGTCCAGACTGCCATCCTCGGTGCGTTGCAGGTGGCCGCCAACGGTGATCTGGCCAACTGGACCATTCCGGGCAAGCTGGTCAAGGGCATGGGAGGCGCCATGGACCTGGTCGCAGGCACCCCGCGCGTGATCGTCCTGACCGATCATGTGGCCAAGGACGGAACTTCGAAGATCGTAGAGAAATGCGACCTGCCGCTGACGGGGGTGGGCGTGGTCAATCGCATCATCACCGACCGTGCGGTGTTTGATATAGAAAACGGAAGCTTGACCTTGCGGGGGGTTGCCCCGGGTGAAAGCGTAGAAACAATCAAGGAAATCACGGCAGCAGAATTTGCCGTGGACATGGTGGAGGATCTGAAAGCATGACCGCAAAGATTGTGGGCTACGCCCGCACCCCATTCGTGAAGTTCAACGGCGTCTTCGCATCCGTGCCTGGCACCGAGCTCGGTGCCCACGCGGCCAAGGCCGCGCTGGCTCGTGCCGGTGTTGATGCCAGCGAAGTCCAGCAGGTCATCGCCGGCCAGGTGCTGCAAGGCGGCGCCGGGCAGAACCCTGCTCGCCAGTCTGCGGTGGGTGCCGGGGTACCGCTGGACGTTCCAGCAATTGCAGTGAATGCCGTGTGCCTCTCTGGTGCTGAAGCCGTGGTGGCTGGTGCCCGTCTGATCAACAGCGGGGAAGCAGATGTCGTTCTGGCCATCGGCCAGGAATCGATGTCGCTGGCGCCGCATGTGCAGCGTGCCCGTGCCGGGGCCAAGTACGGTGCCATCGAAATGATCGACACCTTGGAATACGACGGCCTGACCGATGCCGCAGAGAAGCGTTCCATGGGCGCTTCCACCGAGGAGCACAATGCGAAGCTGTCGATGACTCGCGAGGCACAGGATCAGGTTTCGGCCGCATCCCACCAGCGCGCGGCAGCTTCCCGCGACTTCGCAGCTGGCGAGATCGAGCCGTTCACTATTTCCAGCCGTCGCGGCGACACCGTGATCAGCGAAGATGATGGCATCCGCGAGGCAACCACCGTTCAGTCCTTGGGCAAGCTGCGTCCCGCGTTCGCCAAGGAAGGCACCATCACTGCGGGCAACTCCTCGCAGATCACCGACGGTGCTGCCGCGGTAGTACTGGCCAGCGATGCGGCCATCGAGCGTCTGGGCTTGAAGCCACTGGCCGAAATTGTTTCGCACGCTTTTGTTGCCGGTCCGGACCGCACCTTGCACGAGCAGCCTTCCAATGCGATCAAGGCTGCTTTGGCGAAGGCCGGCGCCGAGGCCAAGGACCTGAAAGCCGTGGAAATCAACGAGGCTTTCGCAGCTGTTTCGGTGCAGTCCACCAAGGCGCTGGGTCTTGATGCTTCGATCGTGAACCCTCATGGTGGAGCAATCGCGCTGGGCCACCCGATTGGCGCGTCCGGTGCACGCATTATCGGAACCTTGGCTCGCCAGTTGCAAGATTTGCCGGCCGGTTCCCTGGGCGCCGTTGGCATCTGCGGTGGTGGCGGGCAGGGTACTGCTCTGGTGCTGCGTTCGCTGTAACCTCACCTAGCCCAAAAGTGCAGCCCGCGATTTCGCGGGCTGCACTTTTGCGTTTCCTAATGCCACAGTGGCTCGCGCGATACGTGGTTGACCAGCAGCTGCGCGTCCACCTCGACATAGCTTCCATTGGCCATGCGCGGGTTGCTTTCACCGGTAAGCGCAGCTATCACCGAGCAGATCAGGGCGCTATGGCTCACTACCAGCACCTTGCCGCCAAGATGCTGGTGGCAGATCTTGAACAGCGCGTTCACTGCGCGCCCCACCAGATGCTCTTCGGTTTCGCCGGTCCCAACTAGCAACTGGCGCTGCTCATCGGCGCCGTCGCCAACCAGCGTGCCTTCAAGATCGCCGAAGTCCTGTTCCATCAGTTCTTGGTTCTCGTGCAGGGCACGGATATCCAAGTCATTGGCGATGATCTGTGCGGTTTGGCGGGCACGGAAGAGCGGGGAGCAATAGACCGCTTCCCATGGGCCCTGCCCACCCAGCTCGGCAGCCAGCTGCTTGGCCTGGCGGACTCCGGTCTCGTTCATCGGCAGGTCGCTGCGGCCATGCAGTCGTCCGGCTTTGTTCCACTCGGTCTGTCCGTGGCGGATGAGGATTAGTTTTTGTGCAGTCATCGTCTTCTTCTTTCTGGCATGCACCGCAGCTTCGCGTGCACGGTGCGCAATTCTGTTCTTCGGGTTAGTCGCTGGTCTGCGAACTCTTAACCGGTGCAGGCAAGCTCGGGCCGTCATGCAGGCCCAGCGCCTGCGCGCTGGATACGGCAAATGAGTCCACCGACGATTGGGAAACCTGATGGACCGCAAATGCGGCACCGGGTTCGTCCAGGATCTGGGTTGGGGCAAATGGGTTCATGTTGTAGGACACCGCTGGCGCCATGAACACCGGAGTATTCAGCAACTGGCTGGTGGCCATCTGGTGGTAGTGGCCGCTCAGAATCATCCGGATATCGCTTCCGGCAATGATTGCGGCCAGTTCCATGGGGTTGTGCAAACCGCGTCCGGCCCGGGCCTGGCTGGTGGCTTCAACCGGAGGGTGGTGCAGGAGCAAGAAAGTTCCCCGCGGTGCCGGTACGGTCAACAGCGAAGCGAGCCAATCGAGCTGTTCGCGATTCAGCTGGCCTTGGGCCTGCTGGAATCCCCCGGTGTCCAAGCCGATAATGCGAAGCCCCATGACTTCGTGCACCGTGTCAGCCGGATAGGGGCCGGTGGATAGCCGTTTCATATTGAAGGATTCGGCGATCGCACCCAACGGATCATGATTGCCCGGAATGGTGATTACCGGGCAGCCCAGGTCTTGCTGCGCTTGGTTGAAGATCTGCGCAGCCCGCCGATGGATCTTCGCTCCGCGATCGGAGACATCCCCGGTGACCACCACCGCGTCCGGGGCAAACGAAGCAGCGGCTTCAAATGCCTGCTCGGTTAGTTGCCAGGTGTCGATGCTTCCGTGAAGCAGCTGGCCTTCGGGGCACAGGTGAGTATCGCTGACTTGTACTACGGTCAGTGGCTTCATCATTCCTTCCCCGTGCAGGTGGTGCATTCCTTCCCATTGAAGCCCGGGGGTCTGACCGGCAGGTTAACAAGGCGTCGACACCATATGAAGTCCTGGCGAATCAGATTTCTCGATTACCGAACAAATTTGGCCCAAATTCACGGGAATCCGGGCCGATACATGCTTTGTAGTGCATATGAACGGCGAGTAGCATTCAAAACGACTAATCTTGGAAGAGAAGATTTGAATCCACCGAGGAGCTATATCCATGACCGGCAGCAAAGTCGTCGCCTTTGGCCACTTCCAGCCAGAGCGCATCGTCCCTAACACCGAGCTGGAAAAGTTGGTGGAAACCAGCGATGAATGGATCACCCGCCGGGTCGGCATCGAAGAACGCCGCTGGGGCACCGGTGTTGAAACCGTTGACTCCATGGCTATCAAGGCCGCCAAGATGGCGCTGGGCAACGCAGGCGACATCAAGGCAGCGGATATCGATATGGTCATCGTCGCCACCTGCACCGCGACGGACCGTTCCCCTAATATGGCCGCTCGCGTAGCCAATGCACTAGGCATGGATCAGGGCCCGGCAGCTTTGGACGTCAACGTAGCTTGCGCTGGCTTCGCCCACGCAGTTGGCTTGGCGCAGGGCGCCATCGCCGCGGGTTCGGCCAAGAATGCTTTGGTTATCGGCTCGGAGATGCTCACCGATTACACCGACTTCACCGATCGCACCACCTGCGTCTTGACCGCAGACGGCGCCGGAGCTTTCATCATCACCGCTTCGGAAGATAATGGAATCTCGCCGGTAGTTTGGGGCTCGGTGCCGTCGCTTTCCGATGCAGTGCGCATTGAAACCGAGAACAACATGAAGTTCGCGCAGAACGGCCAGAGCGTTTACCGCTGGACCGTAACCCAGTTGCCAAAGATCGCTTCGAAGATCATTGACCGCGCAGGCATGAAGCCAGAAGAATTGGATGCCATCGTTCTGCACCAGGCGAACCTTCGCATCATCGAGCCGCTTGCCGAGAAGATAGGTGCACCGAATGCACGTGTGGCCACCGACGTGGTGTACTCGGGCAACACTTCGGCAGCTTCGGTCCCCCTTGCCCTTTCCAAGCTGATGGCTTCGGACGAGCCTTTGCCTTCGGGCTCCAAGGCGCTGCTCTTCGCCTTCGGTGGCGGCCTGGCTTATGCAGGCCAGATCATCACCATCCCATAAGCATTTTCACCACTAGTGGGCGCCCCGGCAGCAATGCCGGCGCGCCCACTAGTGCATTAACGGCTCTTGAGGTTTCGCTCCAAAATTATCCGAGAGATGACCTTGCTTAAATGCGTTAGTGACCGCTAACGCATCTTTCATGCTCGATCTACTGGAAGTCGCATCCGAGCCAGCGCGAAGGCGCTTGGTTCAGCTGCTGGGTTCCGGGGAACGCACCGTGACGGAACTGGACGCGAACTTCACAGTCAGCCGCTCCGCCATCTCGCAACACCTGCTGCTGTTGATTGATGCAGGACTGCTCCACGCCCGCAAGGATGGCCGCAGCCGCTACTACTCGCTGGACCCTGCAGGCATCACGAAGCTCAAGGCCCTCCTTGACTCGTTCTGGAATACCGAACTCGACCTGCTCGTTGCCGAGGCCACCGAATTGGCGTCGTTCAATGGGCCACCGCACCAGCCACCAGGAGAAAAGCCATGAGCTTCGAACGAACAGTCATCCTCCCCGTTGACGCCGACACCGCCTTTGAGCTTGTCACCAACCCGGAACGGCTTCGCCGCTGGCAAACCGTTGCCAACCGCGTCGACCTGCAGATCGGCGGCAGCTACCGCTTCACCATGGGGCCTGGCCACCAGGCATCGGGCACTTTCACCGAAATCGAGCCGGGCAAGCGCATGGTCTTCACCATGGGCTGGGAAGGTTCGGATGCCGTGCCGCCCGGCGACTCGACGGTTTTCATCACCTTGGAACCGCTGGAGAAGGGCACGGCCTTGACCCTGCGCCATGAGGGGCTGAATGCCGAGCAGTCTTCGGGCCATGCCGAGGGATGGAACCACTTCCTGGACCGCCTGAAGGACTTTGCCGCATCCGGCGAAGCCGCCATCGATCAGTGGAATGCAGTTCCGGATCCCGAGAACCCGATCGTTTCCGCTGAGGGATCCTTGGCAACCCTGCAGTTCGCCCTGAACAACATCTCGGAAGCGGACCTAGGCAAGGCCACGCCTTGCTCCGAATTCTCGGTGAGCGAGCTGCTGGACCACCTTGGAAGTTCGGTCTCGATGATCGGCGGCGCCCTGGGCGCCGCGGTATCCGATGACCCGTCCCTGGCGCCGGAAGCACGCATCGCCAATCTGGCGCAGCCAACCCCGGAGGCTTTTGCCGCTCGCGGCGTTGAGGGCGAGATTGATCTCGGATTCGCCGTCATGCCAGCTTCAGTGGTTGCCGGCATCCTGAATCTGGAACTAATGGTTCACGGCTGGGACTTCGCGCAGGCCACCGGCCAGGTGTTCGAGATCCATCTTGGCCACGCGGAATACGTACTGGGCTTGGCACGCAAGACTGTCGGTCCGGCCCAGCGCACCTCCGGTTCCTTCGCAGAAGAAACCCTGGTCGCCGAATCCGCCAGCAGCATGGATCGCCTGATTGCCTTCACCGGTCGCGTTCCCGCAGGAGCCTGAGGACCCCATGGTTGATGTCTCCACCAGCATCGTGATTGACCGGCCACGTTCCATGGTGGCCGGTTACGCGATGAACCCGCTGAACGCTCCGAACTGGTACCAGAATATCCACTCCGTGCGCCGGCTGGACCAGGATGGTTTCGGCCTCGGCTCGCGCACCGCTTTTGAAGCCAGGTTCCTCGGACGGAACCTTTCCTACACCTACGAAGTCATCAGGTTCTCGGAGAACGAGGAACTGGTCATGGCGACCGTGCAGGGCCCGTTCCCCATGCGCACCACCTATCGCTTCGAAGCGATAGCGCCGACGGCGACTCGGGTCCACCTGCGCAATGATGGCGAGCCGACCGGCTTCGGCAAGCTCGTCGCCCCGCTGATGGAAACGATGATGAAGCGAGCCAACATGGCTGATCTGAGGGCATTGAAAAGCATCCTGGAGAACGCCTGAGGCTCAGCCGCGAACACCGCGCACGCCCTGCCTTCGGCATCGTGTTCGCGGTGTTCGCCCGTCACTGACCTGAGTATTCTTGATCACTTCAGTTCTCGACTTGACGTTAGGCGCATCACACCCCCACACTGGTACACGTGAACCTGTCTGACAGCTGGACACCCGGACAGCAGCCGATTGAACGACGATCCGCTGCCGAAGGCGTCTTCCATGCACTCCGCCTAGCCATTGAAGCCCAGGAAATCCCGCTCGGGAGCAAACTGGGTTCCGAAGCAGCCCTCGCCGCCGACTACCGGGTCAGCCGCTCGGTGATCCGCGAAGCACTGCGCTCCTGCGCGGCCCTGGGCCTGACCCGCACCGAGACCGGGCGCGGCACCTTTGTTATTTCGCACAGACCCACCCGCGAATTGAAGCTGGGCAATTTCTCCTCCGACGACCTGCTTGAGGCCCGTCCCCATATCGAGATCCCCGCCGCCACCCTGGCAGCCACCCGGCGCACCACCGAAGACCTGGAGCGCATCAGCGGGCTGCTGGAGCAAATGGACCAAGAAGACGACGCCGCCGCCTGGGTAGAACTGGATGCCGCCTTCCACGCCGCCATCGCCCAGGCCAGCGGCAACTCGGTGTTCACCAAGGTCGTCGCCGACATTCGCGAGGCCATGGCGCGCCAGTCCGAGACCGTGAACCTCGTAGCCAGACGCCGCAGCCCGTCCAAGGACGAGCACCTGGCCATCTTCCGCGCCATTGAAGCCAAGGATCCGCAGGCCGCCACCGCGGCCATGAGCGATCATCTGTCTGCAGTACAGCAAGCCGTGTCCACCATCGTCAGGAGCAATAAGTGATCCCCGACCATCCTCAGCCGCAGACCGACCCGCTGGCCAACCCGGTGTTGCCCCAGCATGTGCCACTGGTGGCAGCCACCCGCGGGGAGACAGTGGAATCCATCCACTACGGCTCGGCAGTGCTGCTGGATGCGCAGGGCCAGGTGCTCGTGAGCTTGGGCGAGCCGCAGGCCGCGTACTACCCACGCTCTGCCCTCAAGCCGCTGTTCGCGGTGGGCATGCTGCGCGCCGGCCTTCAGCTCGATGACCAGCAGCTGGCGCTGGCTTCGGCCAGCCACTCCGGCGCCCCGAGCCACCAGCAGGTGGCCAGCTCCACCCTGGCAGCAGCCAACCTGGATGAATCTGCGCTGCGCAACTCCACCGACCTGCCCTACGGCGTGGCCGAACGCGCGGACTACCTGGCCGGAGGCGGCACCGCCACCCAGCTGGCGCAGAACTGCTCGGGCAAGCACGCCGCCCTGGCCGCACTGTGCGAGCTCAGGGGCTGGGACACCGCCAACTACCTGCACGACGAGCACCTGCTGCAGCTATTGCAAGACACCGTCCAAGAACTCACCGGCGAGCAAATCAGCGGCGTGAGCACCGACGGCTGCGGCACCCCGGTCTACCTGATCAGCCTGCTGGGCCTGGCCCGTGGCTTCGCCCGCCTGTCCGCCGCTGAACCCGGCACCCCGGAGGCCCGCGTGGCCGCGGCAATGTCCCGCTACCCGGAACTGGTGGCAGGCGTTGGCCGCGATGTCACCGCCCTGATGCGCGCCATTCCCGGTGCCGTAGCGAAGGACGGCTTCGAGGGCATCCAGGCCGTGGGCCTGCCCGACGGCAGCGCCCTGGCCGTGAAAATTGCCGACGGCTCGGACCGGGCGCGCATGCCGATCACCGCCAAGCTGCTGGCCGAGCACCTAGGCGATGCAGCCAGCGCGGCCCTGGCCGAACTGGCCAGCTCCCCTGCCTTGGGCGGCGGCGTCCCGGTGGGCGTTCTGGCCGCCCTCTAGATTCCACTTTCCCGAACAACTACCTTTTTGGAGATACATCCACCATGTCTGAAACCTTGCTCAGCGGCGAAATGCGTAGCGAGCATGATCTGATTGGCGACCTTGACATCCCTGTGGAGGCCTATTGGGGCGTGCACACCCTGCGCGCCAAGAACAACTTCGACATCACCGGCGCCACCCTGGCCGGCAACCCGCACCTGATCCGCGCACTGGCGCGCGTGAAGCAGGCCGCGGCCCGGGCCAACCACGAGCTGGGACTGCTGGATGCCGACCGCGCCCGCGCCATCGACCAGGCCTGCGAGTCCATCGCCCAGGGCTCGCTGCACGACCAATTCATCCTGGACCCGATCCAGGGCGGCGCAGGCACCAGCACCAATATGAACGCCAACGAGGTCATCGCCAACCTGGCACTGGAAATCCTCGGCCATGAAAAGGGCGAGTACCAGTACCTGCACCCGAACGACCACGTCAACCTGTCGCAGTCCACCAACGACGCCTACCCGACAGCGGTGAACATTGCCACCCACTTCGCCACCCAGCCGCTGCTGGCAGCTATCGAGGTGCTCCAGGCTTCCTGCAATGCCAAGGCCGACCAGTTCCGCACCGTGGTGAAAATGGGCCGCACCCAGCTGCAGGACGCCGTGCCGATGACCGTAGGCCAGGAGTTCCGCGGCTGGGCCGTGACTCTGGGCGAGGACCGGGCCCGCTTGGCCGAGTCGCTGTCGCTGGTCACCGAGATCAACCTCGGTGCCACCGCCATCGGCACCGGACTGAACGCGCCGGCCGGCTACGCCGAAGCCGCCTGCCGCCACCTGCGCGAGCTGACCGGTCTGCCGCTGACCACCAGCCCGGATCTGATCGAGGCCACCTCCGATGTAGGCGCCTTCGTGCACCTCTCCGGCGTGCTCAAGCGCGTGGCGCTGAAGATCTCCAAGATCTGCAACGATTTGCGCCTCTTGTCCTCCGGTCCGCGTGCGGGCCTGAACGACATCCAGCTGCCAGCGGTGCAGTCCGGCTCCTCGATCATGCCCGGCAAGGTCAACCCGGTGATCCCGGAAGTTGTCAACCAGATCGCGTACCAGGTGGTCGGCCATGACTTGACCGTGACCATGGCAGCCGAAGGCGGCCAGCTGCAGCTGAACGCCTTCGAGCCGGTCATCGCCCATTCCATCGGCCTGTCGCTCAAGCACCTGACCAACGGCTGCCTGACCCTGGCTGAAAAGTGCATCGACGGCATCACCGTCGACGAGCAGGCGCTGCGCCGCGAGGTGGAGAACTCCATCGGACTGGTGACCGCGCTGAATCCGCGCTTGGGCTACGCGGCCTCTACCTCGGTGGCTCTGGAAGCGCTGCACACCGGACGCGGCGTGGCCGAGCTGGTACTCGAACGCGGACTGCTCTCCGCACAAGATCTCAACGAGCTGCTCTCCCCCGAGCGCCTCGCCAACCTCTCCGACTAGACGCAAGGATCCCGATGGATAATTCCACCCCGCACGCCACGGCGGCGCACGTCCCCGATGCCGCACTGACGGCCGGCGACAACGATTACCACAAGGGCCTGTCCTCCCGGCAGATGCAGATGATTGCCATTGGCGGCGCCATCGGCACTGGCCTGTTCATGGGCGCCGGAGGCCGCTTGGCCCAGGCTGGACCGGGCATTGTCATCAGCTACGCGGTCTGCGGCTTCTTCGCCTTCCTGATCTTGCGGGCGCTGGGAGAATTGGTGATGCACCGGCCATCAACCGGCTCCTTCGTCTCCTATGCCCGCGAGTTCTACGGAGAGAAGGCCGCCTTCGCCACCGGCTGGCTGTACTGGCTGAACTGGGTGATGACCGCGATCGTGGACATCACCGCAGTGGCGCTGTACATGGGCTTCTTCGGCAAGTACGTGGGGTGGATCAGCTCGGTGCCGCAGTGGCTCTGGGCATTGCTGGCACTGGCATTGGTGCTGACCATGAACCTGATTTCGGTTAAGGCCTTCGGCGAAATGGAATTCTGGTTCGCGCTGATCAAGGTAGTGGCACTAGTCGCATTCTTGGTCGTCGGCTGCTACTTCGTCATCTTCGGCACCCCGCTGGAAGGCCAGGACGTCGGGTTCTCCCTGCTGGCCTCCAATGGCGGCCTGCTGCCCAATGGCCTGCTGCCGGTACTGGTGCTAATGCAGGGCGTGGTCTTCTCCTACGCCTCCATCGAGCTGATCGGCACCGCCGCCGGCGAAACGGCGAATCCCGAGAAGGTCATGCCCAAGGCGATCAATACCGTGATCATCCGCATTGCCGTGTTCTACGTCGGTTCGCTGGTGCTGCTCTCCCTGCTGCTGCCCTACACGGCCTACAGCTCCGGCGAGTCACCCTTCGTGACCTTCTTCGGATCCATCGGCGTGCAGGGCATGGACGTGGTGATGAACCTGGTGGTGCTCACCGCGGCACTGTCCTCGCTGAACGCCGGGCTCTACTCCACCGGGCGCATCATGCGCTCCATGTCGCTGAACGGGTCGGCCCCTAAATTCGCCGGGCGCATGAACCGGGCCGGCGTTCCCTACGGCGGCATCGTGATCACCGCTGTGGTCGCAGTGTTCGGCGTGGTGCTCAACGCCGTGGTCCCGGCCGCGGCCTTCGAGATCGTTCTGAATTTCGCCGCCGTCGGCATCATCGCTTCGTGGGCCATGATCGTGCTGTGCCAGATGGCGCTGGTGAAATCCGCCAGGCGCGGCGAGCAGGAACGCCCCGGCTTCCGCATGCCGCTGGCCCCGGTCTCCGGCTGGGTCACCCTGGGGTTCCTGGCCCTGGTACTGGTGATGATGGCCTTCGACAACCCCATCGGCACCTGGACCATCGCTTCGCTGGCCATCATCATTCCGCTGATCATCGGCGGCTGGTACCTGTGCCGCGGAAGAATCAACGAGATTGCCGCGGCCCGGCTGCGCAACGAGCAGTCGGCGAACCAGCACTAGTCTAAGCCGCACGATTCTTGGATAGCTACCGGCCCGGGAAGCAGCTAACTGCTGCTTGCCGGGCCGGCTTCGTTGGCGGCCCTGGACTACGAGGACGGCTTGACGCTGAGCAGGATCCCGCGGACCAGCGCATACTGCGAGCTGTCCATGAACTGCTGCGCCTGGTCTTGTGTCGGATCGTCTTCGACCCCGTAATCTTCCATGTAGTCCTCTTCGACCCACATCATCGGCGACTGCTCGCCGACCTTGAAGAAATTCAGGTCCGGATTCTCGTTGCGCTGCTCGAGCATCTGGTCATCGGCCAGGGCAATGTCGAATCCGCTGTCCTTCTCGCCATCTTCCTGGCTGGTGGATTCCCAGAACTCGGCGATGAAGCTGGTGGGGTGGAAGCCCGTGCCGGCTCCGGGATCCGGCAATTCGGTGCGCTCAAGCAGCTCCCGCTGGTACAGGGACATGTCGCCGTCCGGGGAAGTTGCTGTCGTCGGGATCAAGGTCAGCACATGCTTGCCATCGGCGTCCTTGATTTCCCATTCGTCCCATTCGGTGCATTCGCCCTCGCAATCCTCACCGGCCGCGCTCCACCCTTGGGGAGTCTTGAATTCGATACCATGAATCTGCTGGACCTTGCTTAGTTCAGCTGGCTTCGCGTTCTCCGAGGCCGACGCGGTAGGCTCCGGGGCCGAGCTGGGGGCCGGGGTTGGCTCCATCGAGTCATCTGCTGGTTGAGAGGCTGCAGCGGTGCCTTGGGTGCTGCCATCCGGTGACGGGGCGGGCTGGTCACCAGCCGTGCACGAAGCCAGCAGGAGCGCTGAGGCCGATAGCAGCGACAACGTGCCAAGCCGGATACGGTTGCGGTTCATGATTATCAACTTCCTCGTTGAAGACGTGGCGATGCCCTCGGGTCATCCTGCTTTCCCCATGAGCCCATCCTCCACGCTCTGCCTTGGATTTGCGATAGCGAGCGCGTCACGCCTTGATTACAAATGTTCCACATCTTGCCATTGGGCACGCGTAATTTTCGCAAAGCAGTAGTGCCAAGCAGCGAACAGTGGCAAGATATGTGAAGTGGAACACTCTAAGCATTCATTTCATAATTTAGATTCGTATATTGGCCTGAGTCGGCTCAGCGGCCTGGCGCTCTCACCCGACGGCACGAAACTCGTCACCACCCTCAGCACCCTTTCCGAGGATGAGACAAAGTACGAAAGCGCGCTCTGGTCCTTGGATCCCAAGGCAGGAGCCCCAGCACGCAGGTTGACCTTCGGCGAAAACGGCGAATCCCAGCCCCAGTTCACCGCCAACGGCGACCTCATGTTCGTGGCCAAGCGCTCCTCCGAGGAGGATGCCAAGGCTGAAGGATGGATCTTGCCGGTCGCCGGCGGCGAGGCCCGCCCGGTGATCTCCCACCCTGCCGGCGTGCAGTCCTTGAGCCTCTGCGCCCATGCTGCAGATACCGTCGTGCTGCGCACCGCGGCGCATAGCCGGGCCAAGGATCTGGAAGCCGAAGCCAAGTTGCGCACCGGCCGCAAGGACAAGAAGGTCTCTGCCATCTTGCACACCGGCTACCCGGTTCGCTACTGGGACCATGATTTGGGCCCCTCCACCCCGCATTTCTATGTTGGCTCCCTGCCAGCGTTGCAAGATACCGGCAAAACGCAGCTCACCGATCTGACCCCGGACATCGGAGCGAACCTGCAGGAAACCGCCTACGATGCGGCCTCCAATGGTGATTTCCTGATCACCGAGTGGCTGGTCAGCGAAGGCCGCGCTTCGATGGCCACTGGCCTGATGCGCATTGATTTGCACTCCGGCGCCCAGGAAATGCTGTTGCCACCGGATGGCACCTTCGAATACACGATGGGCAAGATCAGCCCGGATTCCACCCACCTGGCTTACGGCCGCTGGCACCGCTCAACGGCCGAAACCGCCCCGGTCTTCGAGCTGTGGCTGATGGATCTGGCCGACGGCTCCACCCACCAGATCGCGGCCGGCTGGGACCGCTGGGTCAATGACATCCAGTGGGTGCCCAACGGCCGTTCCCTGCTGCTGACCGCCGATGACCAGGGGCACAGCCCGATCTTCCAGCTGAGCCTGTACAACGACAAGATCACCCGGCTCACTGACCAGGGTTCCTTCACCAATGTAGTGATCAGCCACGATTCACGCACCGCCTACGCGCTGCGCTCCAGCTATCTGTACCCTGCTGAGCCGGTGGCCATCGACCTGACGCACACCCAGGATCTGGAAGCAGGAGAATTCGCGCCGCTGCTTGAACTGCCCTCCCCTGCGCCGCGCCCGGCTCTGCCCGGCACGCTCACTGAAGTCGCCACCACCGCCGAGGACGGCTCAACCGTGCGCGCGTGGCTGGCATTGCCCGAATCCGCTTCTGCCGCCAATCAGGCGCCGCTGCTGCTGTGGATCCACGGCGGCCCGCTGGGCTCGTGGAATGCCTGGAGCTGGCGCTGGAGCCCGTGGCTGCTGGTGGCCCAGGGCTACGCGGTGCTGCTGCCTGATCCAGCCCTGTCTACCGGCTACGGCCAGGACTTCATCCAGCGCGGCTGGGGCCGCTGGGGCCAAGAGCCCTACACCGATCTGCTGGCCATCACCGATGCCGCCGAAGCCCGCGATGACATCGATGAAACCCGCACCGCGGCCATGGGCGGCTCCTTCGGCGGATACATGGCCAACTGGGTGGCCGGGCACACCGACCGCTTCAAGGCGATCGTCACCCACGCCAGCTTGTGGGCGTTGGAAGGCTTCGGCAAGACCACCGACGCGGCTTTCTATTGGACCCGGGAAATGAGCCCGGAAATGCGCGAGCTGAACTCGCCGCACCATTCGGTAGGCAATATCACCACCCCGATGCTGGTCATCCACGGCGACAAGGACTACCGCGTGCCGATCGGCGAAGGGCTGCGCCTGTGGTACGAATTGCTGGCCGATTCCGGGCTGCCGCAGAAGGAAGATGGCAGCACCGAGCACCAGTTCTTGTACTTCCCGGATGAGAACCACTGGATCCTCACCCCGCAGCACGCGAAGATCTGGTACCAGGTCGTCACCGAGTTCCTCTCGCAGAAGGTCCTGGGCAACGCACCTAACGAGCTGCCCGAATTGCTCGGGTAGCCGGATCTAGGCCAGCTTCACCGGTGCCGGCGCATCACCGCCGGCACCGCGGCTGGCCACCACCAGCGCCTTGGCGCGGCGTGCAACATCGGCGTCGCGCTCCCCGAGCAGATCCACCAGCTGCGCCAGATGCGCGGTTCGCCGTTCATAGCCCGGCGACAGCCGCTGGCCCAAAGTCATCGTGGAAAGTTCCTCTGCCTCGCGCCAGGCCATCATCAGCGCACGTTCGAACAGACGCTGGCCTGCCTCATCGGCACGGCCCGAGCTGCTCGCACCGAGCACCGCGACCGCGTTGATCTGCGTTTCCTCCAGCCCCAACGCCAGCTGTTCCAGCTGGCGGCGCGAGCGCTGCACGGAGCGCGATCCGCGGGAGAACCGGCTGAACCTGCTGGTTGCACCCAGCAGGTACTGCACCACCTGGACCAGGTTGAGCACGCTGAAGAACAGCATGAACACGAGCATCCAGTACAGCAGACTCACGTTGTAATCCGGCTTTTCATAGCCGGCGCGCTTGAGCACCACCGCGAAATCCTCGGCCGCATTGGCCGCTTCCATGGCCGGGTACTTCGATTCGTGGATGCTTCCGTAGTCCCAGCCGCTGGTCGAGCCCCAAGAAGCTTCACCGCTGATCACGGCCCCGGAAATCAACCCCGGCATGATGCCGTCGCCCGCATCAGTGATCAGCAGCGGAATAATGGTCAGATCCCCATCCAGCTCACCACTGGCAGGATCCTGCCGATCCGGGTATTCGTCCTTGATCCGCCAGATCGCCTCGCGCACGCTTTGCGGCGTGGAATCGCGGTACTCGCTGCCTTCAATGCGGGTGAATTCCAAATAGGACTCGGCGTCGCGCACCGCAATGAGCAAGTCCTGGCGTTCGGCGAAGTCCTCATGCATGTACCTGCGGATCTCTGATTCATCGACCAGCTTCGCCTTATCATCGATCTGCAGCACCATGCCTTGGCCGCTGCCCTCATAGGTGGCCTTGGGAGCCTGGGGCAGGCTGGCGACTACCAGCCCTGCGCAAATCAGGCTGGCAACCAGCAGCCCTGCCAGCAGGCCGTACTTGACCAGGCGGCTGGTTCCGCGCACCAGCTCCTTGTGGTGCGCGGGCTTGCGGGATTTCTTCGGCTTCCGCGCTGACTCCTGACGATCGCTGTCCAAGGTGTCGCCCAGGATTGCGCGGGTCATCGAGTTGGCCAAGCGCAGCCGATGCAGCGCGCCCTTGGCGCTTGCCGCGTCCAGTCCCAAGGTGGCGCGCAAATCATCAAGCGACTCATCCAGTGGTTCCACCGTTGGCCGCTTGCCATGAGGATAGTGGCGCAAACGGCCGATAATCCTGTGGGCTGCCTGTGCCAATTCTTTCTCCGCAGCGGCCCAGCGCTGCACCGCCGCGCTGTGCTGGGCGTTGCCGCGTGCGGCCTGCAGCAGCGAACCCAGCGCATCGCGCAGCTGCTCAATGTCGGTGCCGCGGACCATCTGGCCTGGAGCGTTCTCCAAGCGGATCAGCAGCTTGGTGGCCGCATCGTTGATGCGCGTACTGAGCTTGTCGAATACCGAACCGGTTCCGGCCAGGTCTGCGTGAACCGAGCCTGCACCCATGAGGCTGTCGGCCAGGCTGGTCAGCTTGCGAGCATCGGTTTCGAATTCGTTCAGCAGGATGTTCGTGGTCTGATCGAGGCAATTCTTGCGATCGAACACTGAACTGACCACAGCATCCTCGCGCCGGGCGAGGGAGAGCGAAAGCTGCTGAAGCTGCGACCAGGCTTTGGTGAAGCCTTGGGGACGGCGGGATTCCGCGGTGGCGTAGTAGGTGGCTTCCAGCGCTTCGAGGTCCAGCACCACGCGCGCCAGCTTGCGCTGCGCGGCAGCTAACCGGCGATGGCGCGAGGACCAGCGCCGCCGGAAGGACAGCGAGCGAGCGAAGAAGGCCGCGGTGATCATTGCGCTCGCGCCCACCACGGTGAACCAGAAGAGCATGCTGCGCGGTGTCGTATCACCGGTGGCCACCGCCGCGGTATGCGCTGCGGCGATCACGGCCTTGGGCCCGTGGCCCACCGAGACGTTCTTGGTGAAGGACCCGGCGATGTCGTAGCTTGCGTCGTCGAGTTCTTCCTCGCTGCCCATCAGCCGGTAATCCACCCCGGCACCGTCGAATCGTTGCTCGGAGAACTGCGGATCATCATAGTCCTGATCCAGGTTTTCGAGCTGGGAGCTGAGAATAATGGTGTTTTCCGGAACTTCTCCGCGCAGCAGTTCATCGCCGGTAAGCCAGCGGTCGGTCAGCACCAGGGTCAGCGGTATCGAGGAGCGGACGGGATTGCCTGCCAGCTGCGCATCAACGGTCCCCTGGCTGATGTTGTAGTCCTGCTCGCCCTCCACGATGATCCGTACTTCATGTTCCAGCGGCTTATTCGCCGCGGCGATGGACAGGCCGGCTTGGATGCCGAACAGCGCGGTGAGCACCGCCATAATGATCGCGGCCACCCCAGACCAATGCCATGGACGGCGCAAGCGGCGGCCCATGGAGTCATGCAGCATTCTTGTTGGCATCAGCGGCTACCGCCCTTGCCTGCCAAGCCGATGAGCAGCCCCAAGCCGTCTTCGCCTTCGGGCGATTCGAAAAGATGCGTGCTCTTGGTGCGGTGTTCGCCCTTCACACTTCCTTTGCGCAGTTCGCCTCGTGCCTCCTTGCAGACCTGGTCGAGTTCTTCACGCAGCGGCCACAGTTTCTCCAAGACGGCTAGTGATTCCCGCGTTCCAGCGCCGCGCTGTTCCACCTCTCGGCGCAGCTGCCGCAGGGCATCGGTATGGGTGATGATCACGGTGCGCACCGCGGGCGCGCAGTGAGAATCACTGGCTCCTGGCAGGTCCAGGAACAGTGCCAGCTCTTCCACCTTGGCAGTGTGCGCCCCGAAGATTCCCCGCCAGGTATCCCGGTTCTTCGCCGGAGTGCCGGCTAGTTCAGTGCACAGTATGATGGCGCTGCCCAGCTGTGATAGTTCCTGCTCGCGGGCGCGCAGCTCGTTCAGCTCTCGCTCGGATGGGTTCTGTGATTCGGCCGTTGGAGGCAGGGCCAGAACCTGGGTGCGCCGCTCCTGGATTCCGGCGAAGATGGCGCTGGTGGTGCTGGTGGCGGGCAACCCCGGCTCCGGCACATACCGGCGGGCCAGGAAGTTGCGGCCGCGGTGGATTTTCGAAACAAGCACTTCGGCTTCCTTGGTCCGCTGCGCCACCTGCAGGCCCTTGGCCTTGCGCTTCTTGGCCAGCAGCGCCCAGATGATTCCAACGATCACCAGCAGTGCGAGCACGCCCAGGGCGATGAACTTAGCCAAGGTCTTATCGGCAGGAGCTTGCAGTTGCTTGGTGGCACCCAACGCTACTGCGATGGTGCCTTCGGTGTAGTTCCCGGCCGCGAATTCAGCTGCGCCGGCCTTCATCACCGCGTCCCGGCCGCCAGGCTGGGTTTCGCTCACGTCGCGTCCCGGGTCAACGTAGACCTGGACCGGATCTCCGCTCGTCTCCGGCAGCATCACGCCAATGGCAATCCACCCCTTGCCGACGTAGCCCAGCTCCTTGCCGTTCTCCAGCCAGTCATCGGCCATCGCGTCGCTGTCTCCGAACAACAGCATGCCGCGCACCAGCTGGGCCGCGCCCTTCAGGTTGTTCGGTTCCTGATCCACTCCGAGCAGGATCTTTACGTTCTGCCCGGCGACAGCTTCACGGACCGCATCCATGATTTGTTCTTGGTCCACGTTATCCAGTGCCGCATCGGTGACTGCCAGATAGAACTGTCCTTCTTGGGACGTGACACTCGGGATCAGCACACTGCCTTCATCCTCGGAGTCCTGCGCAGGCGGCGCCGAGGGGTAGACCGGCTCGGTGGTTTCGCCAGCGGCTTGGGCAGGAAAGCTCAGTGCGTTCAATCCGGCCACCAGCAGCAGCGCGCCCAAGCAGGCGCAGATGATCCTCGTTGCAGAAATCTTGCCAGGGCTGGTGGTGCGGTCCATGAGTTCCATGGTATCAACACGAGATTGACTAACTTAGTTCCTCGGGCAGGGTCCTGCCGCTATCCGGGCAGTGGTCCGAATGCTGCGCCCAGATGCCCCAGTTTCTGGGGGATGGCGATCAGCAAGATGCGTGTGGCCGCTCCTGCCCCCGTGTCCACGGTGAGCAGGTCCGTGCGCCCTTCGCATTCCATCAGCAGCGCCGGGGCGCCGTTGACCTGTCCCAAACTGATGTTGCCTACCGGGCTCTTGCGCTGCACGCCGATCAGGAACCGGGCCACGCGGTCGGCACCGGAAACCGGATTCAGGGCGGATCGCACCTTGCCGCCGCCATCGGAGTGCACGATGACCTGCGCATCGAGCAAGGCGACCAGCTCGGGGACATCTGCGCGTTCAATGGCCTGCACGATGCGGGCCAGCAGGCCTTTGACCTCGGCTTCCTCACGTTGCGGGGCTTGGGCTCGGCCCTATTTCCGCGCGGCGCGGCTGAGCATCTGGCGCACCGCCGCCGGCTTCATCTCCAGCACGTTAGCGATCTGCGACGAGGAATAGCCCAGCCCGTGGTGCAACACGTAGGCGGCGCGCGTCGGTGCGGAGAGTTCTTCGAGCAAGAAGAGCACTCCCAATCGCAGCATCGATTCGTTGGCCACCGCGTCCTCGGGCAGCAGCGCCTGGTCTACCGGCTCGGGCAGCCAAGTGCCGACATATTCGGTGCGCTGCTGCTGCACCGAGCGCAGCGCATCGATGGCCCGGCGTGTGGTCAGTGTCCGCAGATATCCTTCCCAACGGCGCACGCCAGTAGCCGTGGCAGGATCCATGGACAGGATCTGCTCGCCGACGGCGCTGACCACGTCTTCGGCCTGCGCCCACTGCCCGAGCATGCGGTAGGCCAGCGCGGTCAGTTGACCGCGCTGGGCGTGCCATTGCGCCACCCCGGGCGATGGAGCTGCTTCCGGCATTAGCCGCGCACAGGTGGCTCGAGCTGCGTGGTGATGGCGATGCGGTTCCAGACATTGATGGTGGCGATGGCCAAGATCAGGTTGCCCACTTCTTCTTCGCTGAATTCTTCTGCGGCGGCATTGAAGACCTCATCGCTGACGCCTTGCAGCGGATCCAGCCGGGTCACTGCGTCGGTCAAGCGCAGGGCAGCGCATTCGGCAGCGCTGAACAGCGGGGAATCGTTATAGGCAGCCACCGCGAAGAGCTTCGCTGCCGGCATGCCCATTTCCAATGCGTCGTGCGAATGCATGTCGGTGCAGAAGGAGCATCCGTTCAGGATCGAGGCACGCAGCTTGACCAGTTCGTAGAGTTCCTTGGGCAACGATCCGCTGGCGTAGCCTTCCAATCCCAGCACTGCGGCGTAGCCCTTCTTATGGGTCTTACTCAAATTCATGCGCATGGCATGGCTCCAATCCGTCGTGGTGTCCAGGCAATCTCATGCCCTTCAAAAGTACGTCGGATTCCGAGCTTAAACTGTGACGCCCCGAGGAAAACTTTTTCAGGAGTTTTCCCCGGGGTGTCATTTTCAGGCGTTTAGTCCAGCAACAGGGCTGGTTCCTGCAGGATCGAGGCGACATCGGCCATGAAGCGGGCCGAGAGGTCCCCGTCCACCACGCGGTGGTCGAAGGATCCGCCCAGGGTGGTGATCCAGCGCGGGACCACTTCGCCGTCGACAACCCACGGCTTCTGGCGGATCGTGCCGAAGGCAACGATCGCGACCTCGCCCGGGTTGATGATCGGGGTGCCGGTATCGATGCCCAGCGCACCGATGTTGGTGATGCTCAGCGAACCATCGCGCATGTCCTCAGGACGGGTCTTGCCGGCACGAGCGGTGGTCGCCAGCTCGCTCAGGGCAATGGCCAGTTCCTTCATGCTCAGGTTCTGGGCATCCTTGATATTTGGCACCAGCAGGCCGCGCGGGGTGGCTGCGGCAATGCCCAGGTTCATGAAGCGCTTCTGGTGGATCTCCGCGCCATTCTCGGTCTCCACCCAGCTGGCGTTGACCGATGGGTTGCGTGCGGCAGCCCAGATGACCGCGCGTGCCAGCACCAGCAATGGCGAGACCTTGATGCCCTCGAAATCGCGGGACTTCTTCAAGCGCTGCACGTATTCCATCGTGCGGCTGGCATCCACGTCCACGAAGATCGAGACATGCGGTGCGGTGAATGCCGACTCCACCATGGCTTTCGCGGTGGCCTTGCGCACCCCGCGCACCGGTGTGCGCTCGATGCGGGCATCGGCCAGCTGGCCATGGGCCCAGTAGGTTGGCGCCGCGGCGTGCTCGGCTTCGCGCTGGGCCTGGTAGCTGTTGATATCCTCACGGGTGATTTCGCCCTGGCTGCCGGTACCGACGACATCATTGATATCGATGCTCAGGTCCTTGGCCAGGCGGCGTACCGGCGGCTTGGCCAGCACGCGGTCAACAAAGTTCGCGACCGCCGGCTTGCGGCGGTCCACCTCGCGGGTGACCGCGTTGCCCAGCGACTGCGCACGGCGGGTGATGTTCTCCGCCAGGGCCGAACCCGAGGCGCGTACTGCTGCCGAGCGCTGTCCGGTGGCCGACGGGGCCGGACGGCTGGTGCGTACCCGGCGTACCGAGGAGTCGGCGGTCGGACCCGAACCGACCAGCGGGCCAGGTTCTTCCGAGGCCTGCGGCGCGGCCGTGCTCATGGCTTCGGCTGCTTCGGGCACACCGGTTGGAGGGGCGGCGTTGCCCTCTTCGTCGATGGTGATCAGCGGGTTGTCCACCAGCACGGTGTCGCCTTCGGCGGCGTGCAGTTCGGTGACGACGCCGGCGAAAGGGCAGGGAAGCTCAACCAGCGACTTCGCGGTTTCGATTTCTACGAACACCTGGTTGACCTCGACGGTGTCGCCGACCTTGACCTTCCATGCGGCGATATCCGCTTCGGTCAGGCCTTCACCCACATCGGGGAGATTAAAGACTGTCATTTCTACTCCTTGGCTTCCGCGTCAGTACGCGAAGGACCGGTCGAGGGCTTCAAGCAACTTGTCGATGTCCGGCAGGTACTGGGACTCCACCTTGGAAATCGGGTATGGCATGTGGAATCCGCCCACGCGCAGCACCGGAGCTTCCAGCGAGAGGAAGGCGCGTTCGGTGATGCGGGCCGCGATTTCGCCGCCCAGGCCGCCAAAGGTCGGGGCTTCATGGGTGACAATCAGCCGGCCGGTCTTCTGCACGGATTCGGTGATGGTGTCGAAGTCGATCGGCGAGAGCGAGCGCAGGTCGATGACCTCGATGGAGCGTCCATCTTCCAGCGCGGCATCGGCGGTAGCCAAGGCGATCGGCACCAGCGGGCCGTAGGCCACGATGGTGGCATCGGTGCCCTGGCGTACTACCTGGGCTTTGAAGGCATCCAGTGCCGGGGTTTCGGTGTCGACCTCGCCCTTGAGCCAGTAGCGGCGCTTGGGTTCGAAGAAGATCACCGGGTCCTGGCAGGTCGCGGCCTGCTGGATCATCCAGTAGGCGTCATGCGCGTTGGATGGGGTGATGATGCGCAGTCCCGCGGTGTGCGCGAATAGCGCTTCCGGGGATTCGGAGTGGTGCTCGATGGAGCCGATGCCGCCGCCGTAGGGGATGCGGATGACTACCGGGGCGGTCAGTCGTCCCTCGGAGCGGGCGTGCATCTTGGCCAGCTGGGTGGTGATCTGGCTGAAGGCAGGGAAGACGAAGCCGTCGAACTGGATCTCCACCAGCGGGCTGTATCCGCGCAGGGCCATGCCCACGGCGGTGCCCACGATTCCGGCTTCGCCCAGCGGGGAGTCAATGACGCGGTGTTCGCCGTACTTTGCCATCAATCCGTCGGTGATGCGGTAGACGCCGCCGAGGCGTCCGATGTCTTCGCCCATCAGCAACGACTTGTCGTTGGATTCCAGCACCTTGTCCAGGCCGCTGGTAATGGCCTTGGCCAGGGTCATTGTGGTGGTCATTTAGTGCTCTCCCTCGGCCGCGTCGGCAAATCCTGCTTCGTATTCCAAGTGCCAGGCCAGTTCTTCCTGGATCAGTGGATGCGCTTCGGCGTAGACCTGTTCAAAGGACTTGGCCAGCGGTGGGACAGGGAATGCCATGGCGTCTTCGCGGACCTTGGCGGCCATTGCGTTGGCGTCGGCGGAGAGCTGCTCGAAGAAGGCGTCGTCGACGAGATTGTTTTCGCGCAGGTAGGTTTCGAGGCGGATCAGCGGATCCTTCGGCGCCCACTGGGCTTCTTCTTCGCTCATGCGGTACTTGGTCGGATCATCGGCGGTGGTGTGCGCTCCCAGGCGGTAGGTGACGGCCTCGATGAGCACCGGTCCCTTGCCGCTGCGGGCATGTTCCAGTGCCCAGCGGGTGACTGCCAGGACTGCAAGCACGTCGTTGCCGTCCACGCGGATCCCCGGCATGCCGTAGCCGGCGGCGCGCTTGACCAGTGGCACCTTGGACTGAACTTCGAATGGCACCGAGATGGCCCACTGGTTGTTCTGGCAGAAGTAGACCACCGGTGCGTTGAAGGAGCTGGCGAAGACCATGGACTCATGGGTCTCGCCCTCGGTGGAGGAACCATCGCCGAAGTACGCCACGACGGCGTTGCCTTCCTTGGCACGGCGGGCTTCATCCCAGCCTCGCTGTTCCATGTTCAGCGCCATGCCGTAGCCAGCTGCATGCGGCATCTGGGCGGCGAGCACCATGGTGTACATGTGGAAGTTGTTTTCCCGTGGATCCCAGCCGCCGCCGGAAATGCCGCGGAACAGGCGCAGCATCTCGGAGAACGAGACATCGCGGGTCAGCGCCACGCCATGTTCGCGGTACGTCGGGAAGATGTAGTCGCTTGGACGCGTGGCGCGGCCCGAGCCGATCTGCGCCGCTTCCTGTCCGCGCAGTGGGACCCAGAGGCACAATTGGCCCTGGCGCTGCAGTGCTGTGGCCTCTTGGTCGAATCGACGGGTCAACGCCATGTCGCGGTAGAAACCGCGGAGCATGTCATCGTCAACGTCGCCCAGATACGCATCGTACGTTTGGTGGGACTGACGCTGGCCGTCCGGTGTCAAGATCTGAATCAGATCCGTCTCCGACGCCTGGGTCTCAGCACGCGTCATCTATCATCCTTCGGTCATGAATATGCCCCACGCGGAATACATTCCGCATGGGACATATACGGCTTGTCTACTTCCTAAGCCTATAGGCATCGACCGCTAAAACGCGAGAAAACAGCCCCAGTTACACCTATGCCAGGTCTAGTGATTCCTTGCACAGTTCAATAAAACGATCGTTTGCCTCAACTTCGCCGATGGAGACACGCACCCCTTCATCAGCGAAGCCGCGCACCGACAGGGCCACCGCGTTTGCCCATTCGACAAACTGTTCGGTGTTCGCACCCAGTGGCAGCCACACGAAGTTCGCCTGCGTGGATGGAATCTTCCACCCCTGCTCGCTCAAGGCAGCCACCACGCGTTCGCGTTCGGATACCAACCCTTCAACGCGCTCAAGCACCTGGTCGATGTTGGCCAGCGAAGCGACCGCAGCGTCTTCAGCCACGCTTGAGACGGCAAACGGCGTGGCTACGACACGGATATTTTCCGTGATCTGCGGGTGAGCCACCGAATAGCCCACGCGCAGGTTCGCCATGCCGTGGGCCTTGGAGAAGGTACGCAGCAGAACGACGTTTTCGTTCTCGTTGTAGGTGTGGATGCCGTCCACCGACTTCTCGTCGCGAACGAACTCGATATACGCCTCATCGAGGACTACCAGTACATTCTTGGGAACCCGAGCCAGGAAGTCATCAACTTCGGCCTGCGTCAGCACTGGGCCGGTTGGGTTATTCGGGGTGCACAGCAAAATCACCGACGTGTTCTCGTTGACCGCGGCAATCATGGATTCCAGATCATGGCGTCCATCCTCAAGCAACGGGATTTCCACCGGAAGAGCTCCGGCAGTCTGCACCAGAATCGGGTAGGCCTCAAAGGAACGCCACGCGTAGATCACTTCGTCCTGAACGCCATCTTCGTTCTGTCCCGCGAAGGTATTGAGGATCTGCACCAGGGCACCGAGCGAACCTGCACCGGTCACAATGTCCTGTGCCGGAACGTCCAGGTAATCGGCGAGTGCATCGCGCAACTTGGTGGACAGCGGATCCGGGTAGCGGTTCAAGCTGTTCTGCTCGACCACGGCCTGATGCACCGCATCCAATGGTCCAAAGGGAATTTCATTCGACGACAGCTTGTAGGCTGTCATGCCCTGAACAGACGCTGGCGGCTTGCCCGCTGCGTATTTTGGCAAACGTGCAACTACAGAGCGTGGCTGCACCTGATCTTGGGTCACCGGGTTCTCAGTCATACTTCAAAGCCTAGTCCTCACTACGGCCTTAGCGATATCTGCAGTTCATCTTCATCCCTGCTTTATATGACAAAATTAAGGTATGAGCTTCCTGATTCGAGTCATCGTCAATGCACTTGCCCTCGCGGCGGCCGTTTGGATTGTGCCCGGCCTCAAAATCGTCGCGACAAATGAAGGGCTCACGAGCACGGTGATCGCCTATCTGGTGGTTGCTGCAATCTTCGGCTTGGTCAACGCCCTGGTACGTCCGGTCGTCAAGCTGTTCTCCTTGCCAATCACATGCCTGACCTTGGGCCTGTTCACCATCGTGATCAATGCCGTGATGCTGCTGCTGACTTCATGGCTGACTACCTTCACCCCATTCGAACTGATCATCGAGAAATTCTGGTGGGACGCCATCGCTGGCACGATCATCATTTCCATCGTCTCGGCGGTCCTGGGATTGTTCGTCAAGAGCGGGAACGAGTAAAGCCAGAGAGTTCAACACTTCGCACTAGAGGAGGGCATCTACCCGATGCCCTCCTCTAGTGCGTTAATCCGCTCAATCCGGCGCTGCTGAACAGCTCTTGTCTCCGCAAATCTTTTACCGAGCTGTCATCAGGAACTTGTTCTCTTCCATCCGGCCTCGGCCTAATGCGGCGGCGCCACCTGATTGAGGCGTTCTTTGTCATCCTCTTTCAGCGGTGGACGCTTCTTTTCTTTGCGTTCAAGCCTGAACATCCGTATCTTCACCAACGGTTCAGGCAGGTAGAAATTCTTCAAGTGCTCGCGAATTTCGGTCTTTGGTTCTTGGTCAAGCTCCAGCAGATGATCACCGTAATTCTTGAGGTTATGCGGCGGACCGAATAAGCCATCCTCTGGCAGGATTCCATTCATCTGCTCACGTGGACCGGGAAAGGTTGTCGTGTACTGCTGATCCTTATTGGGATTAGCGGTGCCGTCAGTGCCGGGCACCATGTCTTTCCGGTCTTCGACATGCAGGCTGCGAACATCCTCAGGCAAGTCGATGTTCCCGATGGGCGAACCCAGGGTCAGGACTTTGTTCATCTTGTACTTGTGCTTCAGGAACTTGTTCTTCATCAGCTGGGCGACGTGAATGCCTCCTTGCGAGTACCCGGAAAGAATTACTTCATCACCCTCTTTTGCCCCGCTGATCTCCAATGCCTCGTCGAGGGGATCCACGAAGTTTTCGGATTCAAGACCGAAACCATCGGCAATGCCTTCCAACCCAAAGGGCGAGGGAACGTCCAAGTCGTTCTGGGTTCCCGGGAACAGTGCAAGATACGTATCAGGATCAGCCTGCACGATCATGATCTTCCCGTTATTTTCTGTCCCCTTTCCTTCCAGCATTTCGTGCAGCTGGAAGTAGCTGGTCAGCTTGCCATCAATTTCGACTGTTTGTTCCGGGTCCTGCTGCGTGAGTTCAACTTCGGTATTCCGGTTCGGTCCCAGCCCCTTGATTGTCTGGGACAGGAATTTGGTGACACCTTCGATCTGGTCGTTCAGTGTTCTATCGGTGTTGAATCTCCAGTGCGGCATGTAGGTCATCAGCAACCGCAGAAAAGTCTGCATGTTCTCCCGCGGTGGGCGCCACCCGTTTTCGCGGGTCTTGGAAATGAAGTCCCCTATCAGCACGCTTCTGGTGCTGGTGAGCATCATGCGTTCCACGGCAGCTTCGGCAGCTTCATAATTGCGCATGGCCTCAGAGACTTTTCCTGTCAGTTCGAACGCTTGGATTTCACCTTCTCTGGCTTGGTGATAGCCCTTTCGGATCAAGTCTCCTAAAATTCCAACGCTGTAGCCCTGTGCTCCGATACCGGACACCATGCATTGAAGATTCATATCCGTCTCGCAGCGATCTGCCGTTTGCGAGGCATTGGCCAATGCATCGACCACGTCGTTGATATCGCGGGCAACCTGCTGGCATATTTCGCCAGCTTGCGCGTAATCCAATTCGTTGTAATTGACTTCATATCCCATGGCTACGAGGCCATTCGCTGATCCATGATTTGTGCTTCCAAGTTCTGGATCTCACGCATGGCGATCCCCAAATATTCTTCAGCGTTGGACAACTCGCCGGTGAGCATTTCTAATCTTTCGCTGAGCTCATTGACATTATCGAGAAAGGCCTTGCCAACCTTTGAATTCCAAGTCAATGTCCTGATTGAACCCAATTGCGCGATGGCGAACTTCGTAGTTTTCTGGGCATCATCCAACTGGCTGGCCACGCTCAGCAGCGTTGCTTGAAACATCATTTGCCTACTCCGCATCTCTAAGGATTTGTCCACCATCATGGATCGCTTTGTGAGCCGGACAGCACTGTTTGCCGCTAGCTGTGGAAACAGCGGTGAAGTAAAAGATGTGATGTAGCGCCGAGGATGGAAGAATATGAGTATGGCTGAGATTGCGCGCACTTCCCTTGCTAATGAACCACTGGCTTTGACTGCCCTTGACGGACGCTACCGCAGCGCCGTGGCACCGCTGGTTGACTACCTTTCCGAAGCGGCTTTGAACCGCGATCGCGTTCACGTTGAAGTTGAATGGCTGATCCACTTGACCGACAACTCGGTACTTCCAGGCACTTCCCCGCTGACTGCGGAACAGAAGACCGCCCTGCGCAAGATCGTTACCGATTTCGATGCAGATTCCGTCAAGGAACTGGCCGAGATCGAAGCGGTCACCGTGCACGATGTGAAGGCAGTGGAGTACTACATCGCCAACCGCTTGGAAGCGATCGGCATTGGAAACCTCAAGCCGCTGGTGCACTTCGGCTGCACCTCCGAAGACATCAACAACCTCTCCTACGCTCTGGGCGTCCAGGGTGGCGTACAGCAGGTATGGCTGCCAGCCGCCCGCGATCTGGTGGCCCAGCTGACCAAGATGGCCGAGGATTCCCGTGAAGTGCCGATGCTCTCGCGCACCCACGGCCAGCCAGCTACCCCAACCACCTTGGGCAAGGAACTGGCAGTACTGGCCTGGCGCCTGACCCGCCAGCTGGACCGCATCGAGAAGACCGAGTACCTGGGCAAGATCAACGGTGCAACCGGCACCTACGCAGCCCATTACGCTTCGGTTCCAAACGCAGACTGGCAGCAGATCTCGCAGGGCTTCGTCGAGCACCTGGGCCTGACCTGGAACCCGCTGACCACCCAGATCGAATCCCACGACTGGCAGGCAGAGGTCTACGCAGACATCGCACGCTTCAACAGCATCCTGCACAATCTGTGCACCGATGTCTGGAGCTACATCTCCATCGGCTACTTCGCTCAGATCCCAGTCGCTGGCGCCACCGGCTCCTCGACCATGCCGCACAAGGTCAACCCAATCCGCTTCGAGAACGCCGAAGCCAACCTGGAGATCTCCAACGGCCTGCTCAACACCTTGGGTTCCACCCTGGTGACCAGCCGCTGGCAGCGCGATTTGACCGACTCCTCCTCGCAGCGCAACATCGGTACCGCTATCGGCCACTCGGTCCTGGCGATCTCCAACGTCGCCAAGGGCCTGGATCGTTTGTCCGTCGCCGAAGCTGTGCTGGCTGACGATCTGGACCATAACTGGGAAGTTCTCGCCGAGGCCATCCAGATGGTCATGCGCGCCGAGGCTATCGCCGGCGTTGAAGGCATGGACAACCCATACGAGCGCTTGAAGGACCTGACCCGCGGACACCGCGTGGATGCAGCCCGCTTGAAGGAATTCGTCGGCGAGCTGGGCCTGTCTGCTGAAGCAGAAACCCGCCTGCAGTCCCTGACCCCGGGCACCTACAACGGCATCGCTTCGCAGCTGGTCGACCACCTGAAGAAGTAGCCCACGGCAAAGCCGGGCCCGGTACGTCGAATTTCGACGTACCGGGCCCGGCTTTTCTCTTGTGCACAGGCCAACTAGTGATTCCCCGCGCGTATTGGCAAGGCGCCAGATACCCTGTAAAAGGGCATCCCTGCCTGCTAGGTCTGCATCCACTTTTTCTTGTGCATCACCGGGATGCGCTGGCGCTCGAATTCGTCCAGCAGCGACTCGTAGAGCCCGAGGCAGTCCACTGCTGGATAGCGCACCAGGTCGATGCGCAGCGTCCCGGTTTCCGGCTGCTTCAGCTGCACGTCCAGCCGGCGGTGCAGTTCGGCCCGGTCCCAGAGCAGCTGCACCTTGGCATCGATCTGGAAACTAATCGCGGTCACCGAGCCGATGTCATCCCAAGCCACCTTCCGCCCGCCGCGCAGGATGAGCCCGGACGCGCGGATCTTCGCATCGATGGCATCGACACCCTTGCGGCGCATGGCCAGCGCCGCGGTACCTATGCCCCAGGCACCGAACAGCAGCAGAATGGCACCGAAGAACGTCGGCGTGTAGCTCGCCATGAGTTGCGCACGTCGGACGGAGGTCTCCGGCAGGTCGTTGGCTACCAGATACAGCCCCAGCGGCAGCAGGATCCAGGCCACCGTCAGCAGCTGGGAACTGCGTTGCACCCGCGGCCAATGGTGGGCCTTGGCGGTGATGAAGTGCTTGGGCAGTTGGCGCCGAGTGCGGCCGTGGGCGATCGGTGTGCATTCCTGACCTCGTAGGGTTCCATTCAAAACTGCTTGTGCTTGAACCGTTCCTTGGTGTGGAAGCGGCGCTCCTTGAGGGTCGCGACCAGTGCATCGAGGTGCTCCTGGTATTCGGCCATCGGGTAGCGCCGCAGGTCGATCTCCAGATAATGCATTGGCGCGCGCCCGCGCACCCCGGGGGACGCCGGGTCGACCTCGGAGTTATCCAGCAGGCTGATCCGCACCACGCGGTTGAGCACCGAGTAGTCCCAAAGCAGCGGCACCATCGAGTCATTGATGTAGCGGATGACCTCGGCGCGGCCAATATTCGACCACGGCACCTCCCGGCCGCCACGGGTCACCAGGCCCTGCTCGGTGACGATTACGTCGATCGAATCATCGCCGACGCTGCGGCGAGTGCCCTGCCGGCCGGTGACGATGCCCACGATGCCGAAGGTCAGCAACGCCGCGGCGATCACGATCAGGCCGTAGTTCAGCCAATTGGTGGCAATGCTGCTCTCGCCCACTCGGATGTTCTGGCCCAGGATCCAGAATCCTGCGGCGGCCGAGGCAAGGCCCAGCACGGTCAGGATGATTCCACGCTTCAGGCGTTTGGCATGCAGTTGCGGGGTACTGATGAATTTCACTAGTGGACTTTCGACAGGTGGCAGGTCCGCGGTCTTGAGGTGATGGTGATCTATTCGAGCAACTCAACCATTGGATCCACCATGAATGCCAGTGCCACGGTGTCAGTGTCGAACGCGTCGAGCACGAAATGCTCGCGCCTTCGCTTCCGGCCGCCCTGATGCGGCCCACTACTGATCGTGCCCTCGCAAGGCTTCGCCCAGTTTCGGTCCATCTATTAGCGCTGTTTATTTCCGGATCGTCCATGCGTTCACCCCAAACGCTGACGCGGGCAGAGTGATATGCGTACTCGTCAGGTCTGTTTCCACTTTGTCTTGTGGGTAACGGAAATTTTGCGCTTGTTGAACTGTTGAATCGCGGCTTCATACCGTTTTGAATAATCCGCCGCTGGGTAGTACAAAAGATCAATCGTGATACGGGGTTTCCCATCGACGATTTTCTGGCCAGGAATATCGATATCTTCGTTAAGGATCACTAGCAAGGCACGGTGCAGATCATCATGGTTCCAAAGGAGTTGGATTTTGGCACTGTTTTTATACTTGATGCTGGTGACAGACTCGATCGAATCCCAAGGAATTAGTTGGTCCCCGCGAACTTTTATTCCTTGTTGCTCAAGCTCCAAGTCAGTAGCCTGAGAGCCTCTGCGTCGAAGGCGCACTGCCGAGGTGGCTACCCCGATGACACCGAAGATCAAGGTAAAGGCACCACCGATCGTCGGGATTCCTTGCGCCATTAGCTGTGGACGACGCGACGAAATATCAGGAAGACCCTGGCTGAAGAGGTACGTGCCGAGTCCCAAAAGGGCCACGCCGATCGCCAGCGAATAGAGTCCCCGCCGCAGTCGCGGCCGGTGATACTGCGGGAGCGAAACGAACCATTCGCTGCCACGTGATTGAGGTTCAGAATCACTCACTCGGTAGCCTCATTATCCTCGTCGTCGAAAATGGTAACCGCTTCAAATAGCTCGAGCATCGGCTTCATCATAAAGCCCAACGTAGCCAAATCCGCATCGTAGGCATCGAGAATGAAAAGCAGCCCTTTGCTGTACCCGACTGTTCGAACTTGGCCAACCACAGGAGCAGTCGCCACGTTGTCCTGAATTATTGGATCCGCAGAAATAGTGCTCGCAGCCTGTAGAACCTGTCCGAAAGTCCTCGATTCGAAGGTCTCGATTTGCAATGGAGTCGCAGACTCGTATTCTGGCCGCACAACCTCAGACAGGTTTATTTCCGGCTCTTCCTCAAAAATGGATAGGGAAGCAGTGCCTAGCGCGTGGCCGTCCTCCGGTGAGTACCAAAAGGTATGCGACGCCTCTTCTAGTTGGTTGTGGGCCACTTCTAGCGCCAAACCCCGATATATTCGGCGCTGCGCTTGGTCATCAGGAATTGCCGCTTCGGACAAGTCATCTGCCCACTCTTCCGCGGATGTGAAAACGTCATCGGGGAATTGGCGTGGTACCGGTATCCAGATCTCGAGGTCGGCATCAATTTCGTAGGTCGTCACTGGCCAATCCCCCATTTGAACGTTCCCAATATTGCATGTCCAAGCTGGCGCAGCCCGTCGGCGGCTTCTTTGCCGACAGCCCCGTCAATTTCGGCATATGAATATAGCAGCCACAATCCGGCTTTGGGATCAGGATCAATGCCTCCATCTCGCAATGGGCGGGGAACTACCAGGTTAATTCCATGGCTCCGAATACTAGGCGATTCTTCCGGAGAGCCAGCGGAATCCCAGAGATACCATGTGGTTCCGTCTACAGTCTCGGTTTCGACTGCATTTCCTGCGGCTACCTTTTGTATCCCGCCTGTCAGCGTGCCGCTAGTCCCGACCTTCAGCGGAGTCACGATCAGTGATGCAGGCCAGCGTCCGCTTGTGGCTTCGTGTACAGGGATGGCGAATCCCAATGATCCTCGACGACGTAGATG
This sequence comes from Glutamicibacter sp. MCAF14, assembly GCF_052114325.1. Lineage (NCBI taxonomy): Bacteria > Bacillati > Actinomycetota > Actinomycetes > Micrococcales > Micrococcaceae > Glutamicibacter > Glutamicibacter sp. MCAF14. The sequence goes on from NZ_JBFREO010000006.1 coordinate 160,258, forward strand.
CTCGAACATTTCATGCACGTGCTGTCGTAGTTTGAGCACCACATCTGCGCGCCCAGCCGATTTTGCCTCCGCGGTTATAAGATTGACCAATACCTTTTCGAATTCAACGGTCGTTCTGAATTCGCGCCATCCCGGCGGGAACAACATACTGTAACCAAGGCTTCGGTTTTTCGAATCAGCCGACAGATTATCTTGCATTGTCATTTTTCACCTGAAACCATCACTGCTCACCCGCGGGATGCAGTGACTGCCCTCCGATTATTTCGACGCGTTCGCTTTGTCAATTTCCGCCTTCACAGCGTCGATGCTCTTGTCCACAAAAGGCAGGCCTATCGAATAGTACAAGGAAATTACGGTCTCGTTATGTTCTTGCGCCTTCACGGTTCTTGCCCAGTCTTCTGCCTTTCTGCTCACGGGGCGAGGATTCTCAAGAACATAATCCGCCAATGCGCGCTGCTTGGCGGCGTCGTTGTCCAGGACGTACTTGGTAAACATCTTCCATTTGCTCTCTGTGAACGAGTCATCAAAACCATCCATGTACCGATCTTTTCGCGCATTGCGCGCCCCTCGGCGTTTGTCCTGTTTTGCGGCATTTGCTTCCCTGGCCTGGCGGCGCTGGCGTGGGTCACCCTTGATGGGGGTCTTCTTCGGTTGCTTGGTGGTCGCCTTGACTGAACGGCGGACCATACCCTTCGCTTCTTTGGTCGGACTCTTGGCCATCGCCTTGAAGAATCCACCAAAGCCCTTGCCCAGGCTGGATGCAGCTTTGCCCACAATGCGCCCGAAGGGAAGTAGGCCAAGAATTGCAAAAGACAAGTCCAACCAGTCTCCGTCACCGTTCATGAACTTGCCAATCTCGATTGCCAGGCTGAGAACAGACACTGCCACGGCAATCAACGCCAGGGCAGCCGCAAGAGGACCGGTCAGCACGAAGGCAGCAATGGCCAGGCCGATCCCGACGAGAGTCAGAATGTCCATGAATACATCGAGAAAACGGTCATTGTTACCTGCTGCTTCAAACGCCTTTTCGATATTGCTCACGGCGTCGTCATAGGCGTCTTCCCAGTACGAGACTCGTCCGTCGAATTTGCCCCACAGCTCGTCAAGTTCATCCTCGGCACTCTCGCGGGCTGACTTTGCCTCTTTCAGGCCTTCCGCGGCATCTTCCTTTTGCTCATCTGTGCCTTCTCCCATGCCCAGAAATCCGTTGTGCTCATTGACAAGACCTTGTGCCTCATCTTCGAGGTTCCGCTTCGATATGGCGGTTGTGTTCGCTTCCTCAATCTCGTCTATCAAGATGCTCATGGAAGCATAGGGATCCGAGCCTCCCTGCGGCGTGCACCGGGCGAAGGCACCCTGGACGCTACCCAGTGCAGCTGCATAGGTTTTCAGCGCTTCACCCGTGCCGTTGTAGCGGATGGCTGCTTTGCGCAGTTCGGGAAAGACTTCATTGGCCGATTCGCGCACCGTAGCGATAGCTTCAGACTTTAGATCGGTAGTGCCATTGCAGATGTCTTCCAATCGGTCCGCAGCTCGATCCATAGCCTCACTTGACTCAATCAGGTCCAAGGCATGCCTTTTGATGCCGTCGGCATCGCCATCGATCAGTTCGAGGGTTTCTCCGGTTTTCGGTGACTGCAAGGTCATCTTCAGGTGCTTTCTGTTCGTCTACTTCGCTGCCTTGGGAATGTCGCTACTTCGGGAGTTAAGGAAGGCTTTCTTGGTTTCAAGGTCCCACTCTTGAAAAGTGCAACGGATCTCATTGAGTTTCTGATGCACGGTGGCCAGCCTTTCCAAGAGGTCGTCTCGTGTGTCGTTCCAATCATCCTCAAAATCTTCAACTCGGTTCTTGAGGTCTCCTTTGCCCTTCGGGTTGCCCACGGATCGTGCAATGTCCCTTGCGACCTGTGATGCGTCCTCAAATTCAGACTTGCTGGTACCAAGATCAGTAACAATCTCGTCAAGGCGAGCCAGGTATATCTCATCGGCCACGGGGCAACGACTCCTTAAAATCCAAACGTCCACTTCGACTCATGCACGCAGCATGATCAGAAATGTGGTCGCCCCGTGAATAACGAGGCGACCACATCAGCCGGAAAATTGCGTCCGGCTACTGGCCGGCCATGCCGCGGTCGGTGTCCTGGATCTGGGTCATCATATCGCGCAGCGCAGTGGCCATGTCGTTGATGCCATCGAACGCGGTCTTCAAGCCGTCGTTCAGGTCCTTGTAGCCTTCGCCGAACTGGCCCGAGGCGTGCTCAGTGGTAAAGTCCTCGCCGAGCAGCTTGTCCACGCCGGACTGCAGCTGCTCAAGCACGCCGTCCAAGTCCTCGCGCCCGGTGTCAAGCTTCGATGCCATGGCTTCCATTTCGCCATAATTAGCCTTGAAATCAGTCACAACAATGCTCCTCAACTTATCGACTGGCCCGGCTGCCGGGCCACTTTTTTTCGTCCACAGACTAGACTAGTGTGGCAGCTGACTTGCTCTCAATGGGGAGAACTCCCCGTAGCGCGCCGGCATTGAACTGAAGTAGAAAGATCCCATGGACGTAGTTTCAGCAGCAGCACTGGCCAGATCCTCAACCCTCGGAATGCAGCCAGCCGAAGCACGCCTCCGGATCTGGTCCTGCCTCATCGACTACGCCATTTCGCTGGCCGCGCTGCTGCCCGCCGGCATCGGATACGTGATTTTCCTGGTGACAGGTCACTACTCCACGGTCCCGCTGGTCCTGTCCGGAGTCAGCGCCCTGCTGCTGGTGGCCTATCTGGTTGTCTTGCTCGTGATGAACAGCCGCAGGGGCTCTTCGCCCGGCAAGTCCGCCATGCGCCTGCGCGCCGCCCGGCTGGATTCTTTTTCCGCACCCGGCTTCGGCCGGATCCTCCTCGCCGCCTTCGTCTTCCTGCTCAGCCATCTGATCCCGGTCATTGGCCCGCTGCTGATGCTGCTGTCCTGCTTCTTCGACCGGGAGCACCGCCGCAGCTGGATGGACAAGATCGCCCAAACCTACGTGGTTGATATCCGCAAGGGCCTGGATCCGACCAACCCGCGGGCGCTGGCCCGTGCCGAATACCTGATCTCCCGCCCGGACCGGGACATTTCCGAGCATCTGCCATCGCTGGGCACGTCCGCCGAGGACGACATATACGATGACGCCGCAGTGCCCGCGCGTCCCCGATCCACAGCGGGCATCATCGGAGCGCAGAACAGCGACTGGCATTCGCCATCTGCGCCACAGACGGGAACCGTCCGCCGCGCGGCCTTCGCCTTTGACGACGGGTCCTATCTCCCTGTTCCCGAATCCGGGCTGATCGGACGTGCGCCCCAGGCCACGGAAGAGTCCGGCAATGAACTGCTGGTCGCGCTGAAGGACCCCGAACGGCTGCTGTCCAAGACGCATCTGGCCTTCGGCTGCGACGGGGCGAATGCCTGGATCATGGACCTGGGTTCCAGCAACGGCACGCAGGTCACCGCCGCCTCCCGCGCCCCGCGCAATGCACCACCCAATGTCCGCCTGCATCTGAATGACGGGGATGTCGTCCAGATAGGCAGCCGTACCTTCCGCATTACCTTCCAGGAGACAGCGAAGTGAAAATCAAGGCCACGCTTAGGCGCCAGGACACCAGCACCATCGACGTAGTGCTGACCTGCGATGCCACCGCCACCGTGGGAGATGCCGCCCGGGCCCTGGCCGGAGAACAGGTTCCCGAGCATCCCACGCTGCTGGCCACCGCCGCCGGCACCGCACCGGTCCAGCTCGATCCGCACACCCCGCTGGCCGAGGCCGAACTGGGTTCGGGCTTCACCATCGAGGTCGTGCCGACCACCGATGCCTTCGTCTCGGGCGGCTCGGCGGCAGCGGTGCTGCGCGTGGCCAACGGCCCGGATGCGGGCATGGCCTTCGCGCTGCCCGCCGGCACCTCCTATGTGGGGCGTTCGGAGAAGGCCACCGTGGTGCTCAACGACCGCATGGTCTCCACCCGGCATGCGCGCATCGAGGTGGGAAGCAAGATCGAGCTGGTGGACCTGAACTCCGCCAACGGCATCCTGGTCGATGGCGGGCTGGCCCAGCGCGTCGCGGTGATCCCCGGCCAGCTGATCACTCTGGGCGCCACCGAGGTCTTCTTCGAGCTGCTGCCCGGGACCGCCACCGGCCATTCCCCGGTCTATGAGAAGGGCGGCTCGATCCTCTTCAACCGTTCCCCGCGGGTGGAGGTGCGCTACCCCGGCGAGGAACTGCCGCGCCCGGCGATCCCGCAGGAGGCCAGCCCCAAGCTCTTCCCCTGGCCGATGATCTTCGCCCCGCTGATCATGGGCCTGACGATCTTCTCGCTCACCCAGCGCGCGCTGTCGCTGATCGTGGTGCTGATCTCGCCGCTGATGATGCTGGGCAACCTGATCGGCCAGCGCACCCAGAACAACAACAAGCTGCGCCTGGAAATCGAGACCTTCGAACGGCAATTCGAAGCGCTGGAGGATTCCCTGCTGGCCGGGGAGGAAGCCGAACGCGCGCACCGGCGCAGCGAGGCCCCGGCCACCGCGACCGTCTTCGAGCAGGCCGAATCGCTGGGCCCGCTGCTATGGACCCGGCGCCCGGAGCACTGGAACTTCCTCTCCCTGCGGCTGGGCTCGGGTACCGCGCGCAGCCGCACCACCGTCGCCGCGCTGGCCGACCGGACCGGGCTGCAGGAATACGTGGAACGCGTCGACGCGCTCACCGCCCAATACCGGATGATCGAGGACGTGCCGATCATCGAGCTGCTGCCCTCGGCCGGCGCCATCGGCATTGCCGGGCCGCGGCTGCAATCCGCCGATGCGCTGCGCGCGCTGGCGGTGCAGCTATTCGGCCTGCACGCGCCCAACGACCTGTGCACCGCAGCGATCATCGACCCGGCCTGGACCGAGGACCTGGAATGGTTCAAGTGGCTGCCGCACACCACCGGCCCGCGCTCCCCGCTGGCCCAGGTGGCGCTGGCCGATACGCAGACCTCGGGCACGGTGCTGGTCAACGCCCTCGAAGAGCTCATCGCCCGGCGCAACGATCCGTCCTCCTACCGGCTGGGCCCGCTGGCCACCCGGCACACCTCCATGGAGCTGGGCAGGGAAGCCGGCGAGCAGTCCACCGGCGTGCCGATGGCCAAGGATCTTTCGCTGGTGCTGTTCGTGACCAATGACGCCCCGGTGGACCGCGCCCGGCTCTCGCAGATCATCGAGCGCGGCCCGGCCGTGGGCATCTACACGATCTTCGTGGCCCCCACCGTGCAGTCGCTGCCCGCGGCCTGCCGCACCTTCGTGGACGTCACCGAGGGCCTGGATGATGCCCTCGTGGGCTGGGTGCGTGCCGGCGAGGAAGCCGTCAAGGTGTCGGTGGAAGGGGTCTCGCGCGAGCACGCCGAGCACTTCGCCCGCCGGCTGGCCCCGATCGTGGACTCCAGCTCGCTGGTCCCGGATTCCTCGGACATCCCCGACTCGGTGTCGCTGCTGCGCATCCTGGGCCCGGACCTGGCCGAATCCCCGGATGCAGTGCTGGAACGCTGGAAGCAGAACAACTCGGTGATCGACCGCGCCGCCACCGGCGCCCGGCCACGGCTCAAGCGCGCCGGAACCCTGCGTGCCTTCATCGGCCAGGGCACCCCGGATGCGATGAGCCTGGATTTGCGCACCCAGGGCCCGCACGCGCTGGTGGGCGGCACCACCGGCTCGGGCAAGTCCGAATTCCTGCAGGCCTGGGTGCTGGCCATGGCCGCCGAATACAGCCCCGACCGGGTGACGTTCCTGTTCGTGGACTACAAGGGCGGCTCGGCCTTCGCCGACTGCGTGGAGCTGCCGCACTGCGTCGGGCTGGTCACCGACCTCTCCCCGCATCTGGTCCGCCGCGCGCTGATGAGCCTGCGCGCCGAACTGCACCACCGCGAAAAGCTCTTCCACCGCAAGAAGGCCAAGGACTTGCTGGAGCTGGAAAAGCGCCAGGATCCGGAAACCCCGCCGGCCCTGGTGCTGGTGGTCGACGAATTCGCCGCCCTGGCCGGGGAGGTGCCCGAGTTCGTGGACGGCGTGGTGGACATCGCCCAGCGCGGCCGCTCCCTGGGCATCCACCTGATCCTGGCCACCCAGCGCCCTGCCGGGGTGATCAAGGACAATTTGCGCGCCAACACCAACCTGCGCGTGGCGTTGCGCATGGCCGATGCCGCGGACTCCAATGACGTGGTGGAGGACCCCATCGCCGCTGGCTTCGACCCGTCGCTGCCCGGGCGCGGCATCGCCAAGACCGGCCCGGGACGGCTGGTGCCCTTCCAGTCCGGCTACGCCGGCGGCTGGACCACCGACGAGCCGGAAGCTGCCGAGGTGCGCGTGGAGGACCTGCGCTTCGGCGGGGCGCGCGTCTGGGAGCAGCCCGAAACGGAGAATGCGGACATCGAGGAGAACAGCGGCCCGAACGACCAGAAGCGCCTGGTCTCCAGTTTCATCGCCGCCTCGAACGGCGCCGGGATCCCGGCCCCGCGCCGGCCATGGCTCGATGATCTCTCGGCCACCGTGGACTTGCGCGATCTCGCCCCGGATTCGGACAGCCGGATCCCGCTGGCGCTGGCCGACATCCCCGAGCACCAGGCCCAGGAAACCGCCTGGTTCGAACCCGACACCGACGGCCACCTGCTGGTCTATGGCACCTCCGGTGCCGGGAAGTCCGCGGCGCTGCGCAGCATCGCGATCGCTGCGGGAGCCAACCCGGCGGCCGGCACCGCGGCGGTGTACGCGCTGGACTTCGGCACCAGTTCGCTGCGTTCGCTCGAACCGCTGCCGCATCTGGGCGCCGTGATTGGCGGCGATGACGTGGAACGCATCCAGCGCGTCTTCCGCATCCTGGCCGAGCACCTCGATGAGCGTTCGGCCCGCTATGCGGCCGCGAACGCCGCCTCGCTGAGCGAGTACCGCCAGGTGACCGGCAGCCTGTCCGAGCCGCGCATCTTCCTGCTGATCGACGGCTTCGGCCAGTTCCGCAACGACTGGGAGCTGGGCCACGGCCGCGGCGAGTTCTACCAGGTGTTCATGCGCATCGTCGGCGAGGGCCGCCCGCTGGGCATCCACGTCGTCGCCACCGCCGACCGCTTCGGCGCGGTGCCCACCGCGATCAGCGCGAACATCACCCAGCGCGTGGTGCTGCGCATGGCCGACGAGCAGGCCTACAACGTGCTGGGCGTGGCCAAGGACGTGCTCAATGAGCGCAGCGTGCCCGGCCGCGCCATCATCAAGGGCCACGAGGCGCAGATCGCGGTACTCGGCGGCACCGCCAATGTGGCCGAGCAGACGGCGCTGACCACCAGCTGGGCCCAGGAGCTCGCGGCAACCGGTGCCCCGCAGGCAGCCGGGGTCGAAACCCTCCCCCAGGAATTCGCGGCGGCGGCGCTGCCCGACACGGTCAACGGGCTGCCGGCCATCGGCCTGTCCGATGCCACCCTCGGTCCATGCGGTTTCGAGCCCATCGGCACCTTCGTCATCGCCGGGCCGCCGCAGAGCGGGAAGACCAACGCGATGCGCGCCATGGTCACCGCCCTTGAACGGGCCAACCCGGCCACCCAGTTCTTCCACCTTGGCGGCCGGCGCGCCGAGCTGCGCGGCTGGCGGCAGTGGAATGGCAGTGCTTCAGGCCCGGCCGAGACCCGGCAGTTCGCCAAGGACATGCTGGACCTGGTCTCGGACGACTCCATGCCGGGCAAGATGGTGTTCGTCGTGGAGAACTTCACCGAGTTCGCCGATTCGGATGCCGAGCGTCCGATGAAGGAACTGCTCAAGGCCATCAACCGCTCGGATCATTTCCTGATCGCCGATGGGGACATCAACTCGTTCTCCTCCAGCTTCGGGCTGCTCGGCGAGCTGAAGTCCAACCGCCACGGCATCGCACTCAAGCCCGACGCCTATGACGGGGACTCGCTGTTCAAGGTGCCGTTCCCGCGCGTCAAGCGCCACGAATTCCCGCCAGGCCGCGGGTTCATGGTGCAAAACGGCCAACGCACCCTGGTGCATCTGCCGCTCGTGGAGCAGTAGGCGCGAAAAAGCCGGCAGCAACATGCAGTTGCTGCCGGCTTCGCTGTGCTGGGGCTAGAACTCGAAGTCGCCGAAATCCCCGCCGGCGCCACCGAGGAAGTCGCCGAACATTCCCTCGGCCTGGCCGCCGAGCTGTTCCCCGGCACCGGCCACGGTTTCGCCCAGGCCATCTGCCATGGAACCGAACTCTTCGCCAATGCCGGCGAAGCCGTCAAGCAGCGGCCCGGCAATGGCGGTGCCGATGAACGCACCCGCCACGCCGCCAAGCAGGCCAACCCCGAGCCCGCCGGCCGCACCGGCAGCCATGCCCAGATTCCGCCCCTTGCCGCCGGAGCCCAGGAGCTTGTCCATGAATCCGGGACGCGATATTTCCGCACGCGTGGCCGAACGGGCCAGATCCCGCGGGTCCTGGGTCCTCGGGCGTTCTGCCGGCGGCAGCTGCTCGTTCAGCTCGTGGTGCAGCAGTTCTCGCTGCTGCGGGGTCAGCCGGGCGAAGGCCTCGGCGTGGGCGCGTTCCATATCCTGCGGCGGAGCGGTGCGCAGCATGTAGCGGTACTTCTCGATGGCCGCCTGGTCCTCGCGCGAAGGCGCTGCGGCCTGCGGGTTGTCATAGCCGCGGTTGCCGTAGTCCTGTCGCTGCGGCTGCTGGTAGCCGCCAGGGTTCTGCTGGTAGCCGCGCTGGTCGCGATCATAACCGCGCTGATTGCTGGTGGAGCTGCGCTGGCTAAGCTGTTCACGGACGTACTGGCCAGCCATTTGCTTGCCCTTGCGCAGCAGCTTGTCGAACATGGACATGAAATCGGCCTCCTAGGCATTGCGGGCGCGGTACGCAGGGGCACCGCTCTCACATCATTAAACTCCCCAGCAGTGCTCCTTGTTCCCCGCATTAGACGATTCTCATCTTCGCTTCGCTCAGCGCAGGCTCTGGGTTCAGCGCAGGCTCTGCATTCAGCGCAGGCTCTGGGCTGGGCACCGGCTGCTTCGCGGCATCCGTAATCCGCGCCAGCAGCTCGGCGGCCACGGACACCGCAATCACCGCCGGCTGCTTGCCGCGCACCTGCTCGATCCCGATGGGGCACCGGATCGCGGCGATCTGCTGATCGCTGAAACCGCTGGCGCCCAGATTCTTCTGGAAGCGTGCCCACTTGGCGCTGGACCCGATCAGGCCGATGGAGCCCAGTCCCGGGTGGCGCAGGGCGGCATCGCACAGGTGGAAATCCTCGGCATGATCATGCGTCATGATCAGCACATGGGTCCCCGTGGGCAGGCAGCTGAGCACCTGCTCCCCGATCACCGCCACCGCCGGATGGATCTGCGCCACACTGGGTTCCAGGGCGGGAAGTTCCTCCAGGAATTCCGCGCGCGAATCCACCAGGTGCAAGACCAGGTCATGGCGGGAGAGGATCCGGGCCAATTCCATGCCCACATGCCCCACCCCGAAAATCGCCACGGTGGCGGGAACCGGCAGCGGTTCAAGCAGCACCGTGATTTCGCCGCCGCAGCATTGGCGCCCGAACGTGGCCGGAGCCTTGTCGCTGAGTTTCATGCTGATGCTCTGCGGCCGGCTCTCGCCCTGGGCGATCATCTGCCGGGCCCGTTCCATCACCGCCATCTCCAGGTTTCCCCCGCCGATGGTCCCGAAGATTTCCTGGCTGGCAATCACCATCTTCGCGCCCGGCTCGCGCGGGGCATGCCCGCGCACCGCGGTAATGGTGGCCAGCACACCCGGACGCCGCTCATTGCGCAGCGCGGTGACCGTTTCAATCCACGAGCTCATGGCTGCTGCCCCTTCCGCACCGATTCAATCGCCCAGAACACCGCTTCCGGTGTGGCCGGGGACGCCAGATGCACGGAGCATCCGGCGGGGCCGAAGGCTGCTACAGCCTGCCGGATCGCCTCGCGCACCGAGAAGGCGAGCATCAGCGGAGGTTCACCCACGGCCTTGGAACCGTAGACTGCGCCTTCCTCATGCGCCTTCTCCAGCAGGCTGACGTTGAAGACCTCGGGCATCTCGGAGAAGCTCGGGATCTTGTAGGTGCTCGCGGCCTGGGTGGCGACCCGTCCGCGGTTCGGGCCATCGGAGGTGTCCCAGCGCAGGTCCTCCAGGGTCAGCCAGCCGGTACCCTGCACAAACCCGCCCTCGATCTGCCCCAAGTCCACCAGCGGCGAGAGTGAGTCCCCGACGTCATGGACGATATCCACGCGGCGCAGCACATGGGAGCCGTCAAATCCGCTGACTTCCACCTCGCTGGCCGCCACCCCGTAGGCGAAGTACTTGAACGGGCTGCCGGTCATCCGCGACAGATCCCAATGCAGCCCCTCCGTCCGGTAGAAACCTGCGGCCGAGAGCTGGATCCGCTGGAAGTACGCGGCACTGACCACATCCGCCCAATCCAGGGATTCGCTCTTGCCCAGCGCGGTGACCCGGCCGCCGCCGAAGCGGACATCCTGGGCCGGAACCCCGAGCATGCCGGCAGCCACCTGCGCCAGCCGGTCCCGGATCTGCTCGCATGCATCCTTGACCGCGCCGCCGTTCAGGTCGCTGCCCGAGCTGGCCGCGGTGGCCGAGGTGTTGGGCACCTTGTCGGTGCGCGTCGGTGCGTTGCGTACCATGGACAGCGGCACGCCCAGGGCGGTGGCGGCCACCTGCAGCATCTTGGTGTGCAGGCCCTGGCCCATTTCGGTCCCACCGTGGTTGACCAGCACCGAACCATCCTTGTAGACCAGCACCAGCGCTCCGCCCTGGTTGAAGGCGGTGAGGTTGAAGGAGATGCCGAATTTCACCGGGGTCAAGGCCAACCCCCGCTTAACATGCTCATGGGATGCGTTGAACTGCGCAATCTGCTGTTCTCGCGCGGCGATGCCTGCCGAATTGAGCATCTGGTTCCAGGCGGCTTCCAGCCGCTCGGGATGCCTCACCGGCTGGTAGTACGGGGTGTCCTGGCCTTCGGTGTAGAAGTTGCGCCGGCGCAGTTCCCTGGCGTCCAATCCCAGCTGCGGGGCCACCCGGCCCAGGATGTCTTCCATGACCAGCATGCCCTGCGGACCGCCGAAACCGCGGAACGCAGTTTGCGAGGTCTTATGGCATTTGGCGATGCGCCCCGAGACCTTGATGTTCGGGATCCAGTAGGAATTGTCGATATGGCACATTGCCCGGGTCAGCACCGGTTCGGACAGGTCCAGGCTCCACCCGCCGTCAGCGGTCAGCTGCGCCTGCAGCGCGAGGATCTTGCCCTGCTCGTCGAAACCGATCTTCCAGCTGGCATGGAATCCGTGTCGCTTGCCGGTCATGGTCATGTCCAGGGTGCGGTCCAGCCGCACCCGCACCGGACGCCCGGTGAGCACCGAGCCGAGGGCCGCCAGTGCGGCATAGCCGTGGGGCTGCATTTCCTTGCCACCGAATCCGCCACCCATGCGCAGCACCTGCACGGTCACCTCATGGGCGCTGATGCCCAGCACATGCGAGACGATGTCCTGGGTTTCGGTGGGATGCTGGGTGGAGCAGTGGATCATGATCTGCCCGCTCTCATCCACCATGGCCAGCGAATTCTGCGTTTCCAGGTAGAAGTGCTCCTGTCCGGCGAACTCGAACTCGCCCTCGAAAACATGGGCCGACTGCGCGAAGCCTGCCTCCGGGTCCCCCTTGGCGATCTCGGGCTGGATGCCGTGGAAGCTGCCGGCCGCGATGGCTTCCTTGATGGTGATCAGCGAATCCAGCTGCTCATAGTCGACGTTCACCGCCTTGGCTCCGGCCTTCGCCGCTTCCAAGTCTTCGCCCAAGACCCATGCAACGGGTTGCCCGAAGAACATCACCTCGTCCACCGGCAGCAGCGGCTCGTCATGCTTGGCACCCTGGTCATTGACTCCGGGAATATCTGCCGCGGTAATCACTCTGACGACTCCGGGCACTTCCAGCGCCGCACTGGCATCCAGGCCCAAGATTTTCGCGTGGGCGCAGGTGGACTGCACCGGGTAGGCATGCAGCACCCCGGCCAGGCGCTGCGCGAGGTCATCGGTATACAGTGCGGTGCCGGTGACGTGCGCGGCGGCGGATTCGTGGCGGTGGCGCTGGCCGACCACTGCGTTATCGGGGCGTTGGGATAGCTGGCTCATGAGTTCTGCTCCTGTCCTGCACCCGAGCGCGTCAGCTGCTCGGCGTAGAACCGTTCCAGCGAGGAGGCCAGCATGGCCTTGCGGTAATCCGCGCTGGCCCGGTGGTCATCCATCGGGGTTCCTTCTTGGCCCATGGTGTGCGCGGCGGCCCGGATGGTGTCCAGGTTCCATTCCTTGCCTTCCAGCATCTCTTCGGTAGCCTTGGCACGCAGCGGGGTGGCTGCCACGCCGCCCAACCCGATCCGCACCTTGGAGATCACGCCGTCGGTGACCGTCACCGCGTAGCCGACGGCCACCGAGGAAATATCGTCGAAGCGACGCTTGGAGATCTTCTGGAAGCTGGTCAGCTCGGCCAGCGGCAGCGGGATGCGGATCGCGGTGATCATCTCCCCCGGTTCCCGCACGGTCTGCCGGTAGCCGGTGAAGTACTCGGCGAGCGCCACTACCCGGTTGCCCCTGATGCTGGAGAGCACCAGTTCGGCGTCCAGCGCCAGCAGCGCCGGAGGGGTGTCGCCGATGGGCGAGCCGGTGCCCAGGTTCCCGCCCAGGGTGGCACTATTGCGGATCAGCCGGGAGGCGAATTGACCGAAGAGCTTTCCCAGCAGCGGGACCCGTCCGGCGAGGTTCCGTTCCAGCTCGCTGAGCGTGCAGCCTGCACCGAGTTCCAGGTACTGCTCATTGAACTGGATCTGGCGCAGCTCGGGCAGCCGGTCGATGGCCAGCACCGAACGGGCGCGGGCGCCCTTGATGTTGACTTCCATACCCCAGTCGGTGGCACCGGCCACCAGCACGGTCCGCGGTTCGGCGGCCAGGATCTGCAGTGCCTGGTCCAGGTCGGTGGCCCGGCGGTAACGGCCGATTTCCCCGGTGGGGGTGTCGGCGCGCTGGATATCCGTGGCTGCCGGGGCCGGTGCGGTGCGCCGTGCCCGGACGGCCAGCGGGTCATCTTCCTCGGGCTCGCCCAGCGCGTAGGCGGCGTCGCGGATCGGACGGTATCCGGTGCAGCGGCAGAGATTGCCCGACAGTGCGTGCAAATCGAAGCCATTGGGTCCGCACTCGTGCTCGCCGCCGTCCTCCGCGCTGACTGCGGGATTGGCGGTCCGCTCGGGACGGTAGTATTCGGCGGCCATGGAGCAGATGAATCCGGGGGTGCAATAACCGCACTGGGATCCTCCGCGGTTGGCCATCTCTTCTTGCACCGGATGCAGGTCCGCGACGCTGCCCAGCCCTTCGGAGGTGATCACTTCTTGGCCGTCCAGGGACGCGGCCGGCAGCAGGCAGGCGTTGACCGCGGTCCACCTGCTGCCCTCCCCGTCGCCGCGCGCCACCAGGATGGAGCAGGCGCCGCATTCGCCTTCGGCGCAGCCTTCCTTGCATCCAATCAGCCGCTGCCCGCGCAGGAAATCCAGCGCGTTGGCATGGGGCGGTCCGTCGAATTCCCGGACCGTCCCGTTGACGGTAACCAGGCACTTTGTCTCTTGCGTTGCCTCGGCGCTCATGCCGCTGACACCTCCTGCGCCCGGGTATCGCCGGACGCACCATGTATGAATTGGATGATGGTCGGGATCTGGCTCCCTGCCGGGGATTCAAGGCTCGGCAAGGTGCCGCCGCGTGCTGCGGCGCGATCAGTCTCCGTGCGCGATCTGGCCCTTGGACCAGGCGAGGCATCCGCCCATGATTGCCCTCCAGAATTCGGATTTTCGACATGCATCCAACCCGTCGAAGTGAGCCAGCCCACCTCGATGGATCCTTACTATAGCCCGTATCGGCTCAGGCCAGTAGGGCTGTGATGGGCCCTCGGGCGAAGTACACCAGGAACCCCAGCGCCACCACCCACAGCAGCGGATGGATCTTTGCGTGGCCCCCCGCCGCGGTATTCACCACCACCCAGGCGATGAACCCGGCACCGATGCCGTTGGCTATGGAATAGGTCAGCGGCATGGTGATCAGGGTGAGGAACGCCGGCATGGCGCTGGAGAACCGCTTGAAGTTGATCTCGCGGATCTGCGCGCACATCAAGGTGCCCACCAGAACCAGTGCCGCGGCGGCCACCTCGATGGGAACCACGGAGGTCAGCGGCGTGAAGAACATCGAGCCGAGGAACAGCACCCCGGTGATCACCGAGGCCAGCCCGGTGCGCGCCCCTTCCCCGATGCCGGCAGCCGAATCCACATAGACGGTATTCGAGGAAGACGAGCCCATGCCTCCGGCCACCGCGCCCAGGCCCTCGACCACAAACGCCGCCTTCAGCCGCGGGAAGGTGCCGTCCTTGCGGGCCAGCCCGGCATTCTTCGCCAGGCCGGTCATCGTGCCCATGGCGTCGAAGAAGTTCGTGAACACCAAGGTGAACACCAGCATGGTCGCGGCCAGCGCGCCGATCCGGCTGAAGGAGCCGATCAGGTCGAAGTCACCGGCCAGCGACAGATCCGGCAACGAGACGATATTGCCCTGCAGCACCGGCATGTTCAGGTGCCAGCCATGCGGATTATCCGCCCCGCCCGGCCCGATCTTGAAGACCACTTCGGCTATCACCGCCAGCACGGTGGAGATCACGATGCCGATCAGGATCGCGCCTTGCACCCCGCGGGCCACCAGTGCGCCCATGATCAGCAGGCCCACCACGAAGATCATGGTGGGGATCGATACGATCGATCCGCTGTCGCCGAGCTGCACTGGAGGCCCGGCGGCAGTGCGGGTGACGAATCCGGAGTCCACGAACCCGATGAAGGTGATGAACAGCCCGATGCCCACGGTGATCGCGGCTTTCAGGTCCTTGGGGATGGCCCGGAAGATCGCGGTACGCACCCCGGTCATTCCGAACAGCACGATCAGCAGTCCGTTGATTACCACCAGGCCCATGGCCTCGGGCCAGGTGACGTCCTGGATGACCGAGACGGCGAGGAAGGAGTTGATGCCCAGCCCTGCGGCCAGGCCGAAGGGCAGGTTGGCGACCAGTCCGAACAGGATGGTCATCAGTCCGGCGGTCAGGCCGGTCATGGCACCGACCTGCGCGGCCGGGAGCCAGTTGCCGGCCACATCCATGGGTGCGGCGTCGGCGCTGAATCCTCCGAGGATCAGCGGGTTGAGGATCACGATATAGGCCATCGTGAAGAAGGTGACGACTCCACCGCGCATTTCCCGCGCCAGAGTGGACCCGCGTTCGGTGATGCTGAAGAATGCGTCCAGGATGCTGCCCGGCCCGCCTGGACGGCGCGGCTTGCTACCGCGCCGCATGTCCTTGGGGCTAGCTGGCAAGCGACTTGTCGTGGTCATGGTCCTGGACCCTCTAGTAGTCGGTCCGGGATTCTTGGGAATCCCATGCCTTGAACGGCAACAGGTGCTCTCCGCTTTCCGATTGGAAGCAGTTCACCGGCATCAGCGAGCGGTTGGACTTTGATTCGAAGTATCCATAGAACACCGCATCATCAAATCCGGCAGCTGCCGCATCACGCCTGTTGGCCGCGAAGAAAACCTTGCCGATACGGGCCCATAATGAGGTGGCCAGGCACATCGGGCAGGGTTCGCAACTGCTGTAGAGCACGCAGCCGCTCAAATCAAAGGTCCCCAGCGCAGCCGCTGCCGTGCGGATGGCGACCACCTCGGCGTGCGTCGATGGGTCGTTGTTGGCCGTGACGCGGTTGACTCCTTCGAAGATCTGGCCGTCGGCCGTGACCACCACGGCGCCAAATGACCCGCCGGCGTTGTGGACATTTGTGGTGGCAATATCGATGGCCATCGAAAGATAGTCTTGGCCAGTGGTAGTAACGCTCATCGCGTGGCTCCTCATGCTTTGGACATGAACTCCGCAGCGCACTGCTTGGCGCTAGATACCGGTTGCACTTGTCACCTGAAATCGATCAGTTGCATGCCCGGTAGATAGCGACCCATTAGGTGGGTGCCCGCCATAGACAGCTACGAGATTATCAGTGGATTGTGACGCACGTAACACTTCTTTTGAAATCTCTTTTTTGCATCATGAATATGAAAATGGCGTGTTTTCGCTAATTCGACCTCCCACCAGCGGCGATCGGCACGGTAGTCGATCCCCCGCCGCACCTTCGAAATCCCCGAACCGCATACCCGCTCTCCGCGCGCCGGTTTCCAACACGTTACGGATGCCTATCGGCGCACCGATCCCCCGGGTGAATTTAAGTTCCCTTCGGCGCAACAACCTGAGCACCTGAGCGAAATACCCATTTGAGAAGCTCAGAAGCATCAAGTGCTAGAGAAGGGATCGGATCACGTGAGCGCACAGCTAAAAACATCTTCAACATCGCAGGCGCTGGAGGTCCAGCCCGGACGCTGGGTCAGCAACTGGACTCCTGAGGATCCGGAATTCTGGAAGCAGACCGGTTCGGCGGTAGCCAGCCAAAACCTCAAATGGTCCATCTTCGCCGAGTTTCTCGGATTCAGTATTTGGCAGCTATTCGCCATCGTCGTGGTCTATCTTCCGGTAGCCGGATTCAACTACAGCACCACCGAATTATTCTGGCTCATCTCCATCCCAAGCCTGGTCGGGGCAACTCTGCGCATCCCCTATACATTCATGGTTGCCCGTTTCGGCGGACGCAACTGGACAGTGATTTCCGCTTTGCTCCTGCTGATACCAGCCGGCGGCATTTCCATGGCACTGTCCGATCCGGCCACCCCGTTCTGGGTCATGCTGACCCTTGCGGCACTGACCGGATTCGGCGGCGGAAACTTCGCCTCCTCGATGGCCAATATCACCTACTTCTACCCTGCCTCGCGCAAGGGTTGGGCACTAGGGCTGAACGCAGCCGGCGGCAACCTTGGCGCGGCGGTCGCCCAGCTGCTCGTCCCGGTCATTGTCACGGTCTTCGCCGCCGGGGCCCTGCAGCTTCCGCTGGCAGGAATGCTCTGGATCCCGCTGATCTTCCTCTCCGCATGGGGTGCCTGGAAGTACATGCACAATCTGAGTTCGGCGCGCTCCGATATCCGCGGCGCCATTGCCTGCCTGAAGGTAAAGCACCTGTGGATCATCTCCGCACTTTATGTGGGAACCTTTGGATCCTTCATTGGATTCTCGGCAGTATTCCCCAAGCTGATCGTTGACACCTTCCCCGAGTACGCAGCCCTGCCACTGGGAACGGCAACCATCACCCTGGCCTTCCTCGGCCCATTGGTCGCGTCCCTGGCCCGCCCCTACGGCGGCAAAATCGCTGACAAGCTCGGTGGAGCACGCGTTACCGTGGCCACCTTTGCAGCCATGGCCTTGATTACCGGTGCGCTGGTGCTCAGCCTGCCTCGGGCGAGCTTCTGGGGCTTCCTGCTCTTGTTTTTGTTGCTCTTCACCGCAAGCGGCATCGGCAATGGCTCGACCTACCGGATGATCCCGGTAGTCTTTGCCCTGAGCGGCGAAGGGAAACCGGCGGGCCAGGTGGATTCTTCACGCAAGGCGGCCGCGGCCTTGGGCTTGATCTCGGCCATCGGAGCCTACGGCGGCTTCCTGATTCCCCAGGCCTTGGGCCTGTCCATCTCCAGCACTGGCGCCTACACCACCGCATTCATCATCTTCATCGCTGCCTACCTGATGCTCATGGCCACCGCGTGGTTCACCTACGCACGCCCAGGCACCCGCTTCGCCCAGCACGGAGTCTGACATGACCGACACACACTGTCCATATTGCGCCTTGCAGTGCGGCATCACCTTGGAACCCAACCAGCCAGAGCACAGCACCGAACCGGTGAGCTTGAAGGGACGGGACTTCGAGACCAATGGCGGGGCGCTGTGCCGAAAAGGCTATAGCGCTGCCAAACTGCTGGATCACCCAGAACGCCTGCAAACACCGCTGCTTCGCCAACCCGACGGAAGCCTTGCACCGATTGATTGGGAGCAAGCGCTGGATCTGGTGGCCAGCAAGGCATTGGGCATCCGCGCTGAATCCGGAGCCGACGCGCTAGCGGTCTTCGGCTCCGGCTCGCTGACCAATGAAAAGGCCTACCAGCTGGGCAAGTTCGCACGGCTGGCCCTGGGCACCTCGCGCATCGACTATAACGGCCGGTTCTGCATGTCCTCGGCCGCTGCCGGCACCAACCGAGCTTTTGGCTTGGACCGGGGATTGCCCTTCCCGCTGGCCGATCTGGATGGGGCCGGGATGATCCTGATGCTCGGTTCCAACGTGGCCGATACGATGCCTCCTTTTGTCCGGCATCTAACCGGGGCCCGGGAAAACGGCGGCTTGATCGTGGTTGATCCGCGGCGTTCTGCCACAGCCAAGCTCTGTGCCGATAATGCCGGCTGGCACTTGCAGCCGACCCCGGCCACCGATCTTCCGCTGCTGCTGGGCTTGGCTCACGTACTGGTGGCCGAATCCCTGGCCGACACCAGTTATCTGGCCGCCCGCACCAATGGTTTCGGCTCCTTGAAAGCTTCACTGGCCAGCTGGTGGCCGGAGCGAACGGCCCGCATCACCGGTGTTCCTGCCGAGCAGATCCGGCACACCGCCAGGGCTCTGGCCCAAGCGGCCAGCGAAGCGAAGGCCGGCGGCAAACCGGTCTACATACTCACCGGCCGCGGCATCGAGCAGCATTCCAACGGCACCGATACGGTCACCGCCGCCATCAACCTCGCGCTGCTGCTGGGCCTGCCTGGCACCCTGGCCGGCGGCTACGGCACCATCACCGGCCAGGGCAACGGGCAAGGCGGACGGGAGCACGGGCAAAAGTGCGACCAGCTTCCGGGCTACCGCAAGATCACCGACCTAGGACACCGCGCGCATGTAGCCCGTGTCTGGGGTGTTGAGCCCGAGGCCATCCCCGGTCCCGGGCTTCCAGCCGTTGAACTCTTCGATGCGCTCGGCACCCCTCGCGGTCCGCGCATGATGCTGATCCACGGGGCTAACCCGGTGATCTCCGCACCCGATGCCTCACGCGTGGCCAGCTCCCTGACCAAACTGGATTTCCTGGTGGTCTGCGACTTCTTCCTCTCAGAGACTGCAGCCCAAGCAGATCTGGTCTTGCCGGTACTGCAATGGGCTGAAGAAGAAGGCACCATGACCAATTTGGAGGGACGGATCCTGCGCCGCCGCGCAGCCTTGACGGCACCGGAAAATGCGCGCAGTGAACTATGGATCTTCTCCCAGCTCGCCCAGCGTCTGGATGCCCCAGGCTGCTTCTCCCCCGATGCCCAAGAAGTCTTTGAAGAACTCAAATTAGCTTCGGCCGGCGGACTCTCCGACTACTCGGGGGTGAACTGGGATGACCTTGATGCCGGGGCAGCGATCTACTGGCCATGTCCTGCAGGCACCGACGTGAAGGCCCAGCCAGGTATCCGCAATGGCACCCCGAGATTGTTCCTTGAGGGTTTTGCCCATGAAGACCAGCGTGCCGTGCTGGTACCTGTCTATTTCCAACCAGCACCCCGGATGGACAAGTCCTCGGTGTCGCTGGTGACCGGCCGCCTGCTTGAGCACTACCAATCCGGCGCCCAGACGCGCCGGGTTCCGGAGCTGGCTAAGGCGGCACCGGAAGCACTGCTGGAAATCCATCCAGCCACAGCCTTGGCCCACCAGATTGCCCAAGGGCAAAAGGTCGTGATCAGCAATGAACGCGGTGAAGTCACCGCCCGCGCACTGCTGAGCTCCGATGCCCGGCTGGACACAGTCTTCCTGCCCTTCCACTACCCGGATTCAGGTACCGCAAACCTGCTGACCGAGGCGAAGGTCGATCCGCACAGCAAGATGCCGGAATTCAAGCACGCCCATGTTTCGCTGAGCGCTGTGAAAGAGGAACAATGAACGAGCAACGCCCGCAACGCATCGCCATCATCGGATTCGGCCCCGTCGCCGCTTCCCTCATTGAAGGGCTGCTGCCCGCGGCAGCAGCAGGCCACTGCGAAATAACGGTGATCAGCGCCGAAAACCACCTGGCCTACAACCGCGTGCTGCTCGCTGAACTGGCAGCCGGAGCCGCCGAGTTCGAACACCTTAGCATGGTGGATCCGCAGCGCTTGGCCGATGCCGGGGTCCAAGTACGCTTGGGCGTGCAGGCTACCGGCATCGATCGCTCACGGCGCCGGATCCATCTGGGCGGCAACGACTATGTGTCCTACGACCGGCTTGTTTTCGCCACCGGCGCCCGAACCGTGATCCCCACGCTCAACGGCCTGAACTTCGATCCGCATGCTGATGCTTCACTGCCAGCCGGAGTCTTTGCCCTGCGTACGGTGGATGACGCCCACCAGCTGCGCAAATCGATCGAGCTGGGCCAGCGCATTTTGATTCTCGGCGGCGGTGTTCTGGGCATCGAGGCGGCCTTGGCCATTGCGCGTACTGGGGCGCAGGCGGTGCTGGTGCATCATGGTCCGGCCCCGCTGGGACGCGTCGTGGATGCAGATGGAGGGGCGTTGCTGTCCCGTAATCTGCGTGAAGCAGGTGTCGAGGTGATCCCGGGTGCGAAGGCCAGTGGCATTCAAAAAGATGCACAAGGTTTCACTGGCCTGATGACTTCCACCCACGGACTGATCCAGGCAGATGCCCTGCTCATTTCCACGGGCGTGAGAGCCAGAACAGAGCTGGCCTCGGGCTGCGGATTGCCGGTGGGCCGCGGTATTAAGACCGATGAATTCCTCTGCGCCGATACCGAGCAGCGAATTTTCGCCCTCGGCGACTGTGCCGAAGTTGCCGGACAGCCGCCGGTTGGACTGCTGGCCCCGGGATGGGCTCAGGCCGCATGGTTGTCCCAGCAACTGTTGCAGCTTACTGGTTCCGGGGCATCCGAACCGCTTGCTGCCCCGGACTTCTCTGCTTCTAATGTATTGATGCTCAAGGGCCAAGGCATCGAGCTGACCGCTGCCGGCGATATCAGCGCCGGTTATTGGGACGATACCGATCTGCAGGCAACAATCTATGCGGATCCTGCGCGCGGACGGTATCTGAAGATCGTCACCCGGCAGGATGCGGTCACCGGATTCCTTGCCATGGGACTGCCGCAAACCAGTGCCGAACTTGTGCTGGCTTATGAACGGGCCACCGCCTTGCCTGAAGACCGCTCCAGCCTGTTGCGGTTGGATGATCCGGCAACAGAGCAAATCTCGGCGATCCCCAGTGATGAAGACCAGCTGTGCCGGTGTTCCGGTGCCACCTACGGCGAGGTGGCCCACGCGGTGGGCGCTGGATGCGCAACCGTAGCGCAGGTAGGCGAAAATTGCCGTGCGGGCACCGGTTGCGGCGGGTGCAAATCAAAGATTGAGGAGCTGCTGGCCAAGGCTCCTGCCCTGGCGTAATGGTTCTGCTGGCGGCCGGCTCCTAGCGAGCTGGCGGCCTTTCTGCGCGATCGCGCCTGAAACGCAAAATCGTAGGTGGCATCAAACGTTGGCCAGTGCCGCGATCATGGAGAGCAGAATTATCGGAGCTGCGTATAAGCCTGCTGGTAAGCAACTAGCCTCGAGCCAGTTGCCCAGCCAACTCTATTTAAGGAATTTCGGCGTTTTGGTCCAGCGCTGGAAACGAGTCAACTCGTGTTCGACTTCTGAAACTTCGACATCTGTATCAGGTGATTCAGCTAGCGGAATGACGCATTCGCCGATGGATTTCGAAATTGCCGCGATCATCTTTTCATAGCAAATTTCGATCGCGCGAATGGCTTTGTTCTCGGAGCCAGGAACATCGGCAATTGAAAATGAGTAGTTCGTTACCAGAGTCTCTACATATTCGAGCCGGGGTGGCGTAGGCATACCCGCAAATGCTTTCTGCAAGAAGTTGTCAAAATCTTGTGCGTTATCTGACTTCGCTTCCCAATTCAGATCGCCAACCCAATCATTTTCGGTGCGGGCAACTACGGCGTTCCATACCTGCTCGGAAGTCGAGTCTTTATGCGCAGCTAGCACTGCTAGGAATTCTTCGTCTGTCATCGTTTTGACCTACTCATCCGCAATTTTTCCAGTACTTACATCGTAGGTGATGACGACCTTTTCCCTTTTTGCATTTCCAATCCACCGTCGGCACCGCTTTTCTGCGCGATTGCGTCTGAAACGCAAAATCGTAGGGACGAAAGCCATGTGCTTTCGTCCCTACGATGAATTGATGATGCGAGTTCTATTATTCTTGCACGCCAACGCTGGAAAATGCGGTAACCGGCTCTAGCTCGCAGCAAGCAGTTCCGTCTCCTCTTGGAGCTCGTACCAGCCCTGCCAGGCCGAATGTTCAACGTCGATGGCTTGATCTGTTTTCAGGCTCATTTGGTCTGCTCCATCCATAGCTGTCCTTCAATTTCCATGAGCCGCTGCACGGGCAACGGCAGCGAATCGGCGTTCAGGCATTCCCCGGTGTCCAGTCGATACACTTCCTTGTGCAGCGGGCAGGCAACGGTGGCCACGTGGACCGACTCGACCACGGTGTCCCCCAGGATGCCTCGGGCCATGACTTTCGCCCCGGTGCTGGGGCAGCGGTGCGAGGTTGCGTAGAACGCGTCTTCCTCGGTGCGGAACAGTGCCAGCTGGGTGCCTTCAAGCCAAAGGGCCTCTCCCCATCCGCGTTCCAGCTCTGCGCTGCGGCAAAGCGGAGCCAGGCTCAAAGTCGCTTCACGAGTTATTTCTGCAATTTGCGTGCTCATGACCGTAAGTCCTTCGTGGTTGGTGTTTGCTGATATATCGAGCTTAGAAGCGCCATGTTTCGCCGAATGCTTCTGGCGGTTGCCAGTCCGTAAAGCATGTCTAACAGCAAAATTGAGCATGGTGAGCCCGTGATCCAACCGAAATTCCAATGTTTTTCGTTGGCCATTTGGCTCTTTGCAACGCGCTTTCCTTCCAAATAATTCGAGAATGTTTCAGTCGCTTCACTTGGCCTTCAGCCGGTGGTGGAGAGAATTGCTCAGGTCGAAACACAAGGGTAATTGCTGCGCAAAACGCACTTTCTACAGTGGTCTCATCAGCCTGAAACTCACCGTTTCCCAGCGAAAGTCGAAATTGATCATGGGTACTCCACACAATGCACGCAACATCCTGGTTATCGGCGGCGGCCCCGCAGCTCACCGTTTCACCGAAGCCTTGGCCAGCCGCGCTCCTCAAGATTTGCGCATTACGGTCCTGACCGAGGAAACTCATCTTCCCTATGACCGCGTGGCGCTCTCCCGGGCGTTGACTAACCCCGGGGTCGACCTGACCCTTGGCGATCCGAAGCTGTGGGAAGCGGAGCACGTCACCTTGGAGACCAACGCCAAGGCCGTGGCTATCGACAGTGCCAAGCGCACGGTTACCACTGCTGATGGACGCATCTTCAACTATGACGAATTGGTGCTCGCCACCGGTTCCAACGCGGCCACGCTGCCGATTGCCGGCAACGAACATACCTTCGTGTACCGCACGCTGGAAGACGTCTGGTCCATCGCGCAGAAGGTCAAGGAACTTTCAGCTTCCTTGGGCCGTACCCCGGTGGTGGCTACCATCGGTGGCGGGCTGCTCGGGCTGGAAGCGGCCGCTGGGGCGCAGGCATTGGGTGCAGAAGCAGTCGTCATTGATGGCGGCAAATGGCTGATGGGCACCCAGCTGGATGAAGGGGCCGGCCAGGCCATGGGCCGGCTCATCGAGCGAACCGGGTTCACCGTCCACAACGGTGTTTTCCCGCAGGAAATCCTCACCAGCCAGGACAATGGCGGCACCGCGGTCACCGGCGTGCTGATGGCTGATGAACGCACCATCGATGCGGATATGGTGGTCGTCTCGATCGGCGTGCGTCCTCGCGATGAGCTGATCCGGAACTACAACGCGGCCCTCGACGAGGCCGGCAGCCAGGCACCGCGCTTCGGCATGGGGCCTCGCGGCGGCGTGGTCATCGACTCGCATTGTGCCACGGACATCGATCACATCTGGGCGATCGGCGAAGTCGCGAACTACGACGGATTCTGCATCGGCCTGGTGGCCCCGGCCAATGCCATGGCGGAAATCGTCGCCGAGCAGCTGGCTGGCGGACAGGCCGAATTCGCCGGTTTCGATACCGCTACCAAACTCAAGCTCTCCGGCGTGGATGTAGCCAGCTTCGGCGATGGCTTTGCCCGCTCCGAAGGCGCGCTGGAAGTGGTCTACGCCGATGCTCCGCGCGGCCTGTACCAGAAGCTTGTGGTTTCTGCCGATGCCAAGACCCTGCTCGGCGGCATCTTCGTTGGCGATGCCACCCCGTACCAGTCCTTGCGTCCACTGCTCGGTCGCGAACTGCCAGGCGAACCCGGCGCCTACCTCAGCGCGTTGGGCGGCGAAGCACCCGAGGGCGAACTGCCCGATGACGCGGTGCTGTGTTCTTGCAATTCAGTGACCGCCGGAACAATCCGCGATGCGGTCTCCGGATGCGGCTGCTTCGAGGACGAAGCGCCGGTGACCACTGTCTCCGGCCTGAAAGCCTGCACCCGGGCTGGCACCCAGTGCGGCTCGTGCGTGCCGATGATCAAGAAGCTCATGGAAGCGCAGATGCTCAAGGACGGTGCAGAGGTTTCCACTGCTCTGTGCGAGCACATCTCCTTCTCCCGCCCGGAACTCTACGAAGCCATCCGCGTGGGCGGACTGCAGACCTTCGGCGAGGTGATGGAGCGCTTTGGCACGGGCAAGGGCTGCGATATCTGCAAGCCGGTCATCGCCAACATCCTCTCCTCCCAGACCAGTGTGCACCCGATGGATGCAGGACTGGCCGGCGCGCAGGATACCAATGACCGCGTGCTGGCCAATATGCAAAAGGATGGCACCTACTCGGTGGTTCCGCGCATCCCCGGCGGCGAAATCACCCCGGAAAAGCTCGGCGTGATTGCCGCGGTGGCGCAGAAGTACGGGCTGTACACCAAACTCACCGGCGGCCTGCGCATCGACATGTTCGGTGCACGGCTGGAGCAGTTGCCGCAGATCTGGCGGGAACTGGTGGACGCAGGATTCGAGTCCGGACAGGCCTACGGCAAGTCGCTGCGCAATGTGAAGACCTGTGTCGGTTCATCCTGGTGCCGCTACGGCATGCTCGATTCCACTGCCTTGGGCATCGAGATGGAGCTGCGCTACCGGGGGTTGCGTGCACCGCACAAACTGAAGATGGGTGTTTCGGGCTGTGCTCGCGAGTGCGCCGAAGCCCGGGCCAAGGACATTGGCGTGATCGCCACGACCGATGGCTGGAACCTTTATGTGGGAGGCAATGGCGGCGCCAACCCCGCCCATGCCCAGCTGCTCGCGGGCGGTCTGGATGAGCAGACGCTGTTCAAGTACATTGACCGCTACCTGATGTACTACATCCGCACCGCCGACAAGCTGCAGCGTACCGCGCATTGGCTGCAGGATCTGGATGGCGGATTGGAGCGGGCCAAGCAGGTGGTTATCGAGGATTCCCTCGGGCTGGCCGAAGAACTGGAGGCGGCCATGGAAGCCCACGTGGCCAACTACCAGGATGAGTGGGCCGCAACTTTGGCTGACCCGGTGAAGCTCAAGCGTTTCCGCTCGTTCGTGAATACGGCGGCGCCGGACACCGAGCTGGAATATGTTTCCGAACGCGGACAGCAGCGCCCCGCCGAGCCAGTGGCACTAGGTGCCAGCATCCCAGTCGGGGCGCCGCAAAGCTAGGAACGGATTCCCACCCGCGCTGCTACCAGCGTGGGTGGATCTGTTCGCGCAGCTTGGCGTCGTAGAGATCGCGCACGGACTTGTTGAAGCCCTCGCTGATCTTCAGCGAACCGGCGGCCGCGTTGGAGCGGGCCTGCTGTGCGTTGCGGGCTCCAGGGATGATGGTGCTCACCCCGTCCTGGGCAGCCAGCCAAGCCAAGGCCACCTGGGCGCTGGTTGCATCGTTCGCTTCAGCGGCAGCCAGCTTGGCGAATTCGCCGGCCGCTTCCAGTCCGGTGGCGTAGTCCACCCCGGAGAAGGTCTCGCCCACGTCGAAGGCCGAGCCGTCGCGGTTGTAGTTGCGGTGGTCGTCCTTGGCGAACTCGGTGTCCAAGGTGTAGCGGTTGGTCAGCAGGCCGCTGGCCAGCGGTACACGCGCAATGATGCCCACCCCTGCCTCGCGGGCTGCCGGAAGCACGGTTTCCAGCGGCTTGTGGCGGAAGGCATTGATGATGATCTGCACGGTGGCGATGTTCGGGCGGGCAATCGCGGCCAGGGCCTCGTCTACCTTTTCCACCGAGACGCCGTAGTTGGCCATGCGGCCTTCCTCAACCATGGTGTCCAGCGCGTCGTAGATCGCATCGGTGGAATACACTGGGGTCGGAGGGCAGTGCAGCTGGACCAGGTCCAGGGTGTCGACTCCCAGGTTCTTGCGGGAACGGTCATTCCAGGCGCGGAATGCATCCATGTTGTAGTTTTCCGGCAGCTGCTCCACGCGGCGGCCCATCTTGGTGGCCACGGTGACCCCGGCATCCGGGTTGGCTTGCAGCCATTTGCCGATCAGCTGCTCGCTGCGGCCATCACCATAGACATCCGCGGTATCGAAGAAGGTCACGCCGGATTCATAAGCGGCATCCAGCACTGCAAGTGCGGCTGCTTCATCAACCGAGCCCCAGTCAGCGCCGAGCTGCCAGGTACCCAGACCGATGGCCGACACATTGCGGTGGGTACGTCCAAGTTCTGTGTATTCCATACCCATGAGTCTAGTACCCGCGACGCGATAAACCGCGTGATGGCTAATCAACTCAACGCATTGGCAGCCCAAGTTGGTTATCTATTATCCAAACGATAGAATATCGGATACCATCACACTATCGAGGAGATCATGTTTCTCACCATCGTTGCAGTTCTTTGCGCCATCATCGGACTGATCGTCATGGCCGCAGGCAAAGCCATGAAGCCAGAAAACAAGAACCGCAGTTCCACGCGCTTCACCGGCATCAGCATCTTCATCGTTTCACTGATTGTGCTGGCCATCGCATGCACCACCATCGTTCAGCCGCGTACCGTCGGCGTGAAGGTTGCCCTGGGCAAGCCGACGTCCGTGGTGAGCAACGGATTCCACCTGAAATGGCCATGGGAAAAGGTCGAGAAACTAGACGGCTCGGTGCAGAACGACGTCTACACCGGTGATAGCGCCATCCCGGTTCGCCTGGGGAACAACGGACGAGCTGACGTTGACGCCTCGATCCAGTGGCAGCTGAAGACCGACGATGCCATGGACGTATTCTTGGACTACCGCACCTTTGAGGGTATCCAGTCGAACCTGGTTGACCGCAACTTCCGCGCCTCGCTGAACGAAGTCATGGCCACCTATGATCCGCTGGAATACGGCGATTCAGCCAGCGGCGGGCAGGATCTTGAAGGACTGGCGAAGTCTGTCCAGGAGAAGATGCAGGCCAAGGTCAAGACCCAGATCGAGATCCGCTCGGTCACCTTGCCGATCATCAACTTCGATGAGCCTACGCAGAACCGCATCAATGAATTGCAGGCAGAAACGGCCAAGACCCGCGTGGCCCAGCAGCGCAAGCAGACCAGCACGGCGGAAGCCGAAGCCAACAAGATCCTGGAACGCTCGCTGACCAACGAGACCTTGACTTCCAAATGCTTGGATATCGTTGCCGAGTCCGGCCAGAGCCCCATCGGTTGCTTCCCGAATTCCGGAGTCCAGCCGATCACCATGACCGGTGATAAGCAAAAAGAATCCAACTAGCCTTAGCGCTCAACGCCAAACACCCCAGTTCATTGAACGGGGGCGTTTGGCTATTCAGAGCGCATCCAGGATGCTAGCCCTGCGGCATCGGACGGTCTCCGGCATGCCCTTGCTGCTCGGAAATCACCTGGATTTCCAGGCCCTTCGAGTCGTACAGCTTGCCGTCGATCAGGCGGTCGCCGTCTTCCAAGCCAGCCAGCTGGTACTTGTAGACGCTGCGCAGCGATGTCTCCTTCTTGCCCCAGTTCAGCTCATTGAAGATGATGTTCAGCAGGACCGCCATGATGGTGGCCGAGGAGATGGACGACTGGAAGATGGTGCCGAACCAGGTCGGGAATTGGGCGTAGAAGTCAGGCTTCACCATCGGAATGCAGCCAAAGGCCAGCGAGGTCGCGATGATCAGCATGTTCATGTTGTCATCCTTGGCCTTGGCCAAAGTGCGGATGCCCGCAGCGGCTACCGAGCCGAACAGCACCACTCCGGCG
Organism: Glutamicibacter sp. MCAF14; assembly: GCF_052114325.1. Taxonomy (NCBI): domain Bacteria; kingdom Bacillati; phylum Actinomycetota; class Actinomycetes; order Micrococcales; family Micrococcaceae; genus Glutamicibacter; species Glutamicibacter sp. MCAF14. The sequence goes on from NZ_JBFREO010000006.1 coordinate 188,475, forward strand.
CCACCGAGCACTGGGGATGGGATGGAAGCGACCACGCGGCCAAGCACTGGCAGCAGGCCCAGGATGACCAGGATGCCGCCGCCGGCGGCAACCACGAAGCGGCTCTTCACACCGGTAATGGCCACCAGGCCCACGTTCTGCGCGAACGCGGACTGGGTAAAGGTATTGAAGATCGGAGCCACAGTGGAGGAAAGCATGTCAGCACGCAAGCCATTGGCGATGCGGCGCGAGTCCACCTTGGAACCGGTGACCTCGGCGACCGCAAGCATGTCTGCAGTGGTTTCGGTATAGGTCACCAGGATGACGATCATCATCGAGATGATGGCGCCGAGCTCGAAGACCGGGACGCCGAAGGCGAACGGGGTCGGCACGGCGAAAATGTCGCCGGTGAGCACCTGGGAGAAGTCCGCCATGCCCATGAAGACGGCCACCGCGGTGCCCAGCGCAATGGACAGCAGAATCGATAGGCGCGAAAGCGCCGGGATGCCGGATTTGGACAGGGCCAGCAGGATCAGCAAGGTCATGGCGGCCAGCGCAATATTCTTCAGCGAACCGTAGGAATCTCCGGCAGCCGCGCCGCCCATGGCCCAGTCAGCGGTGACCGGGAAGAGCGAGACGCCGATGATGGTGATCACCACGCCGGTAACCACCGGCGGGAAGAAGCGCAGCAGCTTGGCGAAGAACGGGGCGATCACGATGCCGATGGCTCCGGAGGCCAGCACCGCACCGAAGACCGCAGGCATGCCGCCGCCGCCGTTGAGGATCGCGATCATAGTGGCTACCCCGGAGAAGGAGGTGCCCTGGACCAGTGGCAGCTGGGCTCCGAAGAACGGGATGCCCAGGGTCTGCAGGATAGTGGCCAAGCCGCCGATGAACAGGCAGCTGGCTACGAGCACGCCGATCTGGGCGGTGTCCATGCCCGCGGCGCCTCCCATTACCAGCGGCGGGGCGATGATTCCGCCGTACATGGTCAGCACATGCTGGAAACCATAGGCGACGGTTTTCGGCGCGGACAGGCGTTCGTCCTCGGGTCTGATGCTCTCAGCGGGTTGGCTGCGGGCAGCACTCATGGGGAATTTCCTCTTCGGTGGACTGCAGATCGGCGCTCCACAAGGTGTGGTGGAGCGCGCCACTGACAATTCTCTCGCAAGAGTACGCCTGGTGAACAACAGGTTGAGCGGTTGCCGCTGCGACTTGCATTACGTCAAGCGCTTGCCTTCCTTAGCTATCCAGGGTCCGTCCCGGCTGCTGGGTGTGTTCCACGAAGCGGACCATCATGGCCTTGAAGCCCGGGGTATTCGATTCGCGGGCCACAAGGTCGCGGTGCACCAGCGCGTTGGCCTCCGGATAGTAGGCCGCTACGCAGCCTTTCGCCGTCGGGTAGGAGACCAGGCGGAAGCGGTTGGCCCGACGCTCGGTTCCGGCAAAGGTCGAGATCACATCCACCAGCTCGCGGTCCGCGAAGCCGGTATCGGCCAGGTCCTCAGGGTTGATCAGGATGACCCGGCGTCCGTCCTTGATCCCGCGGTAGCGGTCATCAAGCCCGTAGAACGTGGTGTTGTACTGGTCGTGGGAACGCATGGTCTGCAGGATCAGGTGGCCCTCGGGAGCCTCCAGCGCCTCGAACTCGGAGACAGTGAAGCGGCCCTTGCCGATATCGGTGGCAAATGAGCGGGTATCGCGCGGCGGGTTGGGCAGCACGAAGCCGTTCTTGTCGCGCACCCTCTTATTGAAGTTCTCGAAGCCGGGCAGTACGCGCTCGATGTGGTCGCGGATCACGTCGTAGTCCTCGGCCATCGCCCGCCAATCCACCGGATGCCCATCGCCCAGGATCGCCTGGGCCATGCGTGCGACGATGACCGGCTCGGCCAGCAGGTGCTCGGAGACCGGGGTGAGCCGGCCGCGGGTGGACTTGATGACCGACATCGAGTCCTCCACCGAGAGGAACTGGGCACCGCCAGGATGCTTGTCATCCTTGTCGGTGCGGCCCAGGGTCGGCAGGATCAGCGAGGTCTTGCCGTGCACCACATGCGAGCGGTTGGGCTTGGTGGAGATGTGCACGGTCAGCTTGGTGCGCTGCATGCCCGCCTCCAGCGCTTCGGTGTCCGAGTTGGCCAGCGCGAAGTTTCCGCCCATGGAGACGAAGACATCCACTTCATCCTTTTCGAAGGCGTGCAGCGCTTCGGTGGAGTCGTAGCCGTGGGCGCGCGGGGAGTCGATGCCGAATTCGGCATCCAGCGCCGAAAGCAGCTTCTCGGTTGGCTTCTCCCAGATGCCCATGGTGCGGTCGCCCTGCACATTGGAGTGCCCGCGCACCGGGCAGGCACCGGCGCCTGGCTTGCCGAAGTTGCCCTGCAGCAAGAGCAGGTTGATGATTTCCTTGAGCGTTGGCACCGAGTGCGGCTGCTGGGTCAGTCCCAGCGCCCAGCAGATGATGGTGGCCTTGGACTTGGCCAGCAGCATCGCGATCTCGGTGATCTGGGTGCGGGTCAGCCCGGTGGCTTCTTCGGTTGCTTCCCAGTCCAAGGTGGCACGGGCGTCCTTGTAGGCATCGAAGCCGTCGGTGACCTGGGCGATGAATTCATGATCCACCACGGTTCCCGGATGCTTCTTCTCTTCCTCGAGCAGCAGGTGCCCGAAGGCCTGGAACAGGGCCAGGTCTCCGCCGACCTTGATCTGCAGGAAGTCGCTGGAAATCGGATCGGCCTTGCCCAGCATGCCGCCCACGGTCTGCGGGTCCTTGAAGCCGAAGAAACCGGCCTCGGGCAGTGGGTTCACCGCGACCACACGGGCGCCGCGCTTGCGCGCATCGGCCAATGCCGAGAGCATGCGCGGGTGGTTGGTGCCCGGGTTCTGCCCGATGACGAAGATCAAATCAGTGTGCTCGAAGTCTTCCAGCGAGACGGTGCCCTTGCCGATGCCGATGGTCGGGTTCAGTGCCGTGCCCGAGGATTCGTGGCACATGTTCGAGCAGTCCGGCAGGTTGTTGGTGCCCAGGGACCGGGCCAGCAGCTGGTACATGAACGCGGTCTCATTGGCGGTGCGCCCGGAGGTGTAGAACACGCACTTGTCCGGGGTGGTGGCGTTGACGTGCTCGCCGATGGTGGAGAAAGCCTGCGCCCAGCTGATCGGGGTGTAGTGGGTTTCGCCTTCACGGATGATCATCGGCGAGGTGATCCGGCCTTGGGATCCCAGCCAGTATTCGGTCTTGTCCTGCAGGTCCGCGATGGAGTGCTGCGCGAACCATTCCGGGGTCACGGTGCGTGCGCTGGCTTCCTCAGCGATGGCCTTGGCACCGTTCTCGCAGAATTCGGCAGGCTTGCGCCGCTCGGTAATGGATTCGGGCCACGCGCAGCCCGGGCAGTCGAAGCCGTCATGCTGGTTGACGCGAAGCATTGAGCGCAGGGTGCGCGACGCCCCTGCCTGGCTGAAGCCGCGCTCCATCGAAACCATGACGGCTTTCAGGCCCGCAGCGGCATGGGCTGGCTCGCTGACTTTCAGATCATCTTCGTTGATGTCTTTCTTAGGTGCCGAACGATGCATGAGACCCTCCTCTGGGTTGCGCGGCTGGTACTGATATCCAGCTCACATATTACTAGGCTACGCCTTGATCACGCGATGTGCATGCGTATAAATATTCACGCTGTGGTTGCGAGAAAATGCTGCCAGTGTCAGGCCCGCTTCCTCGGCCAAATCCACGGCCAGCGAAGAGGGCGCGCTGACCGCGGTCAGCAGCCCGATTCCGGCCATGGCCGCCTTCTGCACCAGCTCGAAGGAGGCCCGCCCGGAAACCTGGAGCACGGCATCATGCAGTGGCAGCATCCCGGCGCGCAAGGCCGCGCCGATCACCTTGTCGACCGCATTATGACGCCCCACGTCCTCGCGCAGGATCAGCAATTCGCCGGTGGCCGAAAACAGCCCCGCCGCATGCACTCCCCCGGTGGAGGAGAACAGCTGCTGCGATTCGCGCAGGGTATCGGGCAAATCCAGCAGGGTTCCCAGCTCGATGATGCCGGTGCCGGAATCCAGTTCGAATCCGGCCTTCTTGCGCACCTCGTCGATTGAATTGGTACCGCAGATACCGCAGGCCGAGCTGGTCACCACATTGCGCGCGGCGGCCAGATCCGGTGGCGTGGCTCCGGGCCCGAGCTGCACCTCGATGACGTTGAAAGTCTGGTTGCCCTCCTCGTCGGTGCCCGCGCAGTAGCGCATGGAGACCAGCTGGTCGGCCTGCCGGATCACTCCCTCGCCTACCAGGAATCCCGCCACCATGTCGAAGTCGTCGCCCGGGGTGCGCATCGAGGTGGTGTACGAGGTGTACCCGAAGCGGATCTCCAATGGCTCCTCGCCGGCCAGCCTCTCCTCGCGCGGGCGCCAGCCGCCATCGCGCGTTGCGCGAATTACCCGGCGGCGGATGATCTTACGGCCCATGTACTACTCCTCGACAGCTACTCAACTCCCCTGAGTGTGGCACCGTTGCCGCCCCGCTGGCAACGCGGGCGGGGTAGCAACCGCAAACTATCCAGATGGACACCACTCTCGAGCGCTATCTGCGGCTCTACGATGAACAGCTGCGGACCGAGGCCGAGACTTCCGGCGCCCTATCCGTTTGCAAGCTGGGTCCGCTGCGCTTGGCAAACTTTGCCAATGGGCGTGGCTTCATCACCTACCCGCGGTTCACCGGGCGCGAACCGCAGACGCTAGCCCAGCTGGCCGGTCCGGCGCTGGAGCGTTTCGCGGCGCAACCGCAGATCTCCAAGGTGGAATTCAAAACCCGTGGACACGACTACGCACCCGGGCTGGCCGAGCGCTTGCACTCGCTGGGCTTCGTTGCCCAGGAGACCGAATCGATCATGATCGGGCCGCTGCAGGCGTTGTTCAGCGATGGAATCACTCCTGCAGGTGTGGAATTGCGGCGTTCGAGCAGTGCGGATGAGATTGAAGAAATGTGCCGCGTGGTCGACCGGGCATTCGGCGAACCCTACGATCCGGCGACAACCCAAGCGCTGGTTTCGCGCATGGCGAGAAATGACGGCATGGAACTGTGGGTTGCGTGGGCCGATGGGCAGATGGCCGGCGCGGGCCGCCTGGAACCCGTCGCAGAAACCGAATTCGCAGGCCTCTGAGGAGGCGGGGTACTGCCCGAATACCGCGGCCGCGGCATCTACCGGGCTCTGGTCGATGCCCGGGCACGTAGCGCGGAGGCTAGGGGCATCCGGTATGTGCACAGCGACAGCACCGAGTATTCCCGTCCGATACTGGAGCGCCAAGGACTGGTAAAGGTTTCCTCCACCACCCCGTATCTGTGGAAGCGCACTGCAACCCGAACCGCGCTGTCGCCAGCTACTTCTGCGAAGGCTGGATAATGGCGAATTCGGCGCCTGTCAGGTCGCCGAGCACGGCCATGCGGCCAAAGTAGGAATCATGGGCTTCGTGGATGACCGTGCCCCCGAGCTTTTCGGCGAGCGCCACAGTTGCATCGGCGTCCTGAACCGCGAAGTAGGCGCGCCATCCGGACTTGGAATCCGGATAGCTGGAGATGTCGAAGATTCCAGCCACCGCCTCGGATCCCTGGCCGTAGGTATGGTAGCGGAATTCGTCGGTGTCCGAGACCGGGGACAGGCACCAGCCCAAGGCTATCCGGTAAAAGCGGGCCACAGCCTCGAAGTGCTTGGTATGCAGCTCGCTCCAGATGCGCGTGCCAAGTGCCAGGGTTGCGGCGGTGTCCGCTGATTGGAATGCTTGGAAGAGCCCGACTCCGGTACCCGCTGGATCCCCGATGATCGCCATGGTTCCCTGGCCGGGAATCTCGATGGGCTTGAGGTAGACCTTGCCGCCGTGCAGCTTGGTCGCGTAGGCGGCAGCGTGCACATCGGTCACATTCAGGTAGGTGGTCCAGGCGTCATCCACCTCGGAATCCGGGTCATTGGCGATGAAGTCCGTGACCATTGCCCCGTCAAGGTAGACCTCGGCGAATCCCTCGTCGTCGCTTGGCGCCTCTTGACGTACTTCCCACCCGAAAAGCTTGGTGTAGAACCGGGCGGCACCCTGCACGTCGCTGGTGATCAAATCGACCCAGCACGGCTCGGCCCGTGGCTCCCTTGGTGCCGGCATCGCTCCCCATTCCACAGTTCATCCAGCTCGTTTGGGCTGAGTCTATGTCCTTTTTATTCAGATCAGCAACGGAAATTTTGCTGCTGACCAAGATATTACGAAACTCAATCCCTCGGAATGAACCGTAGTTCCATTATGCTTTAATGTGACATAGCACACAAATCCCCACTGGCCCATCCGAGGAGTTCCCCATGAGCGTTTCCACATCCAATCTCACTGTTTCAGTGGCGGCCATCCTTGCCGAAGGGGCTACCCGGTATGGAGACCTGAACGCCATCACCGTCGATGGCCGCAGCACCACCTATGAGCAGCTGTGGGAGCAAGCCCGGCAATACGCCGGAGCCCTGCAAGCCCAAGGCATCGAGGCGGGCGACCGGGTGGCCTTGCTCATTCCCAACGTCACGGACTTCGCCCGCGCCTACTACGCGGTTCTGGCCCTGGGCGCCGTGGCGGTACCGGTCCACGCGCTGCTCAAGGCGCGCGAGATCTCCTACATCCTGGAGGATTCCGGAGCCAAGCTGCTGATCTGCGCCGCACCGCTGCTCGCCGAGGGCGCGTCGGGGGCTACTGCTTCCGGGGTTCCGGTGCTCAGCGTGCTGGCCCCGGAGGAAGCGGGCACCATCCGGCTCGAAGACCTCGCCCGGCACGCCGCGCCGATTGGCACCTACCTGCCGCGCCGCCCCGAAGACCTGGCCACGATCCTGTACACCTCGGGCACCACCGGCAAGCCCAAGGGGGCCCTGGGCACGCACCTGGCCTTGATCGAGCAGACCCACACCACGTTGCTGAACACCATGGAATTGCGCCGCGGCGACAAGCTCTTCGGCGGACTGCCGCTGTTCCACACCTTCGGCCAGACCTGCGTGCTCAATACCGGGCTGCGGGTGGGCGCCGAGATCATGCTGCTGCCCAAGTTCACCGCCACCGGTGCCCTCCAGCTCCTGCTGGATGAGGGAATCGATGTCTTCTTCGGGGTGCCGACAATGTACGTGGCCCTGCTCGAAGCCGGCAAGCAGCGCGACGGGATGCCAGAAAAGCTGCGCTACGCCATTTCCGGCGGCGCTTCGCTTCCGGTCTCCATCCTCGCCGCGTTCGAGCAGCGCTTCGGCGCGCGCATCCACGAGGGCTACGGGCTGACCGAGACCTCGCCGGTAGCCTGCTTCAACCATGTAGGCGTCGACCCGCGGCCGGGCACCGTCGGCACACCGGTCTGGGGCGTGGATGTGGAGATCGCTGACCCAGCCTGCGCCGATGAGATCCGGTTGCTGCCGCGCGGGGAGCTCGGCGAGCTGGTCATCCGCGGGCACAACCTGTTCTCCGGGTACCTGAACCGGCCCGAAGCCACTGCCGAAGCGGTGGTTGATGGCTGGTTCCGCACCGGGGATCTGGGGACCAAGGACGAGGATGGCTACCTGCGCATCCTGGACCGGACCAAGGACATGATCCTGCGCAATGGCTACAACGTGTACCCGCGTGAAATCGAAGAGGTGCTGGTCTCCCATCCGGAGATTTCCAATGCCGCGGTGTACGGGGTGCCCCACCAAACCCACGGCCAGGAGATTGCCGCTTCGGTGACCCTGGAATCTGGCTCCACGCTGTCAGTCCAGGAGCTGGTGGCGTGGGCCAGCGCGCAGATGGCCGCGTACAAGTACCCGCGGCTCATCGAGATTGTGAAGGAATTCCCGCTGGGCCCCAGCGGTAAGATCCTCAAGCGCGAACTGGTTGCCCAGTTCACTGCCGAGGATGCCTAGCGAACGCTATTCGCCCGCACCGCCGTAGTTCGGGGCGCGACGTTCCAAGAACGCGGATCTGCCTTCGGCCAGATCCGCGTTCTCCCCGTTTTCCTCCCACATCGCTTCCCACCAGCTCTCGGTTGCTTCACCCTGGCAGAGCAGGTTGATCGCTTCCTTGGTGCGGGCAATGGAATACGGCGAATTCGCGGCGACCTGCCGGACAAGGGCAGCAACCTCCGCTTCCAATTGCCCGCTGCCGACCACCTTGGTGAACATGCCCCAGCGTTCTGCCTCGGCAATGGAAATCTTCGCTCCGGAGAACAGCAGGTACTTGGCCCGGTGCTCCCCCACGGTACGCACCAAGCGCTCGATGCCCGGACGCGGGAAAACCAGACCGATTTTGGCCGGGGTGATCGCGATGCGCACATCATCGGATGCCAGCTGGATGTCGCAGGCCGAGGCCAGCTGCCAGGCCCCGCCAAAGCAATTGCCCTCCACTACCGCGATGGTGGTTTTCGCGCAGCTGGAAATGGTCTTGTCCAGCAGGTCGAAATGGTTGATCAGCTCCCCTGCAGAATCCCGGTCAAAGAGCACCTGATCCATGTCATCAATGGCGATGCCAGCACAAAAGTTCGCCCCGGCACCGCGAACCACGATGGTGCGCACCGTTTCGTTGGTCGCCAAGCCCGCAAAGGCACCCACCAGATGCAGGCACATGTCCTTGGTCAGCGCGTTGAACTGGCGCGGGTTATCCAGCAGTACCGTGGCAACAGATCCGGAAATGCTCACGCCCACTTGTGCTTCTTGGTCCTTGCCCATTCGGATCCTCCCCGATTTTCATGCGTCATTGGCAATCTATCGCGAATCAAGGAGTTTGCAATACCTCCGGAGCTAGGTGCGTCGCAGCGAAAGCACCCGTTGCAGGACCACGAAGATCAGCAGCAGTACGCCGATGACGATCTTGGTCCACCAGGAACTGAGAGTTCCTTCGAAGGTGATGATGGTTTGGATCAGCCCCAGCACCATTACGCCGACCACCGAGCCAAGGATGAAGCCCATCCCGCCGATCAGCAGTGTTCCGCCGATGACTACCGCGGCAATTGCATCCAATTCCATGCCCACACCGGTCAGCGCATAGTGCGGCCAGTGGCAACCCCATTACGAATCCGGAGGCCAGCTTGCTCAATGGCGCGCTGTTGACGGTAGTGATCTGGCCGTTGCCTATCAGCATGGCCGATCACCGCACCGGCGAAATCCGACAAGTTTGAATCTGCAGAACATGAACCGGTGGCGAAACCTGCAAGATGGGTTTGCGCGAACCTACATGTGCGAAACTGAGCATGTGGACGCACAAATCATTTACACAATCGTCGCTGGGCTCTTGCTGGTCGTTTCAGCGTTGGGCACCATTTTCCCGGTATTGCCCGGCTCGCTATTAGCCATCGGCGCCTTGCTGGGCTGGGGCTGGCTGCTGGGCTCGGCCGCTTCCTGGTGGGCAGCCGGACTGGGCATGGCAGTAGCCTTGCTGGGTTGGTCCGCCTCGGCAATTCTGACCGGCAAAAAGCTCAAGGAACATCAGGTTCCCACCGGCTCCATACTCTTTGCAGTCCTCGGTGCCATTATCGGCGCGTTCCTCATTCCGATCGTTGGCATGTTCGTCGGATTCGCGGTGGGACTGTTCGCTGGCGAAAGCGTGCGCCGACGCGACTTCTCCGGCGCGTTCGGCTCTTCCTGGGCTGCGTTGAAGGCCATGGGACTGGGCATCGTGGTTGAATTCGGCTGCGTTCTGCTGGCCTCATCCATCTGGGTGATCGGGTTGATCACCCACTTCGTGACGCGCTAGATCCATCCCATCTCACGGGCCCGGCGGGCCGCTTCTATCCGATTGGCCGTATTGGTTTTGCCGATCGCATTAGATAGATGATTGCGTACAGTACCCGCCGACAGATGCACGCCTGAGGCGATCTGCGACACCGGCGCTCCGGCAGCGGCCAACCCCAGTATTTCGCGTTCACGCTCAGTCAAGGGGTTTGCTTCGGCGCCTACGCTGCGCATGGCTCGTTGCGGGTCCACTACTTTGTCGCCGGAATGGACCCTGCGGATGGCAGCGATCAGCTCCGCCGGTGGGGAATCCTTGACCAAAAATCCGTGGGCCCCCGATTCAAAGGCCTGGCGGAAATACCCAGGACGATCAAAGGTCGTCAAAATCAGGACTTTGACCTCAGGATGGCTGAGTTTAAGTTCTGCTGCCGTGCGCAGGCCATCTTGCCGCGGCATCTGGATATCCAGCAGCGCGACATCCACTGGGTAGCCGGTCAGGGCCGGTAACACTTCATCCCCATCTGCGCATTCAGCCACTACCTGGATGCCTTCTTCAAGATTCAGCAGGGCAGCCAGAGCGCTGCGCACCAGGTGCTGGTCATCGGCAATCAGGACCCGGATCATTGTGTTTTCCCCTTATCGGCATAGACGACCTGTACGCTGGTTCCGCCGAGTCGAGAAGCCCCGACGCTGCAGCTGGCATTGAATTGCCGGGCCCTTTCCTGCATCCCGCGAATGCCATGTCCCACAGCATTTGGTTGCAGCCCGTCCCCGTCGTCATCCACGCTGACTCTAGTTGAACCGATGTGGATCACCACAGTGCTGGCGTGTGCATGGCGCAGCACATTGGTGACTGCTTCACGCAGGATCCACGCGATATGCGAACGCAATGTCAGGGGAATCTGCTCTGCGGTGCCGGCCACCGTGAATTCAAGATTATTATCCGTGCAGGCCTGCTGCAGTTCGGCCAATTCCGCTGCAAGGTCCTGGCGGCTCAACCCCTGCACCGTAGTTCGCACCGAATCCAGGGCATTCACCGCCAAGGCGCTAAGCTGTTCCAGTTCCCCGCGCACCTGACCATAGTCTTCTTCATCAAGCAATCGCAGGGCCAGCTGCGCTTTGAGGTTCAGGGCCGTGAGCGAATGCCCAATGCCATCGTGGACATCCCTGGCGACGCGTTCTTGTTCTGCCACCAGCAGGTAGTCACTGCGGATCTTCTCGGCCGACGCTGAGCGGGAAATTGCGGCAACAGTAATCGCATAGACCACCATGAGCACGATGTTCAGGCCAATCAGGAAGATTGCATCGAGGAATCGTCCAAATGCCAATGGCAAGGCAAAGCTGAGTACCAATACAATTGCATACGTGCCAATCAACCACTTCCTGGTCAGCAAGAACGCCGCATAGGAAGTGATGAACGGGAACAATCCCATGGCGGTCAACCCGGTGACCGGGATGCCTACGAGGATAATGACGCAGAGAATCAAAAAATTCACGTGCGCCCGGCGGGTGCTTGTTCCTCCGCGTCCGATGGTCCAGGAGAACTTCGCATAAGACTGCAAGTAGACGCCTGCAAAGAGGGCTACCAGCCCCAGCCCGATAATTCGGGTGGACAACGGATAGTCCTCGACAAGCAAATCCATGATCGGGAAGACCAGGAAGATCACCCAGACACCGGCCACCAGCCAACCACGGCGATCCCAGAATTTCTGGTCATCATCCAAGCCGCATGCTTCCTGGCTGGCGCCGTTGCCATTGGGCGGGCATTGGCTCATTGGCGAGCCTTGGCCTTGCGCGTGGCGATCACCGCGAACACGACGAAGATAATTGCCCATGCCACTAGGTTAGTCGCTGGCATCCATAATGGATCCGGCGCCATCTCAACTCCTTGAGGCATATCTTTCAACAGCGGGTAACGGGCTAAGGCTACATAACCGAACATCGGTGTGAAGCGAGCAGCGTCCAGCATTGCACCTTCCAATGGCATGAAGACATTGCCGAAGAAAGCGAAGAACACCATCAGCCCTGAGGCCAAGCCCAACGCTGATTCGGATTTGAACAGCATTCCCACGCCGATGCCGTAGCAGGCGAAGATCATTGCTCCGAGCAGGATGATCAAGTAGCTTGCAGCCCAGATCCAGTCCTCAACCACTTCGGCGCCGGTAGCCGCACCCAAGGCGAAGACGATGGCCGCCGAAATTCCGGCGACGGTGGCAGCGACAATCATTTTGCTTCCCACGAACATCGCTGGTGGCATCTTGGTCAGTGCTATCTGGCGACCCCATCCCTGCATGGTTTCGGTTGCCACGGTGCCTGCGATAGCCACCGTACTGACCGCAGCACCATAGGCTGCCATGGAAATCATCAGATAGAACTTGACGTTTCCGGAGCCCAGAGAAAATTCTGTGTAGCTGGGGATATTGCCAAACAGGATATACATGGCAGCCGGCAGCAGTAAGGCAAAAATCAGGTTGTATCCATCGCGGAAGTGCCGGGCGAATTCCACGCGAATATAGGTGCTCATCATGATGCGTCCTTGGTCAGCTGTATAAATGCGTCTTCGAGGCTAGGTGCAGAAATTTCAAGGTCATAGCCTTGATGTTCCTGCAGGATGAAGGAGGCAAGACTGTCGGAATCAAGACATTGGAAGGAGAACCGCGGCCCCATGCGCTCGGCGATCGTTGCTGATGGGTGAGCCCTTGCCACCTGCTCGGCAATTTCTTCCGAGGGGAAGGAGGCGCTGACTGTACGTCCAGAAATCAGCTTGCGCAGTTCTTCGGTTGCCCCGTCCGCGACGATCTTGCCTTGGCTCATCAGCACAGTACGTTCAGCGAAGTTCTGTGCTTCTTCCAGATAATGAGTTGCAAAAATGACTGTCCGGCCGCTAGTCGCTTCACTTCGCATGGTGGACCAGAACTCGCGGCGGGCCATCACATCCATGCCCGCGGTGGGCTCATCGAGGATCAGTACGTCTGGGTCAGGCAGCAGCGCCAGCGCGAACTTGATGCGTTGCTGCTCGCCACCGGAGCATTTGCCCACACGACGTTTGGCGATCTTGGCCAGTCCGGTTCGTTCTATCACTGCGTCGACTCGGTCAGATTGCTGGTGCATGGCCGCAATGACTTTGACCGTTTCTTGGACCGTCATGTCTCGAAGCAGGCCACCGGTTTGCAGCACTGCGGAGACCCGTCCCGAGGAGACAGCCTGGTGTGCATCCAGCCCGAGGATCTTCACCGATCCCGCGGTGGGCTGGGTCAGTCCAAGGATCATGTCCACAGTAGTAGTTTTTCCGGCACCATTCGGACCCAGGAAGGCCACGATTTGCCCCGTTTGAATTTGGAGGTCAATGCCCTTAACGGCTTCGACCTTGTTGCGCGGAGTAGAGAATGTCTTTTTCAATCCGCTCAGCGAAACTGCGTCGGTTTTGATCAGCGTTTCCATGACTCATAGTCTTCCGTCTTTGCCCGGTGCTCAGAAGAGCAGAAAGTCATGTATTGCCCATGACCGTTGTCATGGGCGGAAACTAGTTGCACCGAAACAACCATGCCGTTTATTGCGCTGGAACTAGTTGTGAGCTTGGCAACTGAGGATTTCTCGATGCTAGATCCCCGCTCCGATCCTTCGCTGCGAAAAGCCATGATCCATCCGGGTCAAGGAACAAATTGGAAATTTCTGTCCTTGTGATCGGGTTATCCCCTACCAGACTCTACGGATAGCAATCTGGGAAACTCACAGCGTATTCCCGTAGGATTTTTGCTGTGCTAGATCATTCTTTGTTTCTTTCCCTTGTGACCGATTATGCGACCCCGACCATGGGCGCGGCGTTCCTGCCCGACTGGTTGAACCCGGCGGTCTTCCTGAACGACCCTGCGCTCGGCCCTTGGGTTCTGCTGCTGGTCTGCGGCATCGTCTTCGCCGAGACCGGTCTGCTGGTTGGATTCTTCCTGCCCGGCGATTCAATGCTGTTCACCGTGGGCATGCTCATCGCCACCGGCACCATCCACATTCCGCTGTGGCTGTTCTGCCTGGCGATCTTCGTCTGCGCCTTCGCGGGTGACCAGACCGGCTACATGATCGGCAAGAAGACCGGCCCAGCGATCTTCAAGAAGCCCGACTCCCGCTTCTTCTCGCAGGCCAATGTGGAACGCGCCCACGATTTCTTCGAGAAGTTCGGTGGCCGCGCAGTGATCCTGGCACGCTTCGTTCCAGTTGTTCGCACCTTCGTCCCAGTCATTGCCGGCGTTGCCAAGATGAACCACAAGACCTTCGTGATGTTCAACCTGATTGGTGCCGCCCTGTGGGGCATTGGCGTGACCCTGCTCGGCTACTGGCTGGGCCAATTCACCTGGATCGAAGAGAACATCGACCTGATCTTCATCCTGATCGTCCTCATCTCGTTGATCCCTATCGGTGTTGAACTGCTCAAGGCCCGCAAGCCGAAGAGCAAGACCATCGAAGACTGATTTTCAAGCACTTCTCCGGCGGAACTGTCCTCCGCCCCACTGCACGCCGCGGCGCATCAACCAATGTTCACAAGGTTGGGTTGTGCCGCGGCGTACTCCTTGGCAGACAAGATCCACGTCGTCTTCCAAGGCCTTGTCCGCCTCGCGCGTGATCGGTCGGATGGCATTGGCCAGCACTTCGCAGTCGCAGTATCCGCCCAGCAGCTGCATCTTCCGTTCCAAGGCGGTGGCCCGCGGGGCAGTCGCATCGCGATAGGCCAGCAAGAAGAGATGGGTGCCGTCGCATCCATGCGTGCTCAGGGCGCGATAGAGGAAGCAGGCAAGGCATTCGTGGTCGGCCGGTTGCGGCATCGTTTCCATGGTGGACTCCTCGTCATTTCGTGGTTCTTCGGTCTCAGCGGGTGCCTGCCCGCCTAGCCGCTTGCTTCGATCTTCGACCGTTTGACGGCTGTGCTCCCGGCCGCAGAGGCGGAGTGTGGACAACGTCCCCGCCAGCACCGGGGGCAACATGTGCGATGATTCAACTGACCACGTTGGCCAAGATCACGCCGGGAAGGGCCGCGCCATGGACGCCGAGACGCTCACCACCATTTCGCAACAGCTTGCCGCACTGGCCGAAGGCCTGCGGGATGGCAACCTTGCCGGGACCCCACAAGCGGCAACATCAGCGGACCTGCCAGTGCGGTTGATCCATACCCGCGCGGATCTGCTGAAATCCTTCGATTCCATGATCGACCGTGCCGTGCACTCCATCGATGCATTCGACCGCGGTGAACGGCCCGAGCAGTCCCACCTGCTCAGTGGTGCAGGTGTCGTTCATGGCCGAAAAAGTCACGGCATCGCGCGTGCGGGCCATCTCGAAGGCCAAGTTCCGGCGAGCCGGCGGAAAGCTCAGGAGCCAGAGCAGGCTCGGACGGATGACGTCGGCGCAAATCAACATCAATAGCCCGCTGCTCAAATGCGGTGGCTGCGAACCGTGCGGGCCATCGGCGCAATCGCCCGTGAACAGCTCCCGCCAGTCCTTGGCCTCTTCGGCCCCGCTGACCTCCCAACGCTGCTGCCATGTCTCGCCGGGGAACGTCGAGAGCCATCCCAGCACTGCCAGCACCCCTTTCCTTCGGTAGTTCTGACTGGTCGTATTATTCAACTTGAACGGGGCAGCGAGGACTCGCTCAATTACCGCCGTGCGGTCCAGGCAGGTCGAAGGCCACGAGGTCTGCTGAACCCGGGCGGGAAACCCCGCCTTCAGCTGATTCGCTGTGCGCGGGGGCGTCCTGCCCGCCGTGGCTGGGCCCTGGGCCGTTTGGTTCTCTGACTGAACACTAGTCAACAGCTCGTCCCCGCTCATGAGGGGTCCTTTCCAAAGAGGACTTCCAGGCTCTCCGGCCGGTAATCCGGGGCCGGGGTGGGGCCCTGGCCATGCCTGAGCTGCCGGGAGTGGAAGGCCAGCACCCCGGCAATGACATCCTCGGTCACGGGGTTCAGGTAGCGTTGGGTGGTTGATAAAAACGCGTGGCCAAGTACCCATTGCACGTCTGTCAATGGAACCTGCGGATCGCGGGCCATTCGGTAGGCAGCCGTGTGACGCAGGTCGTGCAACGACCAATGCGCGCCCAATGATTCATTCGCCCGGTTGAACATGGCCCGGGCCGCGTCATAGGTCAAGGCCCTGAAGGGGCGGCGCAAAGTCCACCACAAGGGTTCGTCCTGACCAGCCGGAACCAGGTCTTGGACCTGAGCCTGTTAGAGGCGCAACCAGACAAAGGCGTCCGGGGCCGCGGGCAATGGCTGCAATGCACCGGTGCCCTTGCGGACCACGGTGATCAGTTGCTGTCCGGGATCGGCGTCGGCCACT
Source organism: Glutamicibacter sp. MCAF14 (assembly GCF_052114325.1). Classification (NCBI taxonomy): domain Bacteria; kingdom Bacillati; phylum Actinomycetota; class Actinomycetes; order Micrococcales; family Micrococcaceae; genus Glutamicibacter; species Glutamicibacter sp. MCAF14. Next base: position 204,461 of record NZ_JBFREO010000006.1, read on the forward strand.
GTGGCACCTATCAGTTCCGAGGCCCGAGCCCCAGTCGATACCCAGAATGCCACCAGCGCCCTGTCTCGGTGGGAGCTCAACGCCGCAAACAATCGGTCGAATTGTTCATCGGGAATCGCCTTGGGCGCCCGAATGACGACCTTGGATCGATAACGGCCGTGACGCTTCCCGCCGAACGCCTCCGTCGGGCCTTGCGGTACCCGCGCCCGGGTGCCGGCCCTGGAGCGTGCCAGGGGAAAAGGATTGAGCATCGGACCGGTACCGGCCTCCAGATGAAAATCGTAGAAACTGCGCAGCACGCTTTCGCAATGCGCCACCGTGACGGCGGCGTACCGATCGCCCTGCAGTGTTGTTCCCGAAGCGGCAAGCGTCGGCTCCGCCGGCGAAGATGGGCCGGGCATCGTGATGACGCCGTCCTCGGGATGTCGCCAATGCGGGCGTACTGGCTTGCGGACCATCTGCAGCCAACGGCAAAAGTCACGCCCTTCGGCCTGCGTCGCTTGGTCCCACTGAACCCGAAGCGCCGACAGGAACCTGAACCACCTCATCAGGTCCATGCCGTAGGAGCGCAGAGTCTTGGCCGATCGGCCGCAGGCGAGCAACTCGGCGAAGTAGGCCGATGCCGGCTCGATGGTTTCCCCGGAATCATCGATCAGTCGGAAGGGCTCGAAGGGTTCCCCGGTCGCTACCAGTGCTCCGGACAATGGCACCGCCAGCTCGGAGAGGATCCGTGGGGCATTCTCCTTGTTGTTCATGGGATCAGAACCTAGCCGATGCCCGCCTCTGGATCTATAGATTTCTCAGTGGAGTTTGGGTAGTTCGGTTAACACGTCGGTCTTCGCGGTGCCCGGATACATGTCTGCGATGCGGCGCATCGTCAGCCCGGGCAGGTAGGCAACGCTGATTCGCAGGTCTTGGGCTACTGCTATGGCCAGTGCACCGATGGTGGCCGGCTGGTCCACGAGCACGGCACCGCGTGCGGAGAGCTCGTGGTAAATGCTGGTGAGTTTGGTTTCGTCATTGGGCAGTGTCTTGTTCCAGATTTTGGTGCCGTCCGCAGCCAGGGCACAGGCCCAATGATCGGTTTTCCCGGCGTCCAAACCGAGGAAGATCTCGACATCAGTAGTTTCCATGACTAGCGCTCCTTTGAACTAGTACGGTGTTCAAAGTCGGCCAGCGACCGGTAGCGAAGTCTTACACCCACGTTACGACTGACGTCCAAGATGCTTGGCGTCGTGCCCCTGATTAGCAATCACCTCGCTGCCTTCCAGCCCCGGTGGCAACACACCCCCCCGGATCATTGAAGACAGGGGCAAGACACCATGCCGGGACTGGTTGGCCGACAACTCCTATCATCCTCTGATGGAGGAGCTATCAACAAGGTAACGGGAGAGCAGGGCGAGGCGCATCTGCCACGACGGGGCGTTCCGATGCCGCCGTATCCCAGGCCGATACTCCCGACCCCAAAGCGGGCTGCCACGGCATCCAGGGTTGGCCCGAGGTTGCGTCCCTCACCGGGTGGGCCGAGGCCGGGCAGGGTCTCGGCCTGGCCGGCGGGGCGCAGGTCGGTGAGGACGACGCCGGCCCGCACAACCACCACCTCGGCGGAAGAAACGGCCAACAAGCTAAGGACCCACAAGAAGGACGCCGAAGCCGAGGAACAGACCCGACAGAGCCTGGACCAGGGCCCGAAGCACGGCGACGACCGTGGACCCCGCTACACCGCTAGATCCGTCGTTAACGAGGTGATGGCCACCGGCTCATCCGTGTGAGGGGCTTGGGAAGGCCAGCGGCCATCGGTGTTCCGGCAGCTAGTACTACAGTCGCGTTGGTTGGGACCAGAGGAGCGGTACCATCAGTCGCCTGATTCCGGCCAGCATCGCGGTCACCCAGTTGGCGACCTTCGTCGAGTTCAACTTGGTCGAACTCGAACGGAAGGCCCCAGTGACTACAACTCTGGGTCAGCTACCCGCGTGCGAAACGGGTTACCCATCGATGCTCTGTGGCAGAACCAGCGGGTTATCATCACGCAAAGCCTCCGGCAGCAGCGCCGTCGGGAAGTTCTGGAACGCGACCGGGCGCAAGAAGCGGGCGATGGATGCGGTGCCGACTGCGGTCGTGGTCGACGCGGTGGTCGCCGGGTACGGACCACCGTGCTGCTGCGCGTAGGTGACCGAGACCCCAGTGGGCCATTGGTTCCACAGTACGCGGCCGGCCCGATCGGCCAACGCAGGCACGAGCGTGCGCGCCAGCTCCAGGTCAGTATCGACTTCGTCGGCGACGATCGTCGCTGTCAGCTGGCCGTCGAGCGCCCGGGCGACGAGCTCGAGATCTACGGTGTCGGTGTACGTGACGATCAGACCGACCGGACCGAACACTTCGGTAACCAGCGCCTCAGGCTCGGCCAGAACGGCATCCACGGTCGTGAGCAGCAGCGTCGCCTCGGGTTCCACCGAGCGACTCTCCTTGCCTTCGCGCAGCACCGAGACCGCGTTATTGCCGGCCAGCGCGTCCAGGCTCGCGACGAAGCCCTGCGAGATCCGATCATTGAGCAGAGGCGCCGGGCCAGGTGCGGCGGCCGACCGCAGCGCATTCACTACCCCCGACTCGGCCGGCACAAACAGCACACCCGGCTTCGTGCACAACTGACCCTGGCTGCCGGTGATCGACGCGAGGTAGTCCTCGGCAATTTCGGTCGCACGGTTTGCCGCTGCGGAGGGTGCGACGAACGCAGGGTTGACGCTGCCCAGCTCGCCATAGAACGGGATCGGCTCGGGTCGGGCGTTCGCGATGTCGAACAAAGCGCGCCCACCCGAAATCGATCCGGTAAACGAGGCCGCTTTGATCGCCGGGTGCTCGAGTGCCTCCACGCCATTCTGCGTACCATGGATGACGCGTAGCAGGTCGGCGGGCGCTCCCGCCTGGACGACGGCCTCCTCGATAACCGCAGCCATGGTATCCGACAGGCGCGGATGACCCGAGTGGGCCTTCACGAGCACTGCATTGCCGGCCGCAAGCGCTGCTGCCGTGTCGCCTCCGGGCACCGAGAACGCAAAGGGGAAGTTGCTGGCAGCGAAGTTCAGCACCGGGCCAATAGGAATCAACATGCGGCGCAGGTCGGGTCGCGGTGCACCCATCGGCCACGTGGCGTCGGGGCGATCGATGCGGGCGTCGACGAATGCACCACGCTCGACCTCGTCGGCGAAGATGCGCAACTGGAAGGTGGTGCGCTTCAGCTCGCCCCGCAGGCGCGGCTGTGGCAGCGAAGTCTCATCCTGGGCAATGGCGATGAGGTCGGGGCCCGCCGCGTCGAGGGCATCGGCGATGGCACGCATGACACGGGCACGCTCGGCGTAGGCCGTCGCGGCCCAAACGCCGGATGCGGCGGCGACCCGGGTGACCACCTGGTCGATGGTGAGGTTGGGCGCGTCAGTCTCGGTCATCTGGTCCTCCTGTTGGTTCATGCAAGCGGCGGTCTCACCGCAACTCCTCCATTGAACGCACATGTCCGGCTAGACTGTAATCATGAGTTCCAATGAGCGGAACATACCGCGCTCCATGATAGGCCGTGTCGCTGCAGTACTGGGCGCCTTCAGCGGGGAATTTCCGACGCTGGGCGTGAACGACATCGCGCGGCGGTCCGGGCTCGCCAAGTCGGTCACTTCTCGCATCATCAGCGAGCTGGTCGCCGTCGATTTCCTGGAGCGCGCCGACAATGGTGTGCGTGTCGGCATCCGGCTGTTCGAACTGGGCGAGCTGGTGCAGCGCTCGAAGGAGTTGCGACGGCTCGCGTTGGCCGCGATGGCAGATCTGCGCCAGGCGACCGGAACGACCGTACAGCTCAGCGTGCTAAAGGGCACCGACCAGGTCTACGTCGAGATCCTGCGCGGTCACGATGCTGACATGGCGATCCGCTCGCGAGTCGGTGGGCGCGTTCCCGCCTATGCGACTGCGGGTGGCAAGGCAGTGTTGGCGCATTCTGCCGAGGCGGTCGTCGACATGGCTATCCCCGAAACCTTCGAACTGCTGGGCCCCGGCACCGTCCCCGACGAGCCGAGCCTGCGACGGCAATTGGACCTCGTGCGCAACAACGGCTACGCCCACGAGATCGAAGAGTCGAACCCCGGCGTGGAATGCGTCGCTTGTCCGATCCTGCGCGGCGATGGCACCCCGATCGCGGCGATATCGGTCTCCGGCCCTGCGGGCCAGGCCGACATGCTGCAGTACGCCCCCGCAGTGCGCATCACCACCCTCGGGCTTAACCGTCGTATCCGAGCGAACCCCGCCTTCAACTCCCTCTGAGCAGTTCCGCTGACCGGAACTTGAGCTGTACATGACGGATGCACTCCGCCTACTGTGATGATCGTCTCAGAGAGCCGATCGCCGCGCAGCGCCACGGGCAAAGCAGCCCGCCTCGCACCGAAGCATCGAAGTCGATGAGGCTCCACCGATCAAAGAAATAAGGAGGCGCCTGCATGAAGGCGATGGTGATGTACGAGACCGGCTCACCGCTGGTACTCGAAGAGTTGGAGCTCGATTTGCCCGGACCAGGTGAGGTTCGCGTACGCATCGAGGCCGCCGGCGTCTGCCACAGCGATGTGCACTACATCTCTGGCGCCCTCGCCGCTCGCACCCCGATCGTGCTCGGCCACGAGGGCGCCGGCATCGTCGAACAGGTCGGCGACGGAGTGACCACCTTCGCCCCGGGCGACAAGGTCGTGCTCATGTGGCGCCCGCGCTGCGGGGAATGCGAGTTCTGCCTCTCGGGCAAGCCCGCGCAGTGCACTCTCGGCAAGGTACACGGCCAGACCAACGGCCTGCTTCGCGGTGGCACTCGCCTCAGCAAGGACGGCGTGCGCTATCACCACCTCATGGGTGACTCGGTCTTTGCCGAGCACGCAGTCGTCTCCCAGGAGTCGCTTATAGCAATCGACGCCGATGTCCCCTCGGAGATCGCAGCGATCGTCGGCTGCGCCGTCATCACGGGCATGGGCACCGTTCTCAACCGTATGCCCGACCTGACAGGCAAGACCGTCGCCATCATCGGCGCTGGCGGCGTCGGGCTCTCGGCCGTGATCGCCGCCGAGCTGGTGGGCGCTGCAAAGATCATCGTGTCGGATGTTGTGCCTGCGCGCCTCGAGAAGGCTCGCGAGCTCGGCGCGACCCACACCATCGACTCAAGCGCGGAGGACTTTACCGAGCGTGTGCTTGAGATCACCGGAGACGGCGCCCACTACGTATTCGAGGCCATCGGCCGCCCCTCCACGATCCGCGCCGGGTTCGACTCGCTGCGACCCGGCGGCACCGAAGTCGTAGTCGGGCTTGGCGCGGCCGGCGAGGAGCTCTCGATCCCGATCAACATGCTCGTGCAGGGTGACCGCCGGATCGTCGGCGCGCTCTACGGATCGTCGAACACGCCCGTGCAGCTCCCAGAGATCCTGCGCCTGTACAAGGCAGGGCGTCTTCCGCTCGACCGCCTGCTCGACCAGACCTTCGCGCTCGAAGACGCCAATGAGGCGATCGAGCACCTGCGCACGGGTGCCGTCGGGCGTCCCATCCTCGTTCCCGGGTCGCAACCTCTCGTCGCCATCCCCAACTACGCATCCGCGTCGCTTTCAAAGGAAACAGTATGACCGCCACTAAAGATGAGAAGCTGCCGAACGACAGGCCCGAAATCGTCGTCACGGCCAAAGATCGCCGCCGCGCGCTCTGGGGCAGTGCCGTCGGATCCACCATCGAGTGGTACGACTACTTCCTATACGGAACGATGGCGACCGTCATCTTCAACACCCAATTCTTCCCTAGCGCAGACCCCGTAGTCAGCTCGCTACTGGCCTTCGGCTCGTTCGCCCTGGCCTTCGCCGTGCGCCCCATCGGCGGCGTCATCTTCAGCCACATCGGCGACCGCATCGGGCGCAAGAAGACGCTCGTCATCACCCTGACCCTGATGGGCGTCGCCACGGTGCTTATGGGTGTGCTGCCCTCGTACGCGGCGATCGGCGTGATGGCGCCGATCCTGCTGACGCTGCTGCGCCTGGTGCAGGGCCTAGCGCTCGGTGGCGAGTGGGGCGGCGGCCTGCTGCTCGCGGTCGAGTACGCGCCCAAGAACCGCCGTGGCTTCTACGGCGCCGTTCCGCAGATCGGCGCACTGGCTGGCCTTGCGCTCGGCAACATCGTCACGATCGCGGCGCGCGCCGTCTTCCCCGAGGAGGCGTTCGAAAGCTTCGGCTGGCGCATTCCGTTCCTCCTTTCGGGCGTGCTACTCGTCACCGGCCTGTGGATCCGCGCGCGTATCGACGAGACGCCCTCGTTCCGCAAGGTGCGGGCCGAGGGCACCAAGCAGAAGCTGCCGATCGTGACCGTGCTGAAGCACTACTGGCGTGAAGTGCTGATCTCGACTGGCGCGAAGTTCGTCGAGACGAGCACGTTCTTCATCTTCGCAACGTTCTCGATCTCCTACACCATCGGTCTCGGCTATGACTTCGCGTCAATCCTGGCGTTCATACTCGTCGGTTCGGTCCTCGGCATCGGCAGCATGCTCTTCTATGGTGGGCTCTCCGACCGCATCGGGCGCAAGAAGGTGTTCCTGGTCGGGTCAGTCGCCGTGGCGATCTTCATCTTCCCCTACCTCGCCATGCTCTCGAGCGGTAACCTGTGGCTCGCGGGCAGCGCGATCATCGTCTCCTTCGCGGTCATCTGGCCGACCTACGGCTCGCTTATCGGCACGGTTCTGGCCGAGAACTTCGCACCTGAGATCCGCTACACGGGCGCCTCGGTGGGCTACCAGCTTGGCGCCGCGATCGTGGGTGGTCCGGCTCCGCTCATCGCGACGGCGCTGCTGGCCGCGTTCATGGGCAGCTGGGTCCCGGTGGCGATCTTCGTGGCGCTCTGCGCCGTCGTCGGATTCATCTCGGTTGCATTCGTGAAGGTGCGCCACAACGAGGAGCTCGATGTCTGAGCAGCTCTCGACCGCGCTGACCCAGGCGCCCCGCGTGGGCGCCTGGGTAACGCTCGACTCCATCGTCGCGACCGAGCAGATCTCCCGCGCTGGCTTCGACTACGTGTGCATCGACGGCCAACATGGCCTGCTCGGCTATGACGCCCAGGTACGTGCGCTGGTCGCGATCGCGGCCGGTGGCGCCGTGCCGTTCGCCCGTGTCTCGACCAACAGCGCCGCCGAGATCGGGCGGGTGCTCGATGCGGGCGCGCGAGGCGTGATCGTCCCGTTGATCGACTCCGCCGTCGAGGCTCGCACGGCGGCATTGGCTGCCCGATACCCAACCTCAGGCGGAATTCGTTCCTTCGGTCCCATGCGACTCGGGCCGCACTTCAGTGCGACGCCAGCAGAGACGGATGCGTCGGTCACTGTGCTCGCGATGATCGAAACAGCGTCGGGGCTGGCTGAGGTTGAGGCCATCCTGGACGTCGACGGGGTCGACGGCGTCTACGTCGGGCCATACGACCTCTCCTTGGCGCTCGGCGCACGTGTGCCGGTCGAGGACGCGATCCTGCCGCTTCTGGACGAGGAGCTGGACCGTGTGATCGCCGCTGCGAAGGAACGCGGAAAGATCGCCGGCGTACACTGCGCCGACGGACTGCAGGCCGCTCGGCGCGCCGAGCAGGGGTTCACCTTTATTACCGCCGCGACCGATGTCTCGTCGCTGCGGGCCGACATGGCACTGCAGCTGGGGAACGCGCGCGGCGTGGGTGCCGATCTGGGCAGGGCGTACTGATCCTCCAAACTCAGCCGATCACGCCGTGACCCGCGTAGCCGACGACCACCCGCACCTACAGCAGTGGGATGCTCTGTGGCCCGTCGATCTCGGCGAAGTGGTCGCTCTCGCGGTGCGCGGTGAACGAATCCGTGCCGTCATAGATCTCGACGATCGGGAACACGTGCTGATCATCCACGACTTGAAAGTGATCGTCGCTCCCCTGCTGGGAACCCTGCACATCACCATGAGCAACCGGATCAAAGCACCTACAACCTAGATGAGTAAGTCCTAAACTACTCCAACACAAAAGACCTCCTGAAACAGATCAAAAAATCTGGTCAGGAGGCCTTTTAACGTTTGACGGAGAGTGTTAAGAATTATGGAAAAGCAAGCTTTCAACGCTGCACTCAAGAAGGGCTGGACGCAAACCGAGTTGAACAAGATCGGCACACCGTCCCGTCGCCGGGCTCGCAAAAAAGCCAACGAAACGACCCCAGCAGCCGAAAGTTAAACAAGCGCACAGCAATGGGCCGGCACTCACCTCACGGTAAGTGCCGACCCATTATTTATTCCTGGTTACGTGGGTAGCCTCCTGCCCACATGTGCACAGCAAAAGCCCTATCCGCTGCGCTGCTTTTCCTGCACCCACGTGGACAGCAGGAACCAAACGACCGCCCGCACACAAGCCACAAGCTGCGGTACCTGAGTTCGCCTACGACGAGTGATCGTGGCCCATGCACGGCCTCCATAACTGAGCGCAATAGCGCAAGAATTCAGCTCATCTGGCCGACGGTCCACACGCTTCTAAAACGCCCTTCAAGGTCCACAACACGGAGACCTACGTCTCCAACCCAAAAGCTATTTACAGGCCACGGAACCAAAGATGTCCCTCGACGCACGAGCCTTCAGGTGAGCTGGTCAAGTTTCGGAGACACAAATTTTTGATTCGACTGGTTTAGCCCCCAGATGGCGAACAGTGTATAGGCCTCGGTGTTAATTGTGGACTTTGGGGTCGCACCATAAACACGATATCTAGCGCTACACATTCAGAGTCTTCTTACCTTGAGCTCGTGCGGCAATGATCAGTACTGCAGAGCTGACAAAACCAAGGATCATCAATGGCAACATTGACAGCCCGAAACTGCCGGTATTGTCATGAATGGCACCGATAACCCAGTTTCCTCCAAAGGCTGCCAGCGAACCGAGAGCGTTGACCATGGCCACACCAGCAACGGCTTCACGTTTACCCATCCACTCAGTCGACAGGCTCCAGAACGGGCCCTTCGAGGCATACGTGCCCATGAGAACAATAGAAACAACAATCATGAACAATGGCAGTGAGACCGCCCACGGAATGAAGATCAGTCCCACAGCTGCAACGCACATTGGGATGACCGTCGACATTACGCGCTTGCGTGTCTTGTCCGAGTATCGGCTCCAGAGCAGCATCACGATCACGGCCGCAGCAAACGGAACAGCGTTAATCCAGCCAACTTGTACATCGGTCAGGCCGAAAGACTTGATCATCTGTGGCTGCCACAGGGACAGGCCCTGGCTGATAGCAGCAGTGCTCGCGTATACGAGTGCCAGGATAAGGATCTTAGGGCTCAACAAGATTTTCATCAGGGGTAGACGTTCGGACTGTTCCACTATGGTTTCCTCAGCTAGCTTGTTTTCGAGCCAATCACGCTCGGCTGCCGGAAGCCACTTCGCGTCCTTCGGGCGCGAAGGAAGCACAAACATCGCAATAATGCTGTCGGGTATCCATATGAGGGAATTGCGCGTACCGTCGAAAGAACACTCCGCGATAGTACCCGTGGCAAACCTGGCACCTGCACCATCCACGACAACGCATCGCGGCAGGGCTCTAACTGGAAATACCGCAAGAGCCGCAAGAGCGGAGGCCCGCCATGTCCATCCACAGCCTAAGATCCCACACCGCTGAACACGTCAAGCATATCCTTGGCTCCCGCCAAGCCCGCATCCATCTGGCCTCCTACGGCTGAAGGGAAGGGATGCCCATCGTCCTGGCACAACCCCACGAACGACTCGATGACGTCATGGGACTGGTCTCCATCCACGGACGATCCGCAGT